>NZ_ANBH01000041.1 GCF_000341185.1 Nocardiopsis chromatogenes YIM 90109
CGCCGAGCTGCGTCGTCGCCGCCCTTTCCGCTTTGCGCTCCGGCGGCCCGCCGCCCGGCAAGCGGCTCTAAGCGGGGTACCTGCTGTTCCGGTCGTCGCCGTCGCCGCTTCCCGCCACCTCCCACGGCATCCCGCCGACGACGTGTGGGGCTCCGACCCCTTCTTCGCGCGCGCTATGGAGGCGGGCATGGCCGGAGGGTGCGGGAAAGGAGCGGAAATCAGGCCTTCGTGGCGTTTTTCGTCGAAAGTCTCCTCAATGGGGTGCATGGGCCGTAGATTCCTGTCACATGATGGACCGGGACCTTGCCCTCGCCCTGAGATCCAGTCGACCGTCCGCGGCATGCGCCTACGCTCGGCTCTTCGATGCCTACGGAGACGAGCTGTACCGGGCCTGCCGCGCCTTCCTGCGGGACTCGGATTCCGCCCAGGCCGCCCTGCGGGACACCTTCATCGTCGCCGGGGCCCACATCGACCGCCTCGGCGACGAGGGGCGGCTGCGTGAATGGCTGCTGGCCGTCGCCCTCGCCGAGTGCGAGCACCACCGGCCGCCCGAGACGCCCGCCCCCCAGCCGGAGCGGCCGGACCCTGAATACCCGGCGCGGCCGGACCCTGAATACTCGGCGCCGTCGGCCGATCCGCCCCCCGGGCTGCGGCTTCGGGTGCTCAGCGGCGCCCTGGGGCCGGGCCTGGAGGGGCACCGTGCGCACGTGGCCGACCGGGCGGACGCCTTCGACGAGGACGGCTTCCCCGTGCCGCCCTCCCGCCGCAGCGGGGGCAGGGTCTGCGCGCTCCTGCCCCGCCTGGCCGTGGCCGCCTGCGCCGTCCTGCTGGTCGTGCTGGCGGTCTACGTCTACACCCGCGCCGAGACCGATCGCGTCCCCACCTGGATGGGCGTGCCCCCGATGGCCTCCCGCTGACCCCGTTCCGGGGCCCGGCGGTTCCCCCGCACAACCGGCGGTTCCGTCGCCTATCCGGCGGTTCCGCCGCGCGGCGGGCGGAACGGCCGGAAACCGGACGTCCCCCCGAAAGACCGGACGTCCCCCGGAAGAACAGCAGGGGCCCGTGCGCACGGCGCATGGGCCCCTCGGCGGGTTCCTCGGACGGGTCCGCTCAGGACACCTGGTCTTCGAGGTCGATGTGCGACCGGTCCCCGTGGACGCCCTTCTCCTCGGCGCGCGTCACCGAGGAGATGACCTCCTGCTCGGCCTCGTGGCGGCCGACCCACGTGGCGCCCTCGACCGACTTGCCCGGCTCCAGGTCCTTGTAGACCGTGAAGAAGTGCTCGATCTCCAGCCGCTCGTACTCGTTGACGTGGTGAATGTCACGGATGTGCTCCATGCGCGGGTCCGTCGCCGGCACACAGAGCAGCTTGTCGTCGCCCCCGGCCTCGTCGCGCATGCGGAACATGCCCACGACGCGGCAGCGGATCAGGCAGCCCGGGAAGGTGGGCTGCTTCAGCAGGACGAGGGCGTCCAGCGGGTCGCCGTCATCGCCCAGCGTCCCCTCGATGAACCCGTAGTCCGCGGGGTAGCTCGTGGACGTGAACAGCATGCGGTCGAGGCGGATACGGCCCGTCTCGTGATCCATCTCATACTTGTTCCGCTCGCCCTTGGGGATCTCGATGGTGACGTCGAATTTCATGCTGTTCTCGGCTTCCCTTACGACTAGTGTCGCTTGTCTGTACCAGCGGTCACGCGGCGGCGGAGCCAGGAGGAAGGCAGGTGGCGGAGTTGGGGACGAAACGGTCCGGTGTGCTCCTGGCCTTGGCCATGCTCACCATATTCGTGCTGGTGGCGGGCTTTGTCGCGGCGGACCTGGTCGGGTCGAGACCCCTGCCCGCGGTGCCCTACCCTGTCGCGCACGCCCAGCAGGAGACGGCCGCCCACCTACCCGGAGCCGACCCGGTCGACCCCGGCCGCCTGGCGGACCACCTCGATGATCCCATGTCCGACTCGGGGCTGGGTGAGGGACTCTCCGCTTATGTCGCCGACGCCGCCACCGGCGAGGGGGTCTTCGACCGGGACGCCGACCGGGGCGCCGTCCCGGCCTCCACCACCAAGATCGCCACCGCGCTGACCGTCCTGGAGGCCGCCGGGCCCGACCGGCGCATCGCCACCGACGCGGTCCTCGACGGCGAGCGCCTCATCCTCGTCGGCGGCGGCGACCCGACGCTCACCCGGGACGCCGACCCCGGCACCTACCCGGAGCCCGCCACGCTCGACCGGCTGGCCGAGAGCACCGCGCGGGCGCTGGAGGACCGCGGCGTCGACGCCGTCGACCTGGGGTACGACGACACCCTCTACCCCGGCTCGGCCACCGGCCCCGGCTGGAAGGACAACTACGTCTGGGAGGGCTCCGTCGCCCCGGTGCACGCGCTGATGATCGACGGCGGCCGGGAGGACCGGAACGACAAGTACGGCGACCGGGTGGACGACCCGCCGCGCACCGCCGCCGACGCCTTCGCCGACGCCCTGCGCGAGGAGGGCGTGGAGGTGCGCGGGGGACCGGAACCGGCCACGGCCCCCGACGGCGCCGACCCCGTGGCCTCGGTCTCCTCCCCGCCGGTCTCGGCGCTCGTGGAGCACATGCTGCTGGCGAGCGAGAACAACGTCGCCGAGGCGCTGGCCCGCCAGACCGCCATCGCCGAGGGGGAGGAGCCCTCCTTCCAGGGAGGATCCCGGGCCATGACCGACGTGCTGGACCGGCTCGGCGTCGGCGGGGTGCAGCTGGCCGACGCCAGCGGCCTGTCGGTGGACAACCGCATCTCCCCGCACGCCCTGGCGGACATGCTGCTGGCCGCCTCCGACCCGGAGCGCCCGGACCTGAGCTACGTCCTGAGCGGCCTGCCCACCGGCAACTTCAGCGGCACCCTCGCCGGGCGCTACGGCGACTCCAGCGGGGCCGCGGCGGGCGCGGGCGTGGTGCGCGCCAAGACCGGCACGCTCAGCGGGGTGAGCACCCTGGCCGGGACGGTCTACGACGCCGACGGGCGGCTGCTCGTGTTCGCCTTCATGTCCAGCGGGGACGCGGCCTCGGGGTCGAGCCTGGACGAGCTGGCGGCGGCGGTCGCCTCCTGCGGGTGCTCCTGAGCGCCGGGCGCGTCCCTGAGCGGCGTCTGAGGGGCTTTCCCTGAGGAAACCCGGAAAATCCGCACGCACCGCCTTGGCGCACCTCCCCGCGGGTACGGTGAGGGCGTGACTGTGATCGACTGGGACGTAGCCGTCAACACCGGGATCCGCCTCGTGCGCCCTGGCCCCCAGGTGGACCTCTCCGACGCCCGGCAGGCCGTCTCCCAGCTCCGGGAGCTGTCCGAGCAGGCCCGCGGGCACGTGCGCGAGTTCACCGGCATGGACCCGCTGGAACCGGCCGGGCCTGCGGTCGTCGTCGACCGCCCGGGATGGATCCGCGCCAACGTCGACGGGTTCCGCACCGTGCTGGAGCCCATCCTCGACCGGCTCGGCGCCGAGCGCGCCGCCGCCGGGGCCGGCACCGCCGGCGCGCTCACCACCGCCGTCGGCTCGCGCGTCACCGGCGCCCAGCTCGGCGCGGTGCTGTCCTACCTGGCCGGGCGGGTGCTCGGCCAGTACGAGCTCTTCCTGCCGCCCGACCCGGACGGCAACGCGCCCGCGGGCCGCCTGACCCTGGTGGCGCCCAACATCGTGCAGGCCGAGCGCGAGCTCGACGTGGACCCGCGCGACTTCCGGCTCTGGGTCTGCCTGCACGAGGAGACCCACCGCATGCAGTTCAGCTCCACCCCCTGGCTGCGCGGGTACGTGCAGGAGCAGATGCAGGACCTGCTGCTGTCCTCGGAGATGGACGCGGCCGCCTTCCTCGACCGGCTGCGCGCCGCCGGGGAGGCCGTGGCCGAGGTGGTGCGCGGCGGCGAGGGCAGCCTCATCCAGGCCTTCCAGAGCGAGGCCCAGGGCGAGGTGATGGACCGCATCACCGCGGTGATGACGCTGGCCGAGGGCCACGGCGACTACGTGATGGACGCGGTCGGGCCCGAGGTCGTGCCGTCGGTGGCGACGATCCGCCGCCGGTTCCAGCGCCGCCGCGAGGGCGCCAACCGCATCGACCGCATCATCCGCCAGCTCCTCGGCCTCGACCTGAAGATGAAGCAGTACGAGGAGGGCGCGGTCTTCGTCCGCAAGGTCGTCGCCCAGGTCGGCATGGAGGACTTCAACAAGGTCTGGGAGTCCCCCGAGACGCTTCCCACCATGGCCGAGATCCGCGACCCGGAGTCCTGGATCGCGCGCGTCGTCGGGCCGGGGGCCCCGGCCCGGGAGGCGTGAGCGGGCCGCCCCCCGCGGTCGCCGAGGTCCGGCGCGCGGTGCGCCGCGCGCTGGCTGGGCTGGAGCAGGGCGCCCTGGTGCTGGTGGCCTGCAGCGGCGGGGCGGACTCGCTGGCGCTGGCCGGGGCCGCGGCGTTCGCCGTGCCCCGCATGGGGCTGCGCGTCGGCGGGGTGACCGTCGACCACGGCCTGCAGGCGGGCTCGTCCGACCGTGCCGGGCAGGTCGCCGACGCCTTGCACGGCCTGGGCCTGGACCCCGTCGAGCGCGCCGCCGTCCGGGTGGGCCGCGACGGCGGCCCCGAGGGCGCCGCCCGCCGCGCCCGCTACGACGCCTTGGACGCGGCCGCCGACCGCACCTCAGCGGCGGCCGTCCTGCTCGGCCACACCGCCGACGACCAGGCGGAGACCGTGCTGCTGGGGCTGGCGCGCGGGTCCGGCGCGCGATCGCTGTCCGGCATGGCACCGCGCTCCGGCCGGTACGTGCGCCCCTTCCTGGCCATGGAGCGCGCGCGGGTGCGTGAGGCCTGCGCCGCCATGGGGCTGCGCCACTGGGAGGACCCGCACAACGCCGACCCCGCCTTCGCCCGCGCGCGCGTGCGCCATGCGGCCCTGCCCGCGCTGGAGAAGGAGATCGGACCGGGCATCGCCCCCGCGCTCGCCCGCACCGCCGACCTGCTCCGCGACGACGCCGACGCACTGGACGGCTGGGCCGCCGCCGCCGCGCGCGCGGCCGACCTCGGCGGCGGCCGCCTGGACGTGCGCGCCCTGGAGGAGCTGCCGCGCGCCGTGCGCACGCGGGTGCTGCGGCGCGCCGCCGTGGCGGCGGGGTGTCCGGCGGGCGCGCTGAGCGCGCGGCACGTCGCCGAGGTCGACCGCCTGGTGTCCGAGTGGCGCGGCCAGACCCGCGTCGACCTGCCCGGGGGCCGCGGCGCGCGGCGCTCGGACGGAGCCTTGGAGTTCGGATGACTTCGCCCGTTTATCCTGGTTGCGTTCCGAAGGACCGCGATCCGAGCAGCGAGGACGTACGAGCGTGGACGCCAAGGACATGGGTGACGCCCTGGAGAAGGTGCTGGTCACCGAAGAGCAGATCGAGGCGCGGCTGAAGGAGCTGGCGGCCGAGATCGACGCCGACTACGCCGGCAAGGACCTGCTGCTCGTGGGGGTGCTCAAGGGCGCCGTCATGGTCATGGCCGACCTGGCCCGTGAGCTGTCCCACACGGCGGAGATGGACTGGATGGCGGTCTCCTCCTACGGGGCCGGGACCACGTCCTCGGGGGTGGTGCGCATCCTCAAGGACCTGGAGGCCGACATCTCCGGCCGCAACGTCCTGATCGTCGAGGACGTCATCGACTCCGGCCTGACGCTGTCCTGGCTGATCGGCAACCTGCGCTCGCGCGGCCCGGAGTCGGTGGAGGTGTGCACCATGGTGCGCAAGCCGCTGGCCTTCGACGTCGACCTGGACGTCCGCTACATCGGGTTCGACCTGCCCAACGAGTTCATCGTCGGCTACGGGCTCGACTACGCCGAGAAGTACCGCAACCTGCCCTTCATCGGGACCCTCGCGCCGCACGTCTACGAGCGGTGACCGGGCACGCCGGGAACATCTCGGGCGGTGCGCGCGTTGCCGTCATGACGGCGCGTCGCAGCAGTGCGACCGATCACGGGCGGGGTGTAGCGTCGGTCACCCCGGCATAGATTACTCGAATTACGTGTCCGATAGGTCCCGTTTCCGGCCCGGTGCCCTAACGCCGTGTCGGGGCAGAGGCCGCCTGGTCAGGAGGGACGGACCCAGCGGGGTTCCGTATAGATGAATCTCAAGCGTTTGTACCGCGGGCCGTGGCTGTACATTCTGGCCATCGGCATCATCCTCTTCGCCGTCTTCAACTTCACCGGCCTGGGGGGCGGCTCCGGCCCGGAGAAGAAAGACACGTCGACGGTCCTGCAGCTGGTCGACAACGGCGACATCGACAACGCCAAGCTGGTCGACAAGGAGCAGCGGGTCGAGGTCACCACCGACGACGGCGAGGTCTACGAGGCCTACTGGGTCGGCGACCAGGGGCAGCAGATCGCCGACCGGCTGGCCGAGCTGGAGCAGGACGGCCAGCTGGACTCCTACGACGTCGAGGTGCCCCAGGAGAGCATCTGGACGGGGCTGCTCTTCAGCTTCCTGCCGCTGGTCATCATCATCGCCATCTTCCTGTTCATCATGAACCAGATGCAGGGCGGCGGCTCCCGGGTGATGAACTTCGGCAAGTCCAAGGCGAAGCTGATCAGCAAGGACACGCCCAAGAGCACCTTCGCCGACGTGGCCGGGGCCGACGAGGCGATCGAGGAGCTGCAGGAGATCAAGGAGTTCCTGCAGACCCCCGCCAAGTTCCAGTCCATGGGGGCCAAGATCCCCAAGGGCGTGCTGCTGTTCGGCCCGCCCGGCACCGGCAAGACCCTGCTGGCCCGCGCCGTGGCCGGTGAGGCCGGGGTGCCGTTCTACTCCATCTCCGGCTCCGACTTCGTCGAGATGTTCGTCGGCGTCGGCGCCTCCCGCGTGCGCGACCTGTTCGAGCAGGCCAAGGCGAACGCCCCGGCGATCATCTTCATCGACGAGATCGACGCCGTCGGCCGCCACCGCGGCGCCGGCATGGGCGGCGGCCACGACGAGCGGGAGCAGACCCTCAACCAGATGCTGGTGGAGATGGACGGCTTCGACGTCAAGACCGGCGTCATCCTCATCGCCGCCACCAACCGCCCCGACATCCTCGACCCCGCGCTGCTGCGCCCGGGCCGCTTCGACCGCCAGATCGTGGTCGACCGCCCGGACATGGAGGGCCGCAAGGGCATCCTGAGGGTGCACGCCAAGGGCAAGCCCATGGCCGACGACGTCGACATGGACGTGGTCGCCCGCCGCACCCCCGGGATGACCGGCGCCGACCTGCAGAACGTGGTCAACGAGGGCGCCCTGCTGTCGGCCCGCGCCGGCAAGGACCTCATCGACATGGCCACCCTGGAGGAGGCCATCGACCGCGTCATGGCCGGACCCGAGCGCAAGACCCGGGTGATGAGCGACGCGGAGAAGAAGGTCATCGCCTACCACGAGGGCGGTCACGCCCTGGTGGGCCACGCGCTGCCCAACGCCGACCCGGTGCACAAGGTCACCATCCTGCCGCGCGGGCGCGCCTTGGGCTACACCATGTCCCTGCCGACCGAGGACAAGTTCCTCACCTCGCGCTCGGAGATGATGGACCAGCTCGCCATGATGCTCGGCGGGCGCGCCGCCGAGGAGCTCGTCTTCCACGAGCCCACCACCGGCGCCGCGAACGACATCGACAAGGCGACCTCGCTGGCCCGCAACATGGTCACCGAGTACGGCATGAGCGAGCGCCTGGGCGCCCGCAAGTTCGGCTCCGGCAACACCGAGCCGTTCCTGGGCCGGGAGATGTCGCACGCCCGCGAGTACTCCGAGGAGATCGCCTCCCTCATCGACGAGGAGGTGCGCCGCCTCATCGAGTCCGCGCACGACGAGGCGTTCGAGGTGCTCGTGGAGTACCGGGACGTCCTGGACGACCTGGTGCTGCACCTGCTGGACAAGGAGACGGTCTCCAAGGAGGAGGTCCTGGAGATCTTCGCGCCGGTGCGCAAGCGCCCCTCGCGCGGCTCCTTCACCGGCTACGGCAAGCGCCAGCCGTCGGGCCGCCCCCCGATCAAGACCCCCAAGGAGCTGGCCCTGCTCGGCCCGCAGGACGTGGAGGACCTGGTGTCCGGCAACGGCCAGGTCGACTACACCGGCGAGGCCGGGGGCGAGGCCGACGGCGCCGCCGAGCGGTCCGGCCACGGTGCCGACGACGGGCGGGACACCCGCAACGGGCAGGACCCGGCCGTCGGCGGTGACGAGCAGAGAGGGGACGGGGAGTGACCGCTCTGCCCGACCGCCCGCCCGAGGAGGGCATCGACCAGGCGCGCATCGAGAAGGCCGTCCGGGAGATCCTCCTGGCCGTCGGTGAGGACCCGGACCGGGACGGGCTGCAGGACACCCCGTCCCGGGTGGCCCGTGCCTACGCCGAGCAGTTCTCCGGGCTGCACCAGCGGCCCGGGGACGTGCTCACCACGGTGTTCGAGGCCCAGCACGAGGAGATGGTGCTGGTCAAGGACATCGAGCTGTACTCCACCTGCGAGCACCACCTGGTGCCGTTCTACGGCACCGCCCACGTGGGCTACATCCCCAACGCCAAGGGGCAGATCACCGGGCTGTCCAAGCTGGCCCGGCTGGTCGACGTGTACGCGCGCCGCCCCCAGGTGCAGGAGCGGCTCACCACCCAGGTGGCCGACGCGGTGATGGAGCACCTCGACCCGCGCGGGGTCATCGTGGTGATCGAGGCCGAGCACCTGTGCATGACCATGCGCGGTGTGCGCAAACCCGGCGCGAAGACCGTCACCTCGGCGGTCCGGGGCGACTTCCGCAACCGGGACCGCACGCGGGCCGAGGCGATGAGCCTCATCCTGGGCCACCGCTGACCCCGCTTCTCGTAGGGTGAGGGCATGGCGTCGACGACATACGGGCTCCCGGGGCTCCCCCGGCGGGAGCGCTGCCTGGTGATGGGGGTCGTCAACGTGACCCCCGACTCCTTCTCCGACGGCGGCCGGTGGTTCGACCACGGCCGCGCCGTCGAGCACGGCCTGGAGCTGGCCGGGCAGGGGGCCGACATCGTCGACGTCGGCGGCGAGTCCACCCGGCCCGGGGCCCAGCGGGTCTCGCTGGACGAGGAGCTGCGCCGGGTCGTCCCGGTCGTGCGGGAACTGACCCGGCAGGGGGTCGCCGTCAGCATCGACACGATGCGCGCGCAGGTCGCCGACCACGCCGTACAGGCGGGGGCGGTCCTGGTCAACGACGTCAGCGGAGGCCTGGCCGACCCGTCCATGGCGCCGCTGGTCGCCAAGGCCGGGGTGGCCTACGTCCTCATGCACTGGCGCGGCCACAGCCACGACATGCAGCGGCGCGCGGTCTACACCGACGTGGTCGCCGAGGTCCACGATGAACTGCGGGACCGCATGGCGGCGATGGTCGACGAGGGCGTGGACCCCGCGCAGATCGTGCTCGACCCCGGGCTGGGCTTCGCCAAGAGGCCCGAGGAGGCCCACAACTGGCAGCTCCTCGCGCACCTCGACCGCTTCGACGATCTGGGACGCCCATTGCTGATCGCCGGTTCACGCAAACGGTTCCTCGGCAGACTGCTGGCCGACGCCGACGGCCACGACCGCCCGTTCTCCGAATCCGACGACGCCACCCTGGCACTGACCGCGCTGTCGGCCGCCGCCGGCGCCTGGTGCGTGCGGGTGCACGACGTTCGCCCCAGCGCCGACGCGGTGCGGGTGGCCGCCGCCTGGCGCACCGGCGGAGCCCTGCTCGACGAGGGCCGCGCCGACGCGGTCGGCCGCGGCGGGAGCGGCCGGTGAGGTCCCGCCAGGAGGTCATGGAGCGCGTGGCCGAGGCCAACGCGCAGTTCTACGGCGCCATCGAGAACGGCGACATCGACGCCATGCACCGGGTCTGGGCCGAGGAGGACGAGGCCCCCGACCTGGTGTGCGTCAACCCGGGCTGGCCGCTGCTGCGCGGCCGCGCCGAGATCCTGCGCGCCTGGGCGCTGATCATGGCGAACGTGCCCTACATCCAGTACGTGCTCACCGACACCCACATCGGCGTCAGCGGCGACGTCGCCATGGTGACGTGCGAGGAGAACGTGCTCACCGCCGAGGACGGCAGCCCCGGGTTCGTCGCGGGCGGCCAGGTGGTCACCACCAACATGTTCGTGCACACCCCGCAGGGGTGGCGGCTGTGGTCGCACCACGCCTCCCCGGTGATGCCGGACGACGAGGAGGACGGCGAGCAGGGGGGCGCACCCGCCGAATGAGCCAGGACACCGACATCGACA
>NZ_ANBH01000042.1 GCF_000341185.1 Nocardiopsis chromatogenes YIM 90109
GGGTCTACGGCCACGAGCGCCGCGAGGGCCAGGACTTCGTGGTGGACGCGGTGCTGGAGGTGGACACCCGCCCGGCCGCGGCCAGCGACGACGTCGCCGACACGGTGCACTACGGGGAGCTGGCCTCGCGCCTGGTGGAGGTCGTCACGGGGGAGCCGGTGAACCTGCTGGAGACGCTGGCCGAGCGGCTGGTCCGGGTCTGCCTGGAGGAGAAGCCGGTGCGGCGCGCGGAGGTCACGGTGCACAAGCCGTCGGCGCCCATCCCGCACGCCTTCGAGGACGTCTCGGTGACCGTGGTCAGGGGGGTGGAGTGAGCATGGCGCGCACGGCCGTGCTGGCCCTGGGGTCCAACATGGGCGACCGGATGGCCACCCTGCAGGGGGCGGTGGACGCGCTCGCCGGACCCGGGTCCGCCCCGGGGTTGACGGCGGCCGCGGTCTCCCCGGTCTACGAGACCGCGCCGGTGGGCGGCCCCGAGCAGGGGCCCTACCTGAACGCGGTGCTGATCGCCGATTGCGCACTGGCCCCACACGAGCTGCTGGCCCGCACCCAGGAGGCGGAGAAGCGCTTCCACCGGGTGCGGGAGGTGCGGTGGGGGCCGCGCACCCTGGACGTGGACATCATCGCGCTGGGCGATGAGCTCAGCGCCGACCCGGATCTGACGCTGCCGCACCCGCGGGCGCACGAGCGCGCGTTCGTGCTGCGCCCCTGGGCCGACGCCGACCCCGGCGCCGTGCTGCCGGGGCGCGGCCCGGTGGCGGACCTGCTGGCGGCCGTGGCCGACCAGGAGGCGGACCGCCGGGACGACCTGCGTCTGGTCCTCCCGGGGCGGGGGGCCTAGACCGTGTCCCACGACGACCGGGAGTGGGGCCGCGACGAGCCGGAGAGCGGTCCCGGCCGGGGGCGGGGCCGCCCCGGCGGTCCCGACGACGAGGGGCGCATGCACCCCATCGGGTGGAAGGTGCCGATCGCGGTGGCGGTCGCCTCGGCGCTGGTGGCCTACCCGCTGGTGGCCGCCTTCTACAGCGCGCTGCCCCCGGTGCCCTGGACGGCGGTGCCGACCCTGCTCCTGCTGGCCGTCGGAGAGGCGATCACCGGCCACCACACCCGCCGCCGCATCCGCCGCGCGCCGGGGACCGAGCCCATCGAACCCTTGAGCGCGGCGCGGCTGGTGGCCCTGGCCAAGGCGAGCGCGCTGTTCGCGTCCCTGGCCGTGGGGGTGTTCGCCGGGATGGCGATGTACCTGGCGGGCCGGTTGCAGACCCCGCTGCCCAGGGAGGACTTCTTCACCTCGCTGGGCACCATGGCCGCGGGGATGGTTCTGTTCGGTGCGGCCGTGTTCCTGGAGTGGGCCTGCCGCGTCCCCGACGACGACTCCGAAGGCGAACCGGGCACGGCGTAGGCGCCCCACCCACCCGGCCGTCCCGGCGCCGCCTGGGACACGCACACACCTCGTGCGGCGCCCGCCGTGCCGCGCGCTCGGACGGATACGTATGCGGTCCGCACTCTCGCCCATGTCCCCGGCGCCCGCCGTGCGCTTGGATCGAAGCATGACGAACAACGACAGCACCTTCAGCACCGGCACCGACGGCGACATCCTCGTTCTCGGGGCGACCGGCAAGACCGGCCGCCGGGTGGTCCGGCGGCTCCGCGAGTCGGGCGCCCCGGTCCGCGCGGCGTCCCGCTCCAGCGAGGTCCCCTTCGACTGGACCGACCCCGGGACCTGGGGCCCCGCCCTGGACGGCGTGCGCGCCGTCTACCTGGTGGCACCCGAGGACCCCGCGCCCATCGGAGACTTCGTCGACCGTGCGGTCAAGGCGGGGACCGAGCGGTTCGCGGTCCTCTCCGGACACGGCATCCAGCACTCCGGGCCCGGCTTCGGGCTGGGCATGGCCACCGCCGAGGAGGCGGTCCGGGGGTCGGGGGCCGCGTGGACGATGGTCCGGCCGAACAACTTCTTCCAGAACTTCACCGAGGACCTGTGGCTGGAGCCGGTCCGCTCCGGGCGGCTGGCGCTGCCCATCGGCACCGTCCCCGAGCCGTTCATCGACGCCGACGATGTCGCGGCGGTCGCCGCGGCGGCGCTGACCGAGGACGGGCACGAGGGGCAGGTGTACGAGCTGTCCGGGCCGCGGGCCATCACGTTCGCCGAGGCGGCGCGGGCGATCGGCGAGGCCGCCGGGCGCGAGGTCCGCTTCGAGGAGCTGACCCCCGAGCAGTACCACGACGAGCTTGTTGCCCAAGGGCTCCCCGAGGAGGTGGCGTCGCTGCTCAACGCGATGTTCGCACTGCACCGCGACGGGCACACGGCCGACGTCGTGGACGGCGTCCAGCGCGCGCTCGGCCGCCCGGCCGCCGACTTCCACGAGTGGGTCCGCCGCACGGCCGCCACGGGCGTGTGGTCCTGACCCTGGTACGGACGTTGGGAAGCGCCCGGCCGGTGCACCTGGAGCCTGGACGGATGGGCCCCAGGCGGTACCGGCCGGGCGCGAACCTGTGCGCGCGGCGCGCCCCGGGACCCGTTCCGGCCCCTCTGCCGCTGCTCTCGGAAACGGCGGCGCCGGAACCGCGCCCGGAGGGGGCGTCCTTCCCGAGACCAGCCAGCGGGCGGGGCCGGACGGGTTCTTCTACCCCTTGCGCCGTGCCCTGAGGACCGTGTCGCGCGTGTGGTGCGCCCCCTCGGGCACGTCCGGCCGCGGGCGGACCTCGTTCACCTCGATGGTCCACCCGTCGTCGAGGACGGCGGCGACATCGGCGGGG
>NZ_ANBH01000043.1 GCF_000341185.1 Nocardiopsis chromatogenes YIM 90109
CGGCGCAGTGGCCGACGTACAGCAGGGTCCCACCGGGGGCCACAGTGTCCAGCAGCGCCTTGAGGACGCTGTGCCCCTCCTGGACCGGCAGCGGGAAGAAGTGCGCCGACACCAGGTCGAACGGGCCCGGGGGCGGCGGGGCGGCGGTCAGGTCCGCCCGGGTCCAGGACACCCGCCCGGCGAGTGGGCCCGCTGCGGCGGCCGCGCGGTCCAACGCCACCTGGGAGATGTCCACGGCGGTGACCCGCCACCCGCGACCGGCGAGCCACAGCGCGTCGGCGCCCTCACCGGCCCCCAGGTCAAGCGCGGTGCCGGGCGACAGTCCCCCCACCTCGTCGACGAGCACCCCGTTGGGGTTCCCGCTGAACAGCCTCTCCTGGCCGCCGTACCTCTCGTCCCAGGTCTGTGCGTCCATGCTCCCTCGTCCTTCCCCCGCTCGTCGCCGCCTGCCAATGTGGCCCCGCGCCGGTGTGGGGGCAAGCGCCGTTGCCGAACCGGCAACCGACGACGCGCGGACGAACGCGCATGGGGCCGATACGCGCACGCATGGGATCCGGGGGCCCACACCACGACGATGGGCGCATGGATACTCGACCTGTTCTCGTCATCGGCGGTACCGGAACGATCGGCGGTCGCGTCGTCGCCGCCCTGCGTGACAAGGGCGTCCCCGTTCGGGCGGCGTCGCGCCGGTCCGAGGTTCACTTCGACTGGGACGACCCCGGCACCTGGGCGGCCGCGCTCGACGGTGTCCGGGCCGCCTTCATCACCCCACTCGACGCCCCGCCCCCGCGCACGCCCGCCCTGGTGGAGCAGGCGGTGGCGGCCGGGGTCGAGCGCCTGGTCCTGCTGTCGGCGCGGGGCGTGGAGGTGCCCGGCTACTTCGGTCCGGAGTCGGTGATCACCGAATGCCACCTGGAAGGCGAGCGCGCCGTCCGCGCGTCGGGCGCCGCCTGGACGGTGCTGAAGCCGGCCTGGTTCGCGCAGAACTTCAGTGAGGGCCTGTTCCGCGACGGGGTCGTGGCGGGGGAGCTGGCCCTGCCGGTCGGGGACGGCCGCGCGGCGTTCGTGGACGCCGACGACATCGCGGCTGTGGCCGTGGCGGCGCTGACCGAGGAGGGGCACGACGGGCAGGAGTACGAGCTTTCCGGGCCGCGGGCGCTCGGCGTCGCCGACGCGCTGGCCGAGATCTCCCGCGCGACCGGCCGACCGGCCCGGTTCGCGGACATGACCGTGGAGGGCTTCACGGAGATGCTCGCCGGGGTGGGGGTGCCCGCCGAGGATGCGGCCGTCTGGGCGAACGCGCTGACCCCGATCCGCACCAGCGGGGACGCGGTGATCGCCGACGGCGTCGAGCGCGCGCTGGGCCGTCCGCCCCGCGACTTCGCGGCCTTCGCCGACGACGCGGCGAAGTCCGGCGCCTGGGAGGGGTGACCGCCCACCCCGAGGCAGCACCCCGAGCCCACACCGCGCGCCCGGTCCCCCGTGGACCCGGGCGCGCGGCGTGTTCATGCGGTGTTACGCGGCTTCATTGAGCCCGTGCATGGGTGGTCGCCTCACCAGGAGCGGACGCAGTCGATGTACGGGCGGACGTGGAAGGGGCGCTGGAAGGAGGTGAGGGCGGAGTCGAGGGCGTCGAGCGTGGTGGCGGCGACGGTGATCTCGGGGTCGATGCGGTTGGTGGCGAGGTAGGGGGTGGTGACGGCCGACCGGTAGCTGAGGCTCCAGTCGGCGCGGTGGGCGTGGTGGACGAGGAGGAAGGCGTCGTAGTCGGGCGGGACGTCGGGGTTGGGGGAGCGGGTGCGCGTCGAGCAGCGGGCGGTGGGGGCGGAGGCGCGGGCGATCGCCTTCTGCTCCGGCTGCTCCGGGGCGGGGCAGAGGCCGCGTGCGTGCCGAGGCTGGTGCGGGTTGGGCGAGGGGAGCGCGAGAAGGGCGGGGCAGGCGAGGAGGAGGATCATCGCCAGGAGGTTGAGGAGGACCGGGAAGCGGTCCGAGTCGCGGTGGTGGATACCCTGGGACATGTCGTCACCTCTTGGTCAGGTGATGGCCACGCCCTCGGACGGTGGCTGCCGTCGCGAGGGCTCTTCGTGTATGAAGCAAGGTCTCACCAGGCGAAATGCCGATCCAGGTGCAGTGGATCATCGGTGAAAAGCAGTGGGGCCATGACAAGTCCGAGCAACAAGTGTGGAGTTGTGGACGAAAACTGTGGAATCGCCCCGCGAGTAGCGGCCGGTGTGTGACACTCGATTGCATGGTCAAGGTCGGCAACGACGTCACCATCCGGTGGGGCCGTGCACTGCAGGAATTCCGGTCCTCCCGGGGTATGACCCAATCGGCGCTGGGGCGTGCGCTCGGGGTGGGCGGGACGGCGATCTCGAACCTGGAACGTGGTGTTCGGCGCCCTTCGCACGAGAACCTTCAGCTTCTCGACTCCACGCTGGAGACGGGCGGCAAGCTCAAGCGCCTGTGGACCGAGCTCAACCAGTCAGGTCACCTCGCCTGGCTGGGGAGGCTGTCGGAGCTGGAGCAGGAGGCCGTCTCCATCCAGGAGTTCCAGAACCAGCTCATACCCTCGCTTCTGCAGACCGAGGAGTATGCGCGGATGGTCATCAAAGCCGTGACCCCGTGGATGCCATCGGAGAAGGTCGAGGAGAGCACACGCATTCGCGTCAGGCGTGGGACGCGCTTCCTGGAGGGGGAATCTCCCTTCATGGTCGTGGTTCTCAGCGAAACGGTCTTCACGAATCCGGTCGACAGCGGTGCTGTCATGCGACGCCAGCTTGAGCATGTCCTCGGAGTCGCCGGTGATGGCCGGATAGTCCTTCAGGTTGTGGACGCAGGCCGGCATCCCGGCTTGGTCGGCCCGTTCAAGATCCTTACTCCCCACACCGGGCCCGCCATCGCGTACACAGAGTCCGCATACAAGGGGCAGTTCGTTGACGACGCCACAGCAGTGGCAGAGTTCAGACTGCGGTTCGGGCATATCCAGGCCGAGGCTGCGAAGCCGAGCGCTTCGCTCGACCGTGTCCGTAAGGCTCTGGAAGGGATGAGCGATGACTGAACAGCGCTGGTACAAGTCCTCCTACAGCGGCGGGAGTGGAAGCTGCGTCGAGATCGCGCTCCACTGGCGCAAGTCGTCTTACAGCGGCGGAGCTCATCAGGAGTGCGTCGAGGTCGCGCATCGGTGGCACAAGTCCTCCTACAGCGGCGGTGCACACCAGGACTGCGTCGAGGTCGCCGAAGGCCCTTCAACGGCCATCCGCGATACGCGCAACCGCGACCTCGGGCACCTCTCCTTCCCCGCCTCTGAGTGGGCGGCCCTCCTCCACGTCATCCGACAGGGATGACCGCCTCCTCCGGTGACGCCTCCGCCGCCTGCCGATAGGCGGTGGGGCTCACCCCCTGAACACGCTTGAATGCCGCGCTGAAGCCGAACGCGTCCGCATAGCCCACCCTCCGGGCCACCGCCGCCACCGTCATGTCCGGGCGGTGCAGCAGGTCCGCCGCCAGGGTCATCCGCCAGCCGGTCAGGTACGCCATGGGGCCCTCGCCCACCTGTTCGGCGAAGCGCTTGGCGAACGTCGACCGCGACACCCCCGCGCGTGCCGCCAGGGACGCCGTGGTCCACGCGTGCGCCGGGTCCTCGTGCATCGCCTGCAGCGCAGGCCCCGCCACGTCGTCGCTCAGCGCGCGGTAGTAGTTCGGCGACTCGGCCTCCGGCAGCTCGAACCACCCCCGCAGAGTGCACACCAGCAGCCAGTCCAACAGCCGGTCCAACACGATCTGCCGTCCCGGCCGCCCGCACACGAGCTGCATCTCCAAGTAGGCGCGCATGGTCTTGCACTCCTCCTCCTCGTCCGGGACGACGAGCACGGAGGGGAGCACCTGGAGCAGCCTCTGCGGCACCTGCGCACGGACGTCGTACGCCGCGGCGAGGACCACGGTCTCGGCCTGGAGGTCGTCCGGACCCTCCTCACCTCCGGGGGCGGCGCCCTCGTCGGACAGGCACCGCACCTCCCGCCGCACCGCCGACCGGTCGGCGTCCGGGTCGTCGGTGAGCGTGAACGGGGCGGGGCCGCGCACGATCGCCGCCTCGGCCTCCACGACCCGGCGCCGCGTCCCGTCCTCCGTGAGGATCCACGCCGATCCGCGCATGGGGATGACCAGCGTCAGGTACGCCTCGTCGGCGAAGTGCAGCGACCACGGCGGACGCAGCGCCGACCGCCCGAACACCGCACCCTGGCCGCGCACACCGCGGAGGAGTTCATCGAACACGTCCATGGAGGCAGCCTATAGAGACGGGTCAGGGCGGGGTCAGATCGCGATGAGCTTCCGGGCCTCCCCGTCCTCCAGGGACGCGCGGGGCCCCGAATGCACCACCCGCCCGGCGTCGATGACCGCCACCTCGTCCGCCAGGCGCAGTGCCACGTCCATGTACTGCTCCACGAGGAGCACCGCCACGCCGCGTTCGGCCACCGTGCGGATCACCTCCTCGATCTCGGCGACGATCGACGGCTGGATGCCCTCCGTCGGCTCCGCCCGGGCCCGCAG
>NZ_ANBH01000044.1 GCF_000341185.1 Nocardiopsis chromatogenes YIM 90109
GGATCACCTCCTCGATCTCGGCGACGATCGACGGCTGGATGCCCTCCGTCGGCTCGTCCAGGACCAGCAGCTTCGGGGCGGTCACCAGCGCGCGGGCGATGGCGAGCTGCTGCGCCTGCCCTCCCGACAGGAACCCGGCCCGACGGTCCAGCAGGGGGCGCAGGCGCGGGAACAGCTCCAGCGCCTCCTCCACCGCCTCGGGCCCCGCCCTCCCGGCCGCCTCTCGCGCGACGGAGATGTTCTCCGCCACCGTCATGGGGGCGAACGTCCCATGGCCTTGAGGGGCGTATCCGATCCCGGCCCTGACCCTGCGGTGCGGGCGCGCCCGCGTGACGTCCGCGCCGTCGAGGACGACGCGCCCCGACGTCGCCGGAAGCAGCCCCGCCACCGTATTGAGCAGCGTCGTCTTGCCGACCCCGTTGCGGCCCATCACGCACGTCACCGCACCGCTCTCGGCGCGCACGGAGACGTCGAACAGCACTTGGGCGCGCCCGTACCCGGCGCAGACCCCGTCCACCTCAAGCATCGGCGGTCTCCTTCTCGGCCGCGGGCCCGTCCTCGACCGCGGACCGGCCCAGGTACACCTCGGCCACCCGCTCGTCGGCCCGCACCTCCTCCAGCGTCCCCTCGGTCAGCACCCGCCCCTCGTGCAGCACGGTCACCGTCCGGGCATGCCGCCGCAGGAACTCCATGTCGTGCTCGACCACCAGCACCGTGGTGTCCCGCGCGATCTCTTCGAGCAGCTCCCCGGTGCGCTCGCGCTCGGCGGCGCTCATCCCGGCCACCGGCTCGTCCAAGAGCAGCAGCCGGGGCCGCTGGGCCAGCAGCATCGCGATCTCCAGCCACTGCCGCTGCCCGTGGGACAGCCCGCCCGCCTGCCGCTCGGCCAGGTCGGCCATGCCGACCCGCTCCAGCGCCTCGGGCACCTCGGCCCGGTCGCGGCGGCGCAGCAGCCGGTGCGGGGCCAGGCGGAACGAGGCGGCGAGGTCGACGTTGTCGGCGACGGTCAGCGCGTCGAACACGGCGGCGGTCTGGAAGGTGCGCCCGATGCCCGCCCGCACCGCGCGGTGCTCGGCCAGCCCGGTGGTGTCCGCGCCGTCGAAGCGCACCGTGCCCGAGTCGGGGCGGGTCCGGCCGGTGACGACGTCGATGAGGGTGGTCTTCCCGGCCCCGTTGGGGCCGATCAGGAAGCGCAGCTCGTGCTCCTCGACGGCCAGGTCCACCCCGTCCAGGGCGGTGAAGGAGCCGAAGGAGACGGTGAGTCCGGAGACGGTGAGCAGGGCGGTCATCGGCTTCTCCTCACGGAGGGGACGCGGGATGCGAGGGATTCGGCGAACCCGGCGAGTCCGCGCGGGGCCAGGGCGATCACGGCGACGAACAGCGCGCCCTGGAGGTAGAGCCAGCCCCCGGCGAAGCTCTCGGAGAACGCGGTCTGAGCGGTGCCGAGCGCCACCGCGCCGATCGCCGCGCCGGTCAGCGAGTGGCGGGGGGCGGGGGGCCNTCACCCCGACGAGCGCCGGCGTGATGATCCCGGTCGCGGGGACGAACAGCGCCCCGGCGACGCCCGCCGCGACCGCCGAGAGCGTGTAGGCCGAGGCCTTGACCCACGTCGGGTCGTAGCCGAGGAAGCGGACCCGCTCCTCGGAGTCGCGCACCGCCACCAGTAGCGCCCCGTAACGGGAGTCCATCAGCCGGGTGTAGGCCGCCCACACGGCCAGCAGGAACCCCGCCACGGTGAAGTACAGGCCGGTGCGCGCCGCGCCGGTGGTCAGGTCGGTCCCGGCGAGCACGGGCAGGTTCGTCAGCC
The DNA here is from genome assembly GCF_000341185.1 of Nocardiopsis chromatogenes YIM 90109. GTDB lineage: Bacteria > Actinomycetota > Actinomycetes > Streptosporangiales > Streptosporangiaceae > Nocardiopsis_A > Nocardiopsis_A chromatogenes. The sequence continues at coordinate 1,808 of NZ_ANBH01000044.1, forward strand.
CCGAGGAACCGCCGGTCAGGTGCTGCTGTCCGATGAGCAGGATGGCGAAGGCGGCGGCGAGCGCCTGGTTGAGGATCGCGAAGTAGGCTCCGCGGACCCGGCGGCGGAACACCGCCCACCCCAGCAGCGCGGCCACGGCGCCGGGCAGGACGACCACGGCGGCCAGCGTGAACGCCAGGCTCCGGAACGGCGCCCACAGGAGGGGGAGGGACTCGATGCCGTTCCACACCATGAACTCGGGGAGGGCGCCGTCGGGCGCGGCGGCCAGGGTCATGTGCGCGGCCATGGCGTAGGCGCCCAGGCCGAAGAACACCCCGTGCCCCAGGGTGAGCATCCCGCCGCGCCCCCAGGCCACGGCGATGCCGACGGCGACGATCGCGTAGCAGAGGTAGCGGGTGAGCAGCCCGAGGCGGAACTCGTCGAGCAGCAGGGGCATGACCGCCAGGACGACGGCGGCGGCCACCCCGATCAGCAGCGTGGGCGGGACGCCCGACAGGAGGCGGGCGCGCGCGGCGGGGCCGGTGGGCGCGGCCGGAGAGGCGGAATCGGCGGCGGCCCCGGGCGCGGTCCCGGGGGCGGACGCGTCGGTCTCGGTCGGGTTCGCTGCGCTCATGCCAGGGCCCTCGTTCTGACGGAGAACAGTCCCTGAGGCCGGGCCTGCAGGAACGCGATGATGACGGCGAAGACGACCACCTTGGCCAGGCTGGCGCCGGTCCACAGCTCGCTGTAGGCGTTGAGCGCCCCCAGCGCAAAGGCGGCGATGACCGCGCCGCGCAGCTGCCCCAGGCCGCCGACGACGACCACCAGGAACGCGTCGACGATGTAGGAGGAGCCGATGGAGGGGCCGATCGGGCCGATGAGCGCCAGCGCCACCCCGGCCACCCCGGCCAGGCCCGACCCGACCGCGAACGTGGCCGCGTCGACCCGGCCCACCGGGATGCCCGACACTGCGGCCAGGTCGCGGTCGTGCAGCACGGCGCGCATGTACCGGCCGGACCGGGAGCGGCCGATGTACAGCGCGATCGCCACGACGGCGACCGCCGCCAGCAGGATGATGAACAGCCGCGAGTGGTGCAGCCATACGCCGAGCACGCTGGTGCCCCCGGCCAGCCAGGAGGGGGCGGCCACGTCCACGTTGGGCGCGCCGAACACGTCCCGGGCGAGCTGCTGGAGCAGCAGGCTCACCCCGAAGGTCAGCAGCAGGGTGTCCAGGGGGCGCCCGTAGAAGTGCCGGATCAGTCCGCGTTCCAGGGCCAGGCCCATGAGCGCGGTGATCGCGAAGGCGACGGGCAGCGCCAGCAGCACGGCGCCGCCGCCGAGCCCCGCCCATGCCTGAAGGGCGAACGCGGTGTAGGCGCCCACCATCAGGAACTCGCCGTGGGCCATGTTGATGACGCCCATCTGCCCGAACGTGAAGTTCAGGCCGAGGGCCGCCAGGAGCAGGACCGCGCCGACGGCCGCGGCGATCGGCAACTGCGTGAGTAGGGCGTCCATGCGTCCCTTCTTCCAGGGGTCCAGGGAACGGATTGCAGGGGCCGGGGAGGGCAGGGGCGCGCCACGAACGGCACGGGGAGGACCGGGCGGCGCACGGCCTGCCCGTCACGGGCGGATCGGGGCCGCCCAGTCGTATCCGGACAGGTAGGGGTCGGGGGTGATGGGGCCGCCCGAGTTCGCCACCTCCGTGATGGCGCCGTCGCCGCCGATCCTGCCGATGCGCGCGGTCTTGGCCAGGTGCTGGGACTCGGCGTCGAAGGTGACGGGGCCCTCGGGGGCGTCGATGGTCAGCCCCGCCGCCGCCTCGCGCACCGCCCCGGTGTCGAAGCCCCCGGCGGCCTGAGCCGCGGCCGCCCACAGGTGGACGGCGTTGTAGGCGGACTGCATGGGGTCGGAGGTGACGCGCCGCGGCCCGTACTCGTCCTGGAAGGCCGCGACGAAGTCCCGGTTCTCAGGAGTGTCGGTGGTCTGGAAGTAGTTCCAGGCCACCAGGTGCCCGTCGAGGATCTCGGGGCCGATGCCGCCGACCTCCTCCTCGGCGACGCTCACGCTGAGCACCGGCATGTCGTCGGCGGTGATGCCGCTGGAGCGCAGCTGCTTGAAGAAGGCGACGTTGGAGTCGCCGTTGAGGGTGTTGAACACCGCGTCCGGGCGCGCGCGGGCGATCTTGGCGGTGACGGTGGTGTACTCGGTGTGCCCGAGCGGGGTGTAGTCGGTCCCGGTGATCTCGATGCCGTGCGCCCGCGCGTAGGCGGCGATGACGCGGTTGGCGGTGCGCGGGAAGACGTAGTCGCTGCCGACCAGGTGGATGCGCGTGTGCCCCTGGTCGCGCAGGAAGTCGAGGGCGGGGACGATCTGCTGGTTGGTGGTCGCGCCGGTGTAGACGATGTTCGGCGAGGACTCCATGCCCTCGTACTGCACCGGGTAGAACAGCAGGCCGTTCTCGGCCTCGAACACCGGCAGCATCGCCTTGCGGGACGCCGACGTCCACCCGCCGAACACCGCGGCGACGCGGTCGCTCATCAGCAGCTTGCGGGCCTTGTCGGCGAAGGTGACCTCGTCGGAGGCGCCGTCCTCGACCACCGGGTCGATCCTGCGCCCGAGCACCCCGCCGGCGGCGTTGATGCGCTCCGCGGCCAGCAGGACCGCGTCGCGCACGGTGACCTCGCTGATGGCCATCGTGCCGGAGAGCGAGTGGAGCATGCCCACCCGCACCGTGTCCCCGGTGACGCCCGGCCCGGAGGGGGAGCAGCCGCCCGCGAGCGCCGCCCCGGTCCCCGCCAGGGCGGCCGCCAGGAACGTTCGTCTTCGCACCGATGTCCTCCCCGATGTCGCCGTGCCGCTCCGGGGAGTGTGGACGGCGGCTGTTTCCCGGGAAGGGCGCATCCGTTACGCGCGGGTTTCCAGGGGTGCGGGCTGGTCCGCCCCGCCTCCGCTTGCTAACTTAGGCAAGCCTTGCCGAACTTGAACCCCGGAGGTCCCCCATGCCCGCAGACCGAACCGCCCGCACGGTGCCCGGCCGCCGAACCGTCCTGCTGGCCGGAGGGGCCCTCGGGGCGGTGGCGGCCGCCGCCGGGTGCGGCTCGGGCACGGGGCGGCCGGACACCGCCGAGGCCCCGGCCGGAAGCGGCTTCCCCGTCACGGTCGAGCACAAGTACGGGTCGACCGAGGTCCCCGCCCCGCCCAAGCGGATCGTCACCGTGGGCCTCAGCGACCACGACGCGGTGCTCGCCCTGGGCGAGGCGGGCGCCCTCGTCGGCGTCACCGACTGGTACGGCGACTACGACCACGCCGCCTGGCCGTGGGCGCAGGACGCGCTCGGCGGCGCCGAGCCCGAGGCGATGCCGCGCCCCGAGAGCGACCGGCCCGACATCGAGCGGGTCGCGGCCCTCGAACCGGACCTCATCATCGGCCTGTACTCCGGCATCACCGAGGAGGACTACGAGGCGCTGTCGGCGGTCGCCCCGACCGTGGCCCAGCACCCCGACCACCCCGACTGGGGTGCGCCGTGGGAGGAGATGACCCTGTCCATCGGCCGGGCGCTGGGCAAGGAGGACGAGGCCGCCGCCCTGGTGGAGGACGTCGACCGGTCGTTCGCGGACGCGCGCGAGCAGTACCCGGACTTCGAGGGCACGGAGGTCGTGCTCGCCGAGCGGCTCGACGACGGGTTCGTCGTGCGCTCCCGGACCGACCCGCGCATGCGCCTCCTGGAGTCCCTGGGGTTCGTGATGCCCGAGGACCTGGCGGAGAGGGCCGGGGACAAGGACGTCGTGGACGTCTCGGCGGAGGACTTCGACCTGCTGGACCGGGACCTGCTGGTGTGGAACGCCGGATGGAACCCGGAGATGCGCGAGGAGCTCGCCGACATGGGCGTGTACACGTCCCTGGACGTCAACAGGGACGGCCGCGCGGTCATCGTCGACGGCGAGGAGATCTCCGGCGCGCTCACCTGGAGCACCGCGCTCAGCCTGCCGTACGCGGTCGACAAGCTCGCGCCCCTGCTGGCCGAGGCGCTGGAGGGCGGTGGCGAGAAGCTGTGAGCCGCGGCTCCGGGGGGCGGGGAGACGGGCGCGGGCCCGCGCACCAGGGGGGCGCGGGCCCGCGCACCAGGGGGGCGCGGGCCCGCGCCGGGGTGTCCGGGGATCAGGCGTCGATGACCGCCGTGGTGGCGGCCTTGTCGTGCAGCGCCTGCTGGCGGGGGTCGAAGAGGATCCACAGGCAGCTGATCCAGCCCAGCAGGTAGTAGATGAGGGTGCGCAGCATGCTCGCGCCCATGCGGGGGTTGCCGAGCGTGTTCAGGTCGATGACGCGCATCTTCATGATCCGCTTGCCGGGGGTGGAGCCGCGCTTGGCCTCGGCCCGGCCCTTGTAGAGGAAGGGCACGGCGAAGATCAGGGCGTAGCCGGCGAGCATCCCGACCATCATGACGACGGCCGTCCAGGCGGCGGGCTCGCCGGTCGGGGAGGACGAAGCCGTGAGGCCCAGCAGCAGCGCGGGGCCGCCCATCAGGACGAGCATGATCCCGAGGTTGATGAGCAGCATGAACAGGCCGTCGAGCAGGGCCGCCGCGAAGCGCCGCCCCTTGTCCGCGGCCACGGTCCCGGGCGGCAGCATCTCCTGTTGGCCGTACGGGTTGCCCTGCTGCTGGTAGTAGCCGCCCTGCTGGGCGTATCCCTGGTGCCCGTACTGCTGCTGGTACTGCTGTTGCCCGTACCCCTGCTGGTACTGCTGGCCATAGCCCTGTTGCCCGTACCCCTGTTGCCCATAACCGGGCTGTTGGCCGTAGGGGGGCTGCGAAGAAGGATCCATGAGCGGGGTCGCTCTCTCTCGGCGTCATGGGATGGGGATCTTTCACCATTGTCGCATTTGGGCCTTACGGCCTTCACGCGTTCATGGCACGCTCACCGTGCCCATTCCCGACGCCGGGCCCCGGAGGGCACCCCTGATGCCGTTCACGCGCACGGGTCTGACGACCCTATTGTCCACCGCCGTCATCTCCGCCCAACTCGTCTCGCCCGCGACCGCGGCCGCGGACGCGTCGAGCGCGCCCCTGAGCGAGGCCGCTGCCGCGTCCCCGGCGGCGTGGATGGGCGGCCTCCCCGACGACGCGTCCCTCGCCTCCCTGTCGGTGCCCGGCACCCACGACACCGGTGCATGGACCGGCTCGGTGTGGAGCCGCACCCAGGACATGGACCTGAGCACGCAGCTGGAGTCGGGCGTGCGCGCGCTGGACGTGCGCACCCGGCACTACCGCGACGCGTTCCCGATCCACCACGGTGCCGAGTACCTTCACCTGAATTTCACCGACGTGGTGACCGACACGGCGGCCTTCCTGCGCGAGCACCCCACCGAGACCGTGTTCATGCGGCTGAAGAAGGAGCACACCGAGGAGGAGAACACCCGCACCTACGAGGAGACGCTCGACCACTACATCGGGTCCGACCCGGACACCGCCCCGCTCCTCGCCGAGCACCTGTGGCGCCCCTCAGGGGGCGAGCGCGTTCCCGACCTGGGGGAGGTGCGCGGCAGGATCGTCATCCTGCAGGACTTCGACGCCTCCAAGGAGTACGGAATCCGGTGGGGCGGCCCGAGTACCGACATCCAGGACGACTACCGGGTGCCCACGCTCTTCGACATTCCCGAGAAGTGGGAGAAGGCGCGGGACCATTTCGAGAGGACGGCGGCCGGGCCGCCTGAGACGCTCTTCATCAACCACCTGAGCGGGTCCGGAGCCCCGTGGGCGAACCCGAGGGAGGTGGCCACAGGCGGCCTCGGGTTCGACGGCGTCAACGACTACGCGCGGCCGTACCTGCAGGACAGCGCGGCGGAGGGGACGCTTCCGCGCACGGGCGTGGTGATGATGGACTTTCCTGACCAGGCGCTGATCGACGCGGTGGTGGCGCACAACGGCCGAACCGCGGCACAAGGGGTGTGACCCTCCGAATCGGGGCGGTTCCGCGCCGGTAGACTGCCTGCGGCCCGACCGCCCCCCGCCCCCGAGAGGTCACCGTGGACTCGTCGCGCGAGCAGCTCATCGCCAGTATCACCGCAGTGGTGGAGAGGTCGCCCTCGGATCCCGTCCTGCGTCTGCACCTGGCGGAGATCCTGCTCGACGGCGGAGACGGCGCCGCAGCCATCCCGCACATCGCGACCGCGCTCCAGCAGGACCCGGCCTCGGAGAAGGCCAAGGAACTGATGTCCAAGGCACTGGGCACACCGGCCGCGCCAGCAGCGTCGGCCGCACCGACGGCGCCCGCCGGGGCCGGGACGCAGGCCCCTCCGCAGCCGCCTTCCCCGCCGACCCCGGCGCCCGGAACGCAGCCCGCGCAATCAGCACAGCCTCCGCAGGACGCTGCGCCTCAGAGCGCACCCCCGGGCATGCCCCAGGACGGCGCGCCGGCCGACTTCCGGCCCGAACCGGCCGGGGGCAACGGCTTCGGATTCTCCGAAGGCGGGGGGACGGCCACGCTCACGCGCGACGAAGGCGCGCGCGGCGGTGACCCCGCGCCCTCTGGCGCCGTCCTGCCGCCCCTCACCGGGGACGGGCTTCCCGACCCCTTGGCCGACGACGACTTCCCCACCGAGCGCGAGAACACCACCCTCGCCGATGTCGCGGGGATGGAGAAGGTCAAGGAGCGCATCAACGCCGCCTTCCTGATGCCGATGCGCAACGAGGAACTGCGCAAGGCCTTCTCCAAGAGCCTGCGCGGCGGCCTGCTCCTCTATGGGCCCCCGGGGTGCGGCAAGACCTACATCGCCCGCGCCATCGCGGGCGAGATGGGCGCGCGCTTCCTGTACGTGTCGGTCGCCGACATCCTCGACGGCAAGAGCTCACGCAACGTCCAGGCCCTCTTCCGCCAGGCGCGCCAGTACAGCCCGTGCGTCGTGTTCATGGACGAGCTCGACGCCATGGGCGGGCGGCGCGGGAACATGGCCTCGTGGCTCCGCCCCGTCGTCACCCAGCTCCTGACGGAACTGGACTCGGTGGAGGAGGACAACGAGGGCGTCTTCTTCCTGGCGGCGACCAACCACCCGTGGGACATCGACAGCGCCCTGAAGCGGCCGGGCCGCCTGGACCGCATGCTCTTCGTGCCGCCGCCGGACGAGAAGGCGCGCGCGGCGATCGTCGGGATGGAGCTGAAGGACCGCCCGTCCGCCGGTATCGACACCGCGAAGATCGCCAAGCACACCGACGGGTTCTCCGGCGCCGACATCACCCACCTGGTGGAGAGCGCGGCCGAGCGCGCGATGCTGGACTCCGCCCGCACCGGCGCCGTGCGGCCCATCGGCATGGACGACTTCCGCGCGGCGCTCGGCGAGCTCCGCCCGTCCACAGGCCCGTGGATGGAGACCGCGCGGAACATGGTGGAGTTCGGGTCGGCCGACGGCGCCTACGACGAACTCGCCGACTTCATCCGCCGCCACCGCTCCTGGCGGTGACGGCGGCCATGCCCGGCTCCGGAACCGGCGTCGACGACCTGACGCGCCAGGCCGCCCTCCGCCTGGACGGGGGAAAGCCCGCGGAGGCGCTCCCCCTCATCGAGCGCGCGCTCGCCGCCCACCCCGACTCCGGGCGCCTGTGGATGCTGAAGGCGCTGGCGCACGAACGCCTCGACCAGAACGAGAAGGCCATCGAGGCAGCCCGGCAGGCGATCGCCCTGAACGGGGAGAGCGCCGACATCTACGCCGTCATGGCCTTCGCCATCATCGGCCTGGGGCGCGCGCACGACGCCTACAGGTCGGGGGAGGCCATCCTCCGGCTGGACCCCGACTCGGTCCGCGGGCACATCATCGTCGCGATGTCCCTGGCGGACTGCGTGCGCAAGGGCTTCCCGGGAGCCCACACCTTCCCCGCGCAAGCGCGCGCGGCCGTGCGGCGCGCCGTCGAGCTCCAGCCCGAGGACCCGTGGGTGCAGGCGCAGAGCGGGGTCGTGCTGCGGTGGCTCGGCCTGGACACGGAGGCGGTGCCGCACTTCCGGGAGGCGCTGCGGCTCAACCCCGAGCACGCCCAGGCCCTGCGCAACCTCGCCGCCATCGAGGCCAAGCGGCGCCGCAGGATCGCCTCGCTGCGGTACCTGCGCGCCGTGCTCGCCCTCGTACCGGGCGACAGGGAGACCCTGCACTCCGCCTACGGCATGTGCCGCCGGGCGACCCGGGTGATCGTCCTGGGCTCGGTGGCGGCGGCCATCGTGGCCATGAACGTCGCGCTCCCCGTCATCGAGTCGCCCCCGGGCGAGGGGGATCCGGCCTTCTTCTGGTTCCGCATGGCGGTCGCGGGCGTGATCACGGCGGCCGCGGCGGCCGCCTTCGCCTACCTGGGCCGCATCCCCCGGGAGATCCGGCGCTCCCTGCTGCAGCGCCGGGCGGGCCGCCCATGGGCGGTGGCGTTCGCGCTCGTGCCGCTCTCCGCTGCCGCGATCGGCTGGCTGCCGCCGTCCTGGATCGGCGCGCCCATCGTGCTGTTCGTCGGCGCCCTGGTCGCCAACGCCGTGCTGGTGCGCGTCGTGGACCGGGACGCCTTCGACCGGCGCGATCCCTGGGAGCGGTCGGGGCCCGCCTGGGGGCGGCCGGACGAGGCGCCGCTCCCGGCCGCGCCCGACCGGCGGTTGGCGGCCCTGGTGATCGACGCCCTCATCATCGGCCTGACCTGCCTGTTCACCTACCTCGGCCTGGTGTTCTGCCTGGTGATCGGGGTGAGGCTGACCCCGATCCCGCCGGGGGCGGTCACGCTGTACGCCGGGTCGGCGCTGGTCGTCCTCGGCGTCCTGGCGGCGCCGCTGGCCTACCTCTGGCCGCCGACGGCCCGCACGGGGCAGACCGTCGGCAAGCGCAGGATGGGGATCAGGGTCGTCGACCCGGAGACGGCGGGGCCGCCGTCGCGGAAGGCGGCCGCGGTGCGCGCGGGGCTGACGGTCGCCTTCGCGGTCGCCCCGTTCCTGTTCCTGGCCGACGCTGTGCTCATGGTGCGCGACCGCCCCTACATGCGGACCGCGAGGGACCACCTGTCCGGGACGTGGGTCGTGCAGGCCTAGACGCCCGGCGCGGTCCCTCTACGACTGGTAGTAGGGCGCCCAGCGGCCTTCGTAGAACAGCCTGCCGTTGCCGCTGACGGCGAGCACGATGACGGCGACCGAGGCTCCGAGCCCGATCGGGTTCATGAGGATCAGGTTGAAGGGGATCGGAATGCAGGACAGGACCACGAGGGTCCACATGAACACCTTGCCGGGCTTTCCGGCCCTGATCCCCAGCCAGAGGTGGAAGAGGCCGACCGACAGGATCACCGCGCCGAAGATCAGCATGACCGCTCGATCGTTCTCCATGTCCATCGACTCGGCGAAGTCGTAGGAGAAGAACACCCCGAGCCCGAGGCCGGTCAGGATGAGCCCGAACACCAGCGGGATGGCGGCCAGGACGTACATGATGATCTGGATCGCCGTGACCGCGCCGGGGCGCTTCTTCGCCGGAGGGGCGCCGAAGGCGCCGTAGGGCGCGCCGTAGGCGTACCCGGCGCCGGGGTATTGCGCGCCGGGCGGGAGCCCGTGCCCTGGGGGCGGCGGGGGAGGGGCGAAGCCCGGCCGCTGCGGCGGCGCGTACCCGGGCGGGGGCGGGTGAGCGCGGGAGCCGTCGGGCGGAGGCGGGGACGGGGGCGGGGATGGGGGCTGCACCTGTCGTTCCTTCGGGGAGTCGCGGTCGCGGGGGCTAAGACTGGTAGTAGGGCGCCCATCGGCCTTCGTAGAACTGCTTGCCGGTGCCGCTGACGGCGAAGATGATGACCAGGACCGCCAGCACGAGCGGGACCACGTTGAAGGAGGACAGGCTGACAAGCGCCGAGAATATATAGGCGACCACGATGGTCCACATGACACCCGTGCCGGGTCGGCCTGCCAGGACGCCCAATCCGGTCCAGAGCGCCCCGACGACCAGCACGACCATGCCGACTCCGAGGATGTAGCCGGGCTCTTCCGCCGTATTGAACTCAGCGGCGAAGTCTTCCGACAGGCTGCCTCCGACGCCGACGGCCGTGGCTGCGAGTCCGGAGAGCAGGCCGATGCCCCCGATGATGAATGTGATGATGCGGATCGCCGTCACCGTTCCGGGGCGCTTCTTCAACGGTTGGCCGTAGGGCGCGCCGTAGGCGTAGCCGGGGGCGTACCCGGCGCCGGGGTACTGCGCGCCGGGCGGGAGCCCGTGCCCTGGGGGCGGCGGGTGAGGGGCGAATCCCGGCGGCTGCTGAGGCGGCGGACCGTACCCGGGCTGCGGTGGTGGACCGTAGCCGGTCTGCGGCGGAGGTCCGTACCCGGGCGGGGGCGGGGGAGCCTGCGCGCCGTCGGGGCGGAGCGGCTCGTAGCCGCCGGGGGGAGGTGAGGATGGGGGCTGCACCTGTCGTCCCTTCTGGATTCGTGGATGCGGGGTGGGCAACGGTCCGGACGATCACGCATCCGTGACCGGACCGAATCTATCGGTGACCAACGACCCCGGGGCCGCCCCGCCGGCCCTGCGGCCGCAACCGGTCAGCCTTCGGTACGCTCCGTAGCCATCGCCCGCTCGCGGAGCCGGTCGTCGGGACTTCAGTCCCGCTTCATCCGAGGCCCATGCGCCGGTCGCGCATCGCGCCGACCATGTGCCCCATGTACGCACGCCTCCTTGCCACGGCCATCGCATCGGCGGCGGTCATCGCCGCCCCCGGCACCGCCCAGGCCGCCCCCGGCGGACCGCCCGCCTCCCACCGCCACTTCGACCTGCAGGCGCACCGCGGCGGGCTGGGCCTCGTCGTGGAGAGCACACTGCCCGCCTTCGAGAACGCCCTGCGGATCGGGGTCAGCACGTTGGAGCTGGACGTGCAGATCACCAGGGACGGCGAGGCCGTCGTCACGCACGACCGGCGCATCAGCGGGGACAAGTGCCAGGACACCGGGCCCGCGCGGCCCGGGGACCCGCAGTACCCCTACGTCGGGCGCTACATCAAGGACCTGACCCTGGAGCAGGTGCGGACCCTGGACTGCGGGTCCCAGACCCTCCCGCGGTTCCCCGGCCAGCGTGCCGCGCCGGGCGAGCCGATGCCGCTGCTGAGCGAGGTGTTCGACCTCGTGCACCGGTACAAGGCCTACAGGGTGGCGCTCAACGTCGAGACCAAGGTCGAGGCCGGAGCCCCGGAGGAGACCGCCCCCAGGGAGGAGTTCGTCCAGGTGGTCGCCTCCGAGGTGCGGTCGGCCCGGATGCTCCGGCAGGTGACGGTCCAGAGCTTCGACTGGGGGGCGCTGATGCGGATGCGCGAGGTCGAGCCGCGCCTGCCGCTGGTCGCCCTCACCAACCGCGACTTCCTGGAGACGGGGCGGCCGGGGGCGTCGCCGTGGCTGGGCGGGATCGACATCGACGACTTCGGCGGCGACCCGATCGCCGCCGTCGACTCCTTCGGCGCGGACGCGTTCTCCCCGGTGCACGGGTTCCCGCAGGACGGGACGGTGGACGACCCGGACTACGAGCCCTATGTGACCGGGGAGATGGTGGACCGGGCCCACGAGCGCGGGATCGAGGTGATCCCGTGGACCGTGGACGACGAGCCGACCATGCACAAGCTGATCGACGACGGCGTGGACGGGCTGATCACCGACTACCCGGACCGGCTGCGGTCGGTCATGGCCGAGCGGGGGTTCAAGCTGCCGAAGAGGTACCCGGGGCCGCGGCCGTGACCTCGGCGCCCTGCACCCGCCTCCGGTCCGTCCGCTCCTTCCGGTCCATCCGGGCCGAGAGGGCCGCCAGGACCAGCGCTCCGGCGGGCAGCAGGGCGCCCGCCCAGTTCGGTGCGGTGTAGCCGAGGCCCAGGTCGATCACGAAGCCGCCGAGCAGGGCGCCGATGGCGTTGCCGAGGTTGAAGAAGCCGATGTTGATGGCCGAGGCCAGGGTCGGCGCACCCGAGGCCTTGTCCATCACGCGCTTCTGCAGGGGCGGCACGGTCGCGAAGCCGAAGGCGCCGATGAGGAAGACGAAGACGACCGAGGCCGCCATGCTGTGCGCGCCCCACGTGAACCCGAGGAGGGTGAGGCTCAGCGCCGCCAGGGAGGTGAAGAGCAGCGGCATCAGGGCCTTGTCGGCGAGGCGGCCGCCGACCGAGTTGCCGACCACCATCCCGACGCCGAAGGCGACCAGCACCCAGGTGACGGCGGCGGGGGCGAACCCGGCGACCTCGGTGAGCATGGGCGCGATGTAGGTGATCGACACGAAGACGCCGCCGAAGCCGAGCACCGTCATCGCCATGGCGAGCAGCACCTGCGGGCTGCGCAGCGCCGCGACCTCGGGCAACAGGCGGGGGCCCACCGGCTTGGGCGTGCGGGGGACCAGGGCCAGCACACCGGCGAGGCCGACCACGCCCAGCAGGGCGATGGCGCCGAAGGCGGCGCGCCAGCCGACGGAGGTGCCCAGCAGCGTGCCCGCGGGGACGCCCACCACGTTGGCCAGGGTCAGGCCGGTGAACATGAACGCGATCGCGGCGGCCCGCCGGTGCGGGGCCACCAGGTCGGCGGCGACGACGGCGCCGATGCCGAAGAAGGCGCCGTGGGTCAGCGAGGCGACCACGCGTCCGGCCAGCAGCACGCCGAAGGCGGGGGCGAGCGCGGTGATCAGGTTGCCCGCCACGAACAGGGCCATCAGGGCGGCGAGCATCGGCTTGCGGCCGACGCGGGTGCCCAGGGCGGTGGTGAGGGGCGCGCCGAGGAAGACCCCGGTGGCGTAGACGGTGGCCATGTGGCCGGCGGTGGAGACGGGCACCCCGAAGTCCTCGGCGACGCCGGGGAGCAGCCCGGTGACGATGAACTCGGTGGTGCCGATTCCGAAGGCGCCGATGGCGAGCGCCCAGAGGGCGAGCGGCATGGTCGGGGTCCTTCCGGTGCGGATGTCGGTGGAAGACACCCCGCCGACATTAGATGCACGCGCGGACTACTTGCAAGCGCGGACTAAGTGAGGACGCGCACCATCGGCTTCGGCGGTCAATTGCCGACGGGGCTATCCTGGGAGCGGTCACCGAGCGCGCAGGAGGCAGGCGATGGGGATCGAAGCCGTCGAGGAGGCCCCGAACGTCGGCGGAACGGCCCTGGCCCAGGGGTGGTGCGCGCTGTCGCTGCTGCACGGCACCATCGAGTCGCACGTGGAGAAGGCGCTCCAGGCGGGGCACGGGCTGAGCGTGCGGGAGTTCTCCGTCCTCGCGACGATCAGCGAGCGCGGCGGTGCGAAGATGCGGATGAACGAGGTGTCGAACGCGGTCGTACTGAGCCAGAGCGCGACCACCCGCCTGGTCAACCGCCTTGAGGACCGGGGACTGCTGCGGCGGGTCATCTGCCCGGACGACCGGCGCGGCATCTACACGGCCATCACCGACCAGGGGCTGGGGCTCCTCGGGGAGGCGCGCCCCACCAACGAGGCGGCCCTGGAAGAGGTCCTGGCCGAGGCCGAGAAGAACCCCGAGCTGGCCCCGCTCGTCCAGGCCCTGCGTGCACACCGGACCGGCCTCTGAGAGAGGATCGGCCGTTATGGGCCCTGCTACCTCTGCGACCTTTACGAGACGAGTGACGCGGCTCCTCGCCCCCGAGGACGCCCCCGCACTGGCCGAACACCTCACGGAGAGCCGAACGTTCATGGCGCCGTGGGACGCGCTCCGCGACGACCGCTTCTTCACCCCCGAGGGACAGCTCACGCAGATCGAGGAGGCGCTGAAGGGCCACGCGGCGGGGGCGGCGGCACCGTTCGCGATCCTGGGGGACGACGGCTCGCCGGTCGGCAGGATCACCATCAACGGGATCACCCGCGGGGCGTTCCAGTCGGCGTCGATCGGCTACTGGGTGTCGAAGAGCCACAACGGCAGAGGCTTGGCGACGAGGGCGGTGGCCGAGGTCAAGGAGTACGCCTTCGGAGCACTGGCCCTGCACCGCCTCCAGGCCGAGACACTGCTGCACAACACGGCGTCCCAGCGCGTGTTGAAGCGCAACGGGTTCACACCTTATGGGGTGGCCCCGCAGTACTTGAAGATCGCCGGCGAATGGCAGGACCACGTGCTGTTCCAAGCGCTCAACCCGGAGGCGGTGTAGCGCGGCTAGCGCTGCGGCATTCGGGGGCGAGGGGGCCCGTGCGTCAGAACCGCCCCGTGTAGTAGTCGCGGTGGATCCAGGTCGCGATGGCGATCGAGACGGCCAGTCCGGCCCCGAGCAACTGGCCGCCGGTCGACTCCCCCGTCCCGATGCTCAAGAAGAAGTTCAGTACGCCCGATGCGGCGGAAAGGCCGTACGTCACGATGATGGCCCACATGACCCACGGCCGACGCGTGGTGGCCTTGGCGCCGAGCACGAACTGCCACACAGCCCAGGCGGCGAGTACCACGGCGAGCATGAGGAACATCCCGGCCCAGTAGTCCCCCTGCGCCGTACTCGGGCTGCTGGACTCGAAGAAGAAGAGCAGTCCGCATGCCAGGGCACCGACCGAGGTGAGGCTGGCGAGGATGAAGATGACGACCCGTGCCGCCTTCAGCCGCCCGGGAACAGGCGGCTGGGGAGAGGCACCGTACGGCGACCCGTAGTGGGGCGGATAGGCCCCGTTGTACGGCGGTGCGGAGTGGGGCTGCCCGGGATGAGGCCGCTGCCCGTGCATGCCGCCGCCCGGATACGGCTGCCCATGCGCGGCAGGGGGCTGATCCTGCGGGACACCCTGCGGAGGCGCCATAGACGGCGGGGCCATCTGGGGCGGCTGCTGTCGGGGCGGCTGTTGCTGGGCCCCGTGCTGCCACTGGGCACCTCCGCCGTTCGCGTCTCCACCAGGAGTGGGTGTGCCAGGGGGATGGGGATTCATGATGGTTCCTCGGTCACTCGCGTGCATGCGGCCGACGAACGAACCTACATGCGTTGCGCCCAGCATGCGCAGAAGGACCGTCACCGCGGGTTGAACTCCCCAGGTCAAGGCTCGGGGCGCCGGTTATGGCCACAACCGGCAAGACCGTCCGCCGGGCGAGGGCACCCACGGATTCAACCGCCGCGCGAGCGACTCTTCGTGACAACGCGGAGCATCTTGACGGCGCTCCGAGCGACGCGTGATGACGGGAGTTCGGCCAGGGCCAGCAACTGCTCCTCGTAGCCGCCTTCCACTCCGGCGGGCCCACGGAACGGCGAAGGGACGGCGGCCTCTGGGGCGGGCGGGTCGGGCTCGCTCTGCTTGGCCTCCCGTTTGGTCTCCCGCTTGGCCTCTCTCCTGGCCTTCTTCTTCGCGTCCCGTTCCCGCTGCGCCTTCGCCTTGTCGGGCTTGGGGTCGGAGTCCCGACTCGCGCCCTTCGGGGTCCTCTTCTTCCGCTTCTCCTTCTTGCGGTCCGCCTTGTCATCACCGGCCGGAGCTGGAGGCGCGCTCGGCCCCTCCAGGAACGAGCGCGCGGCGTCGGAGCCCGCCACGACCGTGGGACGCGGTGGCGGTGGCACCGGCCCTCCCGGAGGTCCGGTCTGCGATCCGGGTTGTGGGGTGGGCCGTCGGGCAGGAGGGTGCTCCTGCCGGGCTGGTGGCGGCGGAGGACTGGTCCGTGAAGGTGTGCCGGTCCGCGGAGGCCCCTGGGCCTGCCCCCGCCCCCTGGGCGGGGGAGTGTTCTCCGGGGGCGTCGGCTGTGCACGGGGGTCCTTCGCCCCCGACGACCTCCAGATAGGCTCCGGCTCCGGCCGAGGCGCCGCTTGTGGAGGACGGGCCCGGGGATCCCGGGGCCGGGACCGGTTCCACCCCTGCCCGGGGTCCCGCGGCGGGGGAGTGTCCGTCATCGCACGGCCCTCCTCAGCGCTTCGAGCGCGATCGTGGTGGCCGCCGCGTGGGTGGATGCGGCGAGACGGCGCGGCACCAGGCCGTCCGTGTGCGCGAGGTGCCTGTCATAGCCGATGCGCACCACCTCGGCGCCGCTCTGGCGCAGCACCTCGGCCGCGCCCTCATGGTCGAAACGGGGATCCTCGTCAGGGGACTGCTCCACCAGCACCACGACGATCCTCTCCGGCAGCGACGCGTCCCCCTGGGTGGTCATCCAATCGAATCCGCGGCCGATGTCGGCGGCGCCCTCCGCCGTCGCCGGGGCGACGAGCACATGGGCGTGCGCGCTCGCCTGCGCGGCCCGGTTGAAGCCGTCGAACACGTCGGCCCCGCGGTCGATCAGCGTCACCCCGAAGTAGCGGGTGATCGGCAGCAGGGTCTCCTGGAAGGCGCCGGCGTCCAGGGCCGTGGCGTCGGGGCCGCTGTGCACCGCGGGGAGCATCCACAACCGGTCCCGCACGTGGGCCAGGTGCGGCGTCAGCTCCTCGAACGACGAGGCGGAGACCCGCCTGCGGGCGACCTCGCCCAGGGACGAGGACGGGGTGACCCCCAGCCTCCGCGCCAAGGAGTTCGAACCGGGGGTGATGTCCAAGGTGAGCACCCGGTCGTGGCGGTAGTGCGCGAAGACCGACGCGAGCAGCGCCGTCACCGTGGCCTCATCGGCACCCGCGCGCGGCCGGGTGACGACGATCCGGCGCCCGGTGGTGATCGCGCGCTGCAGGGCCTCCCCCTTCGCGAGGTGGGCCGCCGCGCGGTCGGACGGAAGGAAGGGCAGCGCGAGTCCGCGGCCGATCCGGCGCAGCACCGGGTCGCCGTGGCGACCCGGTCGGGCCCCGGCCCCGCTCGGCGTCTCGGTCCGGGCGTTCACGGCGCTCCTCCCAACGGTTCCGGCCCGGCACTGTCCGGGCGAGGGGTCTGTCCGGGCTAGAAGGTCGACAACAGGCGTTCATAGGTGCCGAGCGCACCGATCGCGACCGGGATGCAGACCACCACCGCCACCGCCTCCAAGCGGCCCGCGTTGCGGCGGAGCATGGCGCGGGTGTGCTCGGCGGGGTCGGCGGCCAGCACCACCACCGGGACGATGAGGGCCACGGCGATCAGCGCCAGACCCGGCAGCGGCGCCCAGGGCGCCGCCTCGGTCAGGGCCCCGGCGAGCGCGACCGCGGCGGCCGTGCTCGCCGCCAGCAGCGGGGCCTTCTCCGTCACCAGGGGGAACATGCGGGAGCGGCTGGCCAGCACGATCGCGAGCAGGGCGGAGAGCACCAGCGTCCACGGGGACGGGCCGCTCGCCAGTCCGTAACCGGCGACCGCCGCGGCCACACCGACGGCGGCGACCGCCACCGCCATGCTGCGGTGCGTGTCGACCAGGGCGGTGCGCACGTCCTCGCGCGCGACCTCCTCGCCGCCGCTGCGGCGGTCGTCGAGGACGGTCAGGCCGGAGAAGGCGAGGGCGGCACGGAGCAGCACGCTCACCGCCACGACGCACGCCACGGCGGCGATGGCCGACGCCTCGGCGAAGTCCAGGCCGAAGGCGAGGCAGCCGATCCACAGCAGGGACAGGGCGAGGGCGACGGTGCCGCCGACGATCCCGCCGCGGCCCAAGCCCGACGCCAACCCCAGGACCAGCAGCACCAGCGAGGCGACGACCGCGGGGAGCGCCCACCACATCCACTCCGGCAGGCCGTACCGGGAGACGGCGGTCCAGGCGGCCAGGGTGCCGAAAACACCGCCGCTGAGCGTCAGGGCGGTGCCGAGCGCCTCTCTCCAGGCGGGCCCCAGAATGGCCCCGGCGCCGATGAGAAGCCCCGCCAGGACCGCGAGCGCGGCGGTCCCGGCGACCGGCGGCAGGGATGCGCGCATGATCAGGCCCGCGCCGGCGAACAGCACCACGACCGCGGCCGTCGCCGTCCAGCGGGCGGCCGCCGGGGACCAGTAGGAGGGATGGGCTTCGAGGGCGCGGCCCACCGCCTCGGGGACCTCGTGGACGATGGGCGCGGGAACCGGGTCGTCGGCGCGGATGAGGCGCAGGACCGCGCCGTCGGAGATGCCGCGCTCGGCCAGGGAGGTCCCGCTGTCCAAGAGGTCGCCCCCGACCGTGCTCAGATGCCGGGGAAGGGCCGGGCCGTCGGGGGCGTCGCCGAGCATGCGCAGGACGTCGGGCATGAGCGCGCCGATGGGCTCGTCGGCCGGCAGGACGGCGTCGACCCTGCGGCGCTCGCCCACGAGCGTCACGCGGCTCCACGTGGTCATCGCTGTCCTTCTCCACGGTTCTCGTCGTCGGTGGTCAAGACGGGGCGGCCCGGCGGGCGCGACGCGTCGTCAGTCGGGGACGTCCTCGGCCTCGACGCGCTCCAGGTAGCCGTTGCGGAGGAGCCAGCGGATGCTGGGCAGCTCCGGGGGTTCCGGGAAGCCGCCGGGGTCGATCCGGAAGCGCAGCCCGCCGCCGGGGCCGTCCTCGGAGCGGGGCGAACGGGACGCCGACACCTGGAAGGGGTAGGTGACACGGTAGCGGTGGTAGGTGTCGGAGGAGCCGTCGGGCCGGACGAACTCGGGAAGTCCGCGCTCTTCGAAGGGGAGGCCGTCGGGGAAGAGAAGCGAGCCGCTCTCGTGGCCCGACGCGTCGACGAGCTGTCCCCGCTCCAGGGTGACCTTGGTCGACCCGCCTCCGCCGGACAGGCCCTCCTCAGCGGTGGAGACCAGGGAGGAGCCGAGCTCTCCGGCCTCTTGGCGCTCCTGCGCCGAGAGCGTCCGCGGTGCGGAGTCCTGGATCACCAGCTCTTGGAAGAGCCAGCGCGCGGCCTCGTCCTCGGACGGGAACTCCACGCCCGTGCGGCCCTGCTCGTACTCGACGATCCCGGCGGAGATGTAGCCCTCCTCCTCGTCGGTCAGGAGGAAGTAGGAGTCGACCTCGCCGGGGTCGGGGCGGGAATCGCCGGGGAGCACGTACATCGCGGGCGGGATGTCGGCGGCGTCCAGCTCGGTGCGGAGCATGTCGAAGGTGACCTCGCTGCCGACCCAGTCGGCGGGGAAGGGCGCGGAGCCGACGGCGGGGGGACCGGCCGCCTCGCGGGCCTGTTCCTCCTCCTGGGACTGGAGCTGGCTCTGCAGGTAGGACCAGCCGACCGACCCGGCGCACCCGACGGCGGTGAGGACCAGGCCGGTGATGAGCTTGGTGATGTGCTCGTCGAGGCGGCGCCTGCTGCGCTGGGGGCCGAAGACGACGGCCTCCCGGAGCCGCTTGCGGCGGACCGCGATGGACTCCAGGAGTTGGCTGTCGTAATCGCGCGCCACGGGGAGGGATCCTTCTGTTCGTCGCGTCGGGCGGGGCGGGGCGCACGCGGCGCTCATGGGGGTGAGACGGGGGAGAGACGCCGCTGCGGCCTCCCGCGCCGTAGCGGAAGGCCGCGGCAAGGAGCGATCCGCCCTCAGGACGCCGAGCGACGCTCAGCCGGGTCGGCTTAGGGCGGTCGGCGACTCAGATGGACTGCACGGCCGAGGAGGCGCGGCCGAGCGCGGTCTGGGCGGTGCCGTCGTTCTCCTCCAGCGTCGTGCGCACGAGCCGGATGATGTCGCGGACCTCGTTGGCGGCGTTGTGCCACTTGAGCTCTTTGGAGCTGTACTCGTCGGAGACGCCGGTGGCCTCGAAGTCGGCCATGGCGCTGGACACGTCGGTGTCGCGGTCGCCGATGATCTGCTCCAGGCGGGCCATCACGGAGTGGATGTTGCCCTGCGCCTCCTGGGAGGCGCCCATGTCGTAGCTGTTGCGTCCGTTGCCGCTCATGGCGTGGTGCTCCTAGGCGAGGTCGGGATGGCGGGGGAGGGGTGGGGCGTCGCGTCCGTCGGCGCGGTGGCCTGGCGGTCCTCGCGCCTACTTGAACTTCGCCGCGTCGAAGTTGGCGGTGGACATGTTCCGGTTGGCGTCGTCGGCCATGGTCTGCGACCCGGTGCGGAACGCGCTGTCCATGCCGCGCTGGCCTTCGTTGATGGAGCCGAGGCCGGCGTTGAGGTCGGCGGTGATCTGCTCGGAGCGCGCCTTGAACGAGTCGAAGGCGGCCTTGCCCGCACCGTTGAACTTCCCGGCGAGCGGCTCGGCGGCCGAGATGAGCTGCTGGATGAGCCCGCTGAGCTCGTCGGTCGAGGTAGAGGTCCGGCTGGCCAAGGTCGTCAGTGTCTGGTCGCCGACGTCCCAACGTGACATGTGTTCGGTCGCTCCTCACGTCATCGCAGATCAGGCGGATATCAGCGCCGCTGATGGCGCTGGCCCCCACCGGCCGCGCACGTTTCGGGCATCCCGCATCCCGTAGGGGAGCCCTCACCTTTCGTGGTCAAGCATAGGCATAATGCGGGACGCATGACAGACGGGCGGATATGCGGCGCCAGGGGAGCAGCGGGGAGCAGTGGGATGAAGTTTGAGCTGGTCAGGGAGGACGAAGCGCGGATCGAAGCGGCATCGCCCGGTACTGGGACGCAGAGCGGGGGGCCGATGGAGGAGCACCCACCCGGTCTCCCGGATCCGCAGACGTCGACTCGCGCCCCAATGCAGGCCATGAGCAGCATAAACGCCGCAATAAGCGAGATGAGGTCCTCTCTCGCGCAGCTTGATGCGCGGGTAGTGCGGTACCAAGCGGAGATGGCCGAAACCGGTCGGGAAGACCCCGCGCCACCACCGGCCGACTTCCATGCGCACCGGTTCGGTCCGGTGCGGCCGAAGCAGGACGAGGACGATGCCACCCCTGATGCGGAGGCAGCCCGATGAGCGGTTGGGATATCGATCCGGCCGGAGTCAGCACGGTACTCGGCAAGGTCGAAGCGGTGGTCGGAGACGGGAGCGGGGACGGGCTCTCCGGCTCGACGAACAGCGGCCTCACCTCGTTGTCTGAGGCAATGAGCGCGTCCGGGAGCGGGGTCGTCAGCACGGCGGTCAGCGAGCTCTTCGACCAGATCAGCAACTTGAGCCAGCAGATGACCTCGAAGACGGTCAGGGCCACCGTCGGGTGCAGCCAAGCCACCCAGGCCTATATCGACGGGGACATGGAGATGGCCGAGCGGGCCCAGAGCCGTGTCGGTGGTACGACCGGCATCGAGCTCTGACCGAACCTTCTGCCCCCCGCACACCGAACGCTTAAAGGGAAGGCCATGGAAGCACCCCCCACCTCTGGTACCAGCGGCTCCGGCACCACGACGATGCAGCACCTGGACCTGGACCCTGCGACGCTGATCGTTCCGGAGGCGATTCCGATTCCGGGGACGGCGCCGGAGGCCTTGGCCGACGCGGCTTCCGGTACGAGTTCGAGCGGGGCGGGGATCGAGTCCGCCGGGCAGGACATCAGGAGCGTCTGGCAGGCCCTGGCGGGTGTGTACACCGCGCCGGAGTCGGACCAGCTGCTCAGGGCGGCGAATCCGATCGCGGACCTGGGGGGCGAGATCGGCGGAACGATGGCCGCCGCGGCAGGGGCCCTCCAGAAATTCTCGGAGGAGGCGGACCGACTCAAGGGGCAGCTGCTCGAGCTGCGCGGGACGGCTCAGGAGTTCGTCGACGGTCTCGATGATGACTGGAATAACGACAGCGACACCGTCGACGAGAACGTCAACCTGAAAGTGCAGGCGAATCGCCTTGTGACCTCTTTTCAGGAGGCGGAGCGTGAATGCGCCAATGCGATAACCAGCCTGTTCGGAGGGACGACGTTCGTTCCCGTCGGCAGTAACCCGCATAATGAGGAAGGCATCATCGAGTACGGCGTCACCATGGACGCCGACGTGAACCAGGTTCCTGAATACAGCACCTTTTTGGTGTCCGACACCGGAAGGTTCTTGGAGGGATTCTCGCGAGGCTGGTGGGAGACCGCTGGCCCTGGCATGGCGAAAACCCTAGGCATGACGTTCCTCGCTTCCACAGGTTACTACCACCCGGAGAACGGGTGGACAATGGACCACTGGGAGGCTTTGGGGAATAGAGGTGAATTCTACACGAACTTCGCCGTCGAGGCCGGGACCAAAGCGGGAAACAGCTTGGGGATCGGGTTCGAAGAGGGAACCCTGATCCCCTCGCGTTGGGGCCTGGACATCATGGCCACACATTATCGGGACCAGGCCCACGAGTTCTTTCCATGGACGGAGTTGGACGACGACCCCGGTCATGCGTTCGGTGTGGGTGCGGGTAATACCGCGATGGCCGTGGCAGGTGCGGTTTCGGGAAGAGCGCTGTCGGCCGGAAGGCTGGCTTCTGCCGCTTCGAACGTCAAGACGCCGGCGACGCAGGGCGGTCATCTACTGGGGGAACAGCTCCAGGGGAGAGGGCCGTCCCAGCTGTCCCCGCTGCGAGGCGGAACCACGCCGCATACGTGGGGCGGGCAGATGCAGGGGGAGAACGGGTCGACTTCGTCGTCCGGCAGCGGGCCGGGGAACGGGCAGCAGCCTGATTCCGAGAACCTGAATACTGCGGTCAACGCCCTCGATAACAAGATCGGCGACTCGCAGCCGCAGAACCCCCAGCCCCAGGGGGAACCGGCCGACACGCCGAAGCATGAGCGGACGGGCGCGCCTGATAGCACACCTGACTCCACCGGCGATCGCGACACGGCGCCCGGGAAGACGGCAGACGCCGATCAGGATACACAAGCCGATGCGTCGAAGAGCGAAGGCCAGGCGAGCGGTCAGAAGCACCAGGATCAAGAACGGGCGGGCACTGACCAGAGGGCCGGCGCTTCAGAGTCGCAGGGCGCCGACACGCGCGACACTGTTGCAGCTTGGGAAGCTGAACGGTTTGTTCGACTGAGCGAAGAGGACGGCGTAAAAGGGGCGTTCCGTCAATATGATGACGAGAAGACGGTGTTCAGCGAGAGGGACCCGGTTCCCCCGGACCAGGAGAAGCAAAGACAAGAGCAGGTCGCAGTTGCCGCGAACGGAGACGAACTTCCTGGAAACCCTCACTCCAGACCTTCTAGCCCGGGGGACATTTATGTCGACGATGCCTCGGGAGGGAGAGTAGAGGGCCCTGCGAATGGAGGTGGTCGTCTTGGTGACTCGAGCTCTCCTGGAAATTCTGGCGACGAGCGCGGTGATCCGTTCAACACTGGCGGCGCACGTGGGCAGTTCGCTTATAACGGCGGAACTGGCGGTTCCGATGATGGAGGAGATGTCTGGAATAGCGGCGAGCATGACCTAGGCGCACGGGGCCATGAAGGAATTTCCTCTGATGCTGAGAGCGGCGGAGGTCGGGGCGGTCAGATAGAGTCACCAGAGGAACTGGCCCATCGAATAGATCGGCTGATCTCTGGGGAAGTCTCCGATGAGATGAAGTTCAACGACCCGGAACTCGATGCGTGGGACTCCGGTCGAAATAACCCGTTTGGAAAGATCGAACTCCCATCCCCGCATCCCGAAGCATCCTCTTGGCTTTCAAGTCACCTTGATGAGGTAGTTGGTGGGCGGGAGACACCAAGGATTGATGAACGGGTGACAGTAAGCAAGGATACAGGGAGCGCGCTCGTCCCCAAAGCTCGCGAGCCCTTCGGGCGCGGAGTCACACTAGACCCCAATACCGCGTACGAGGTCACGGATAAACGGGGGTTGGACCGAGGAACATTTATTACGAACGAAAACGGAAAAGTCGTGGAGGTTCGATCAACATCTGGAAAGAAAGGCGGATGGAGTCCTGACCTTAAGAGTCCGTTGCCGGAAGTAAAGTATGTCATCGATGAAAAATATGTTTATCATACAGACTCGGAAGGTCGAAGAATATATGGGACCGCCAAGGATGGCCTTGTAGAGAGAAAGAACGACCGAGGTCCCGAACAAAGATTGATCGGAAAGGAGGGGGAATGGGAGTACGAGGAACTGAATAAGAAGATTTTGGAGGACTTTAAAACACAGTATGATCGCCTGCCTCAGAAGGGCGAAGCGAACCTGTATGATGTGGGCCGGTGGAATGGCGGGCACTTGATCGCCACTGAATGGGATGGGGGAGGTGACCGCATCAATAAGGTCCCCATGAGGGAGGAGCTAAATAAGGTCCTCGGAGGGAGCGCGACTGTCGATAACAATTATAGAAAACTTGAAATAAGTTGGGAGGATATTGTACGCAAGTATCCGAACGCGAAGATTGTTCCTCATATCTTCGGTGAATATATCGAAAAGGACTTCCTTGACCCAAACAGGAAAGTTGTTGCGCCAGACCGAATCTATGTGCTGTATACTGTCGAAATAAATGGAGTGAAGCGGGTTGGAGGCCCTCTGGTGTATAATAATGTTCCACCGCGCGGCAAATAGCTTTGCCCTAAAGGAGTTTTGATGATTCCCCGAGGCTCACTTGGAATCGGCGAAGAGCATCCCGTCGTGGAGGATGCTGTTAGGCAAATCGTTGAATTGTTGCCAGAGGGGTGGGTGGAAGCCAAGTTTCGTTTCGATGCGTTGTGGGGGTATGCAGAAGGGGTGGGCAGAGTTGTAAAGGAGAATGGTGATTCGGAGATATTCAGAGGCACTGTATCACTGATTGCCAGGCTGCACGACCTGAGAAATGGTATGTATGAGGATGGGAAGGGGACTTGGTATGGAATGATGATTGAAATTGGGAACAGCGGTCATTATTCGACGAAATATAATTACAATTTTAAGCCAAAATTTAACCACGAACCCGTCGTTGCTACTTACGTGGAAGATCTCCAACAGTACCCAAGGGAAGATGTGTTGATTCCAGATTGGCTGCGACAGCTATTGTAAATTAACCCGCCTGTGTGCACATCTATTAGGTGTATTAAATAGTCGGGTTGGGTGTCATGAGGTAACTGGTCAATTCTTGGAGTGAGCTAATCGCTTTCTTCGGCTCGACCTCGTTCAGGGGGTACCAGACGGCCGTGCAGTCCTCCGGGCCCAGCTTGATTCCCGGGACCGGGGCCGACATCGCGTGCTCTAGACCGATCTCCTCCACGGGAGCCTGGCCGATGGCCATGCCGAACGGCTTCGGGGCTCCCATCCAGCGGGGGTCGTAGGTCAGGTCCGCCCGGCCCGGGAGGGTGTTCACCACCATCGTCCTGATCAAGCGTTCTGCCGCGAGCAGCTCCACCGCGTGCATCAGGTCGTCGTGTGGGACAGCGTGCCCCAGCGGGATTGCGACGGCCAGGGACAGGGTTTCGAGAAGACCGGCCCGTGTGCGCTTCACGGTCAGGGGGCCGATGAACGGGCGCTCTGCCCCATGTGGGCCTGCCACGAACAACCGCGACGCCTTCGGTGCGCGCTTCTTGCACGTTGCGGTCACCGCCTCGCGGTCCCAGGCCCTCAGCGTCGGCTCGTTCGTGCTCCAGCCGGCGGGGAGGTCTCCCGTCAGGGCGGATGCGACTGTTTCGGCTGCTCCACCGAGAACCAGGTCCTCGCTGGCGGGGTGGTCCACCGTCAGATCGAGAAGGACGTGCGTTGCGCTGGATGAAGGAGACTGGTCGGGACTTGGCAGGAAGTCCGCTACCGGAGTGACAGGACCGGTCGTCTGGGGGACAGGTCTGAACCCCTTGGTCTCGTCCCACTCCAACGGCAGCCCGTTCACCCCGTCGAAGTAGCCGCGCTCCTCGTCCTCCACCACCCACCGTGCCCCCGGCCCGCTCAACAGCGCCCACAACGGGTGCGTCAACCGGGACGTCGGCGGCGTCATCACCTGGACAGCCATCCCCTCCGCTCCGAACACCGCGATCGCGTCCGCGATCCACGACGTCAGCGGCACCACCGGGCGCTCCATCTCGATCACCACGGCCTCTTCCGCCCTCCGGTCCACCGACGGGTGGTGTTCCGGCGCGTCGTTCTCGACCATGGCGATCAGGTCGGCGGGGTTGAGGCTCACTGGTCGATTCCTTCCGTCTCAGGATTACGGCGGCCGGTGCTGGAACGCCAGACCACCCCGCCCAGCCTCCGCACGAGCCCTTCGGCGAACGCGTCGGACAGCCACCTCGCCTCCGGCACCCTCGTCCTCGTCTCGACCCACCAGAAGGGGGAGGGAAGGCCCGCCGCGATGCCCGGCTCCAGCAGGCGGTCGGCCTCCCCGGCCACGTCCACCTGCTGGGTCGGCTCGAACGCGACAAGCGACCGCCCCTGCTTGTCCGCGATCTCGACGGTCGTGCCCCCGCGCCGCGTCCGCAGCCGCAACTGCGGGTCGATGTCGCTGATCGCGCCGAGGATGTCGGGGTTCTTCGGGAACTCGGAAACGAGAGTGACCACGTCGTAGCTCATGGAAGGGCTTCCTAGTCAGGGCACCTGTGTCACTGGCCGGTGTCACTGGCCGTCGGCGCGCAGCGCCGTCTGCATCAGCTGCGCGGACTTCCCGCGCCGGATCCACTTGCCCCGGCCCGGCGGCTGCGCCTCGGCGTAGATCCTCGGGAAGATCTGGCCCTCGCCCCTGTCGCCCGACATCAGCAGGGCGCTCGTGCCGATCTCCCGCATCGACTGGACGAGCGGGTCGTACATCCCCCTGGCCGCGCCCGCCACCCTGCGGGCCACCACGAAGTGCAGACCGATGTCCCTGCCGTTCGACACGAACGGCACGAACGCCGCCAGCGGCTTCTGCCCGGCCGTGGTCAGCAGGTCGTAGTCGTCTACAAGGACGACGATCCTCGGCCCCTTAGGGCCGCTCTCCGCGTCCAGGTCGGCGTCGTCGGGCATACGTTCTTCGAGTTCCTTGGCAACGCCCCCGGCCAACCCCGCACACACACGTGCGTTGCTCGCGTAGCCGCCCATGTACGGCTCCGGCGCCACGTTCTTCAGCGTCCGCCGCGGGTCCATCACCGCGAAGACCAGTTCCCCGGACGAGTACCGCTCCACCAGCCCTTCGGCGATGTGCCGCAGCAGGTTCGTCTTCCCGCACTCGCCGTCGCCCAGCACCAGAAGGTTCTGGTCCTCGTTGAACAGGTCCAGCCCGACAGGGGAGAGGTGCTTCTCGTCCAGGCCGATGGGTACCGTGTGCGGGAACTGTGCGACGGAGGGGAGTTCACGGGTGCGCAGCAGGCGGGGAAGGACCCGCACCTGCGGCGCGACGGTGCCGCCCCACGCCCCCGCCACCTCGCGCGCCGTCTTCTCCACGGCCTCGCCGAGGTCGGAGGCGTCTGTCTTCCCGTCGATGCGCGGAAGCGCCACCTGACCGAACAGCTTGCCGTCGGTCAGCGCCCGCCCCGGGGTGTCCGCCGGGAACGTCTCCGCCAGCTTCCGGTCGACCGTGGAGTCCGACGGGTCGTTCAGCCGCAGCTCGATCCGCTGCCCGAACGTCGACTGCACCGCCATCCGCACGTCGTTCCACCGCAGCATCGCCGCCACCACGTGCACGCCGTACCCGCCCCCGCGCTGCAGGAGCTCGTTCACCAGCTCGTCCAGTTCCTCGAAGTCCTTGCGGATCGTGCCGAAGCCGTCGATGACGAGCACGACGTCCGCCGCGGCCAGCTCGGGCACCTCGCCGCGCGCGTGCATGCGCCGGAACCGCTCCACCGAGTCGATGCCGCGCTCCCGGAACACCTCGGCCCGGTGCTCCAGCATCCCCCGCACCTCCTCGACGGTGCGCCGCACGCGCTCCCGGTCGAGGCGCCCGGCCACACCGCCCACGTGGGGCAGTTCGGCGAGCGCCTGGAGCCCGCCGCCGACCATGTCGAGGCAGTACACCGCGGTCTGCCGCGGGGTGTGGGTCAGCCCGAGGGAGGTGACCAGTGTCCGCAGCAGGGTCGTCTTGCCGGTCTGCGGCCCGCCGATCACGGCGACATGGCCGCCCGCCGCCGTCAGGTCCAGGTTCCAGACCCCCTGCCACTGCTTCGACGGGTCGTCGAGGAGGCCGATGGGCGGGTGCATCTGCTCGGGCGAACCCGGAAGGCGCAACCCCTCAGGGCCGGGCGCGGGCGCGCCTGAGAGCGCGTCCAACGGTGTCGCGGCGGGGAGCGGAGGCAGCCACACCCCGCGCACCTGTGTGCCGTGCCGGGAGAGCTGCCCGACCATGACGTCGAGCAGTGACGGCCCTGTGGAGCGCTCGGGCATGGCGGGCGACGCCTCCGCCGGGCCGGACTCGTCCGCCGCAGCGGTGTTGTACGCCTCGAAGGGGCGGACCGTCGGCGCCGTGCCGTCGTCCTCGTCGGCGGAGGCCAGCGTCCCCTTGAAGGGCCCGGACACGTACCCCGCCTTGAAGCGCTGGTACACGGTGGTGTCCACCTTCAAGTACCCGAAGCCGGGCAGCGCCGGGAGGTGGAAGGCGTCGGGGGTGTCGAGGACCGTGCGGCTCTCCTCCTCGGAGAAGGTCCGCAGCCCCAAGCGGTAGGAGAGGTAGGTGTCCAGCCCCCGCAGCTTCCCGCCCTCGATGCGCTGGCTCGACAGGAGCAGGTGCACGCCGATGCTCCGGCCGATCCGCCCGATGGACAGGAACAGCTCGATGAAGTCCGGCCGCGCGGTCAGCAGCTCGCCGAACTCGTCGATGATCACGAACAGGTGCGGGAGCGGCGGCAGGTCCGGGTTCTTGGAGCGCAGGAACGCGTAGTCGCCGATCCCCGCCACGTTCCCCGCGTCCTTGAGCACCTGCTGGCGCCGCTGCACCTCGCCCGACAGGCTCGCGTACGCGCGCTCGATCAGCGCGGTGTCGTCCTCCAGGTTGGTCATGATCCCGGCGACGTGCGGCAGGTCCTCGAACGGTGCGAACGTCGCCCCGCCCTTGTAGTCCACCAGCACCATGGACAGGTCGTCCGGAGCGTGCGTGGAGGCCAGCGCCAGCACGAGCGTGCGCAGCAGCTCGCTCTTCCCGGACCCGGTCGCCCCGACGCACAGCCCGTGCGGCCCCATGCCCAGCTGCGCCGCCTCCTTGAGGTCGAGCACCAGCGGCTGCCCCATGCCGTCGAAGCCGATGGGGACGCGGAGGAATGCGCGCTCGCTCCGGGACGCCCACAGCCTGGGGACGTCCATCGCCCCCGGGTCGCCGATGCCCAGCGCCCCGGTGAAGTCGACCGACCCGGCGTCGGCTTCGGCCTCCTCGGCGGCCTCGGCCGACAGCCGCAGCGGAGCGACCATCCGCACCAGCCCTTCGACCTGGGCCGCGGGGACCGCGTCGACGGTGCCCGTCGCCGCCACCGGGTCCTCCGGCCGCAGGTCCACGACGGTGGCGGTGTCCCCGTCGACGGTGATCCGCAGCGACACGTCCCCCGGCTCGTCCACCTGACGCTCGACCAGGTGCAGCACGGTCGCCCCGAGGGCCGACGGAACGATCGCGTCGTCGGGCCGGGCGAGTTCGCGGGCGACCCCGCCGTGGGTGTCGTGCACGACCAGCAGCCGCCGCATCGAGGCGTAGGCCTCCTTGCGCCCCATCCCCCGGCGGATCTCCCCCGCGAGGTCCGTGCGCGCGCGGAGCTCGTCGGCGAGCAGCGCTCCGAGTTCCGCGGGGTCCGGCGCGATGAGCCGGGTGGTCCCGTCGGCGGCGTGCGGGAGCCACTTGAGCCACTCCCAGTCGTGGGCCGTGCCGGACGGATAGGCGGCGGCGATGACGAGGTCCTCGGGGGCGTGGAAGACGGCCGCTTGGGCGGCCAGCGCGCGCACGACCCGCAGCACGTCGTCGCGCCCCCCGATGATGCTGACGTTGCCCGCCCGGTCCAAGGGGACGGTCAGCGGCATGTCGGGGGCGGTCTCGAAGCGCCGGATGACCGCCGACGCCTCCGACGCCATGAACGGATCCGTGGGGGTGAGGGCGGTCCCCCGGTCGGCGAGCCGCAGCGGCCGTGCCGGTACCTCGCCCGTTCCGAGCCGCACGCGGAGGAAGTCGCGGTCCCTGCGCCGCCGCTCCCATAGGCGCGCCGGGTCCCGGGCGATGTCGTACAGGGCTTCAGGGGGCGGTGCGAGCAGGCGGGCCTTGGCGCGCGTGGCGCGCTCGGCCTCGCTCAGGTCGTCCCGGAGCTCCTCCAGGTATTCGAGGTACAGCTCGCGCTGGTTGCGCCGCTGGCGCCCGGCCTGGCCGCGCCGGGAGAAGAACATGCCCAGCGCCGCGATGAGGGCGACGACGAGGATCACGGCGCCGAAGACGATGAACGCCGGGTTCCGCATCACCATCATGATGGTGAGCGACGCCATCATCCCGACCATGGGCAGCACGGTCATGAGCGGGCTCTGCTGGGCGTTGCCGTCGGGAAGCGTCGGTGGCGCCTCGACCTCGCGCGGCTCCTCAGGAACGGGCGAGTGCACGGTCCTGGCCGGGCGGTGCACGATGCGGGTCGTCACCGGCACTCCTCTCGAAACGGGCTTAGTGTGCCGTCCTGTCGCGGTGTGAACATCCCTTGACGCAGCGGATCCTACGGGACGGGTCCCCCCATCTTGAGAAAGAGGAAGCCATGTCCGCATGGTCGCTGAGGCCGGATGCGCAGCACGGGCTGCTGAGTGAGATCGCGTCGGAGCTTGTGGACGCCGCCCCTTCCGGGTGGGAGGCCGTCCTGCTGGTCTGCGGCGGGCTGGGGTACGCCGAGGAGGTCCGGGCCGCCGCCGTGGTCGCGGGGGAGCGCGTGGAGGTGAAGGTGTCCGCGCTCGCCCAGCTGGATCTGCAGAAGCTCCGTCGGGGCATGCACCGCGAGGGGCGTGGGACGTGGTTCACGCTGAAGCTTCGGATCGCCGACTCAGGCACATTCGACGCGGGCTACGACTACGACTCGGCCCCCGACCACTTCGATCCCCGGAGTGTGGAGGCACTCGCCCCTGAGGAGCTGCGGCGTTTCCCGCGCGACCCCGGCCAGGTTCCCGCGTGGCTGGGCGGGCAGGCGCCGGAGGCGGAGGGCGGCGCGGCCCGGCGGGCCGCGCAGGAGCAGGCCGACCGCCTGCTGGTGATCGACTGGAACGACGTGCGGCCGGAGTCGGCCGCGTCCAGGACCGGCCTCATGCGCGAGTACCTGCGCCGCGCCGCGCTCTGGCGGCGGCTGCTCCAGGCGGGCAAATGGCCGTTCTTCGACGTCGCCGAGATCGTCGCCCCCACGGTGGCCGTGGACGGGGACGTGCTCCTGCGCCTGGAGAGCGAGCTCATCGGGCGGGAGCTGCCGCCCGAGGTGGTGAAGACCGCCGTGTGGTCGGTCAAGTTCGAGGCCGTGCTCGCCTCAGGCGCGCCGACCCCCGGGCTGCCGCACCTGTTCGCGCCCCTGACGGCGCTCTACGAACGCGGCGGCGGTTTCACCCTGGACTCCACCGGCATGATCGACCTGGGCGGGCCCGCCGTCCGCCGTGGCACGCTGCTCGACCACCACTCCCACGAGCCGGTCGTCGCCGTCGACCCGGACGAGTTGGACCGGGTCGACGGCGCCTGAAAGAGGGAAGGGGAGGGGGCGGGGCGGGCTCAGGAGCCGGAGTGGGCGGCGGGCGTCTTGTGTTCGGGCGGAAGCATGCCGTACCAGTACTCCGCCTCGTCCCCCTCGCCGCATCTGCGCAACGCCTGGACGAGGTGCCGCACGGCCTGCCAGTCGTACCGCTGCGCCGCCGCGCGCAGGTGGGGGAGCGCCTCCGTCGCCTTGTCCTGCATCAGCAGCGCGATCCCGAGCCCCTTGGCGCCACCGCGCAGCCCTGCTTCATGGGCGCGCTTGAACCAGTGCTCGGCCTCCATGAAGCGGCCTTCCCGGAGGAGGCGGGCGCCGAGTACCAGCGCTGACCGCTGGGCCCCTTTCCCCCAGGCCCACTCCAGCCAGTTCTCGGCCATATCGCCGTCGCCGAGGCGGATCAGCGCCTCGCCGAGACGGAGGCCCGCCCGTACGTCCCCCTGTCGGGCCGCCTTCTCCAACCATGGCTTCGCCGCCTCGGGGGCGCCCCTTTTGAGCATGCTCTCGCCGAGGGCCGTCATGCCTTTGGCCCAGCCGCCCTCGGCGGAGACGCGGAAGTAGTGCTCCGCTTGTTCGGGTTGGTTCAGGTGGTCGTCGAGCACCACTCCGAGGTTGAAGGCCGCCTTCGCGTGGCCGGTGTCGGCGGCGGGAAGCAGCCAGTCGTACGCGTCCTTGGGGCGCTCCAACATGAGCAGGAGCGATCCCGCGTTGCTGTTGCCATCGAGGTTGCCCGCGTTAGCCGCGCGTTGGGCCCACTCAAGGGCCTCTTCCAAGCGCCTGGTCTCCGTCAGCAGCGCGCTCATGTCCACCATCGCGGGTACGTCGCCGGCCTGTGCCGCTGGGAAGTACCACTGCTCGGCCTCGTCGAGCCGGCCTAGGAACTGCAGGGACAGGCCGGTGTAGCGCAGCGCCTCAAGGGTGCCCGAGGTGGACGCTTCCCGGAGCCACGGGAGCGCCTCCTCGTAGCGCCGCTGGAAGAACAGGAACTTCCCCAAGGCCAGCTTGTAGAAGGCCCTCGTGCCGTCGAGCTCCACCGCCTTGCGGAAATAGGGTTCGGCCTCGTCGTCGCGCCTCTCCTGGTAGAGCCGCACTCCTTCGGCGTGCGCCTCCCGGGCCGATGCGCCGTCGGGGATGGGGGGAGGGGTTCGGTCCATTGGGACAGTCTGCCGGAAGCGCCGGGAACGGCGCCCTTCGTGGTTTCGGTCCAGGTCGGGAGGGGATTCGGTGCCCTCGGGGGGTGAGGGGGCTCCCACCAGGGGGTATCGCCTGACCTGGGGAGTGGGTACGAGGGGGGTCCTATGCGCGACGGCGACTGGGTGGCCGAGACCGGAGCCGACATCCGGGGGGTGCTCAAGGTGATGGTCGACGCCGGGTGGCTGCCCGGCGGTGCGGCCGTTGTCGGTACCGGGAGTATGTGGGAGTTCGTCGCCGTCGGCGGCGTGACCGAGGGCGGCGACAACGTGCAGGCCGCGCCCGACGTGCTGTACGACGTCGCCAGTCTCACCAAGGTCATGGCCACCTGGCCGCTGGCGGGCAGCGCCGAGGCGGAGGGGATCCTCTCGCTGGACACGCCGCTGGGGAGGTACGTGGCCGGGGGCCCCTACGCGGGCGGGGAGGTCACCGCGCGGCGGATCCTCACGCACACCTCCCGCCTGAACCCGGTCGCGTGGCTGGAGTGCTATGTCGGCACCGACAGGGACCTCGCCGAGTCGATCCTCGCCGAGCCCCTGGAGGAGGAGGGGTACCGGTACATCGACCGCGGCTTCATCCTCCTGGGGCTCATCCTCGAACGGCTCCTGGACACCCCGCTGGACCTGGCCGTCTCCACCCTGTGGAACGCCGCCGGCATGACCGCCACGACGTACGGCCCGCTGCCGCGCTCGCCCGCCGTGGCCCCCACCGAGTGCCGCATCCCCGGCACCGCCCCCGTCTGGGGGGTGGTGCACGACGAGGCGGCCGGGCTCATGGGCGGCGTCGCCGGGCACGCCGGGGTCTTCAGCACCGCCATCGACCTGGGCGCCTACGCGCGCGAGCTGCTGCGCAGCGCCGCCGGGGAGGAGGGGTGCCTGCTGCCGCCGCACTACGTGCGGCAGAGCTGGCGCCCGGCCGTGCGGGTCGCCGACGGCGTCTCCCGGGGCCTCGGCTGGCTGGTGGGCGACGACGGGGTGGTCTACCACCACGGCTACACGGGAACGAGCCTGTACCTCCAGCCCGAGACCGGCAGGGACGTGGGGCTGCTGACCAACTCCGTGCACTTCGNGGGGCGACGACGGGGTGGTCTACCACCACGGCTACACGGGAACGAGCCTGTACCTCCAGCCCGAGACCGGCAGGTACGTGGGGCTGCTGACCAACTCCGTGCACTTCG
>NZ_ANBH01000045.1 GCF_000341185.1 Nocardiopsis chromatogenes YIM 90109
GCCGCCGCCGCACCGGCCTCGACGACCTGCGCGCGGCGATCCGCGCCTGTTTCGGCGAGTGAGGGGGTGACCGGGGCAGTGGGGGCCCTGCCCGGGGACGGGCCCTGAGGGAGGGGACGCCGCCCGGTCAGGGCAGCAGGCCCTCCAGCAGGTCGGCGATGCCCTCGGGGCCTTCGACCACGAGGTCCGCCTGCTCGGCCAGCGTCGGCGCCTCCGACGAGCCGCTGCACACCGCCACCCCGGGCACGCCCCGGGTGCGCAGCTCCCGTACGGTCGCGAACGCGGGCAGGTCGCCGAGGTCGTCACCGGCGTACAGCAGCGCGCCGGGCCGCACCCGGTCGGCCAGGGCGGTCAGCGCCGCCCCCTTGTCCATCCCCGGGGGCCGCAGCTCGATCACCATGCGCCCCGGCTCCACCGCCAGCCCCGCGCGCTCCGCGATCAGGCCCAGCGGTTCGCGTAGGGCCTCCAGCGCCTCGGCGGGCCGGGCCGCGCGGCGGGTGTGCACGGCGACGGCCTTGCCCTTGTCCTCCACGTGCACCCCTTCGCCCACGGGGCCCAGGTCCGCCAGCAGGCCCGGGATCGCGGCGCGCGCGTCCTCCAGGCCCTGCACCGCGCCGGGGCTGGTGAGCCGTCCGTCCTCCCAGCGCTCCAGGCCGTAGTGGCCGAGCACCACGATCCCGGGCACACCGTCCAGACCGCCGTACTCCACGGCGGTCTCCGCGGGGCGTCCGGTGACCACGGACACCCCGGCGACCCGGGGAGCGAGGGCGCGCAGCGCCGCCAGCGCGCGGGGGTGGGGGCGCGCGTCGCGCGGGTCGGGCACGATCGGTGCCAGGGTCCCGTCGAAGTCGAAGGCGAGCAGCGCCGTGGACGGCCGGGCGGCGATCGCGCCGAGCGCGGCCGCGCCGTCGGAGGTACGCGGGCGGGGAAGCGCCATTACAGGCGGATGCCCAGGCGGCGGGCGGTGCGCTGGCGGCGCCGGTCGGCGCGCAGACGGCGGACCCGCTTGACGGTCATCGGGTCGAAGGCGAGCGCCTCGGGGCGGTCCACCAGGCCGTTGAGCAGCTGGTAGTAGCGGGTGGGGGAGAAGCCGAACTCGTCGCGGATCGCCTGCTCCTTGGAGCCTTCGAGCTTCCACCACTGGCTCTCGAAGGCGAGGATGCGCCGGTCGCGCTCGGCGAGCCCCGGCGCAGCGTCGGTTGAGGGGTCGGAGGGTTGTTCCCGGATTTCTGGCATTGCACGCCTCCTCTTCGGGATCGGCGCGAAACATCGTAGCGACTCGTCCGAGGGCCGACGCAGGGGACCGCACAGGTTCGGCCCCCGGGGTAAGCAGCCCCTTACCGAAGGCCCATCCCGTTCGCATACACGTGCGAAGCTGGCAGAATTGCCCGTGCGCGCGGCCCTGACCAGCGCTTCGGTGGCGGAGCGCCGCGCCGGCCTCGCAACCGGAAACGTCACGGGGGGACACTCCATGCGCACCAGCCACGCCGGCTCCGGCCTGTGCGCGCTGCTGCTGGCCGCCGGCGCGGTGGCCGCGCCGACCGCACCGCCAGCGTGGGGCGATGAGCTCATCGACCAGTGGGGGCTGGAGGCCGTCGGCGCCCGCGACGCCTGGGACGCGGCCGAGGAGCAGGACGAGGGCCGCGGCCGCGGCGCCACGGTCGCCGTGGTCGGCACCGGCGTCGACGCCGAGAACCCGAACCTGGGCGGCGAGGTGACCGTGGGCACCGACTTCTCCGGCGCCGGGGGCGACGGCGCGGACGGCTCCTCGACCGCCGTCGCCGCGGTGGCGGCCGCCACCGGGTACGGCGTGGAGACCCACGCGCGGTTCATGGGCGTGGCCCCCGACGCGGACGTGCTGTCGGTGCGGGTGGCCCCCGAGGGCGGGAGCGCCGAGGACGGCGACGCCCTGGAGCGCGGCATCCGCTACGCCGCCGACGAGGGCGCCCAGGTCGTGGCGGTGGCCGACGGTGTCGCCGAGGGGCAGGACATGGAGGGCGTCGCCGCCGCCGTCGCCTACGCGGTGGGCGAGGGGGCGGTGGTGCTGCTCCCGGGGGGCGACCCGGCGGCCCGCGCGGCGTCGGCGTCCGAGGGGGCGCTGGCCGTCGGCCCGGTGGACCGCGACCTCGCTCCGGTGCAGACCTCCCCGGAGCAGGCCGCTCAGGGGCAGGAGTCCCCGGCGCAGGGCGGCGCGCCGGACGTGTCCGCCCCCGGTGACGACGTGGAGGCCCCGGCCCCCGGCGGCGGCTACGAGCGGTACGGCGGTGCGGGGATCGCGGCCGGTTTCGCCGCCGGTACGGCCGCGCTGGTGCGCGCGGAGTACCCGCAGCTCCTGCCCGACCAGGTGGCCCAGGCGCTGACCGCGTCGGCGGGCGAGGGGGTGGTGAACGCCCCCGCGGCCGTGCAGGAGGCGGGCGGCGCCGCCGAGGACATCCCGCTGTACAACGAGGACCTGGTGGATGAGGACCGGGGCCTGTCGATCCCGGCGTGGACGCTGTGGACCGTCGGCGGCGTGCTCGTGCTGGTCGTGCTCGTGGTGCTGACGCTGGTGCTGCGCCGCACCGCGAAGAACCCGTACGACCTGCCCGAGCGCGGCCAGGGGGCGGGCACCGAGGGGACCGGGGACGGCGCGGCCCAAGGGCGCCCCTCGGGCCGCCGCCGCAAGGGCGCCGGCCGCCGGAGGAGGTAGACCGGGTCCGCAGCCCTAGGACCGGGCGTGGTCGCCGACCTCCGTCGTCGCCGCCGTCCGCCTCGCGCTCCACCGGCGCCTCACCCGGCTGAAGCCGGTGAGCGGGCCCCGACGGGGCCGCCGCTGTCCGGGGGCAGGGGCGCCGCCGGTGTGGACCGTCCCCGGGCGAACACGGCGGGTGCCCTATGTGAGCCCGGCTTGACGATCACGGCGCAGGTCATGAGACTTCCGGCATGTCCCCCACCCACGAATCCCCCGAACGGCTCCCTGTGCGCGGTGAAGCGCGCGGAAGCCACTTCGACCGCTCGTTCGGCCGAGGCGGTGAGCGCGTCGTCCTGACCGGGCACGACCCCAAGTGGCCCTACCTCTTCCAGCGCGAGGCGGAGCGGGTCCGCGAGGCCCTCGGCCCCGCCGCCCTGGCCGTCGAGCACGTCGGGTCGACGGCCGTGCCCGGCCTCGCCGCCCGCCCCTGTGTCGACCTGCTGCTCCTGGTGGGCGACCCCGCGGACGAGGCCGCCTACCGCCCGGCCCTGGAAAAGGCCGGGTACGTCCTGCACTACGCCGAACCCGACTTCCACGACCACCACGTGTTCAAGGGGCCGGACGTCAGCACCACCCTGCACGTGTTCGCCGACGGCCCCGAGCCCCGGCGCATCCTGGCCTTCCGCGACCGGCTCCGCGCCGACGCGGGGGACCGCGAACGCTACGAGCGCGCCAAGCGCGACCTCGCCGAGCGCCACGGGGACAGCGTCCAGGACTACGCCGAGGCCAAGACCGGGGTGATCGAGGACATCCTCAGCCGAGCGCCCGAAGCTGGTCGGTGAACCACCGCTCGGGCGGGAGCGCCGACGCCCGCTCCACCAGGCGGTCGCAGCGCGCCGAGCGCTCCGCCTCCGGCAGGGTCAGGGCGGTGTGCAGGGCCTCGGCCGTCTCACCGACGTCGAAGGGGTTGACCATCAGGGCGTCGTCCGACAGCTCGTCGGCGGCGCCCGCCTCGGTGGACAGCACCAGCGCGCACCCGTCCCGGGACACCACCGGCCCCTCCTTGGCCACCAGGTTCATCCCGTCCCTGACGGGGTTGACCAGCAGCACGTCGGCCATGGTGAACGCGGCCAGCGAGCGCGGGAAGTCGTCGTTCACCTCCAGGAGGAGCGGCGTCCAGTCGGCGGTGCCGAACTCGTCGCCGATCTCCTTGGCGAGCCTGCGGATCTCCTCGGTGTACTCGCGGTACTCCGGCACGTCGGTCCGGCTGGGATAGGCGAACGCCAGGTGCGCCACCCGGCCGTGCCACTCCGGCCGGGTGCGCAGCAGCTCCCGGTAGGCCTCCAGGCCGCGGACGATGTTCTTGGACAGCTCGGTGCGGTCCACCCGGACGATGAGCCGCCGGTCGCCGACCCGCTCGCGCAGCGCCGCCGCGCGCTCGGCCACGTCCGGCTGCGCCGCACGCTGCCGCAGCCCGTCGGCGTCGGCCCCCAGGGGGTGGACGCCCACCCCGATGATCCGGCCGCCGTACTCGACGGTGCGCCGCGCCAGGTCGACGTCGGCGCGCAGGAACTCGGCGCAGCAGCGCAGGAACGCGTCGGCCCAGCGCGCGCTGAGGAACCCGAGGTGGTCGGCGCCGAGCATCCCCTCCAGCAGTTCGCGGCGGACCCCGGAGGGCAGCATGCGGAAGTACTCCGGCGGCGCCCAGGGGGTGTGCGAGAAGTGCGCGATGCGCAGGTCGGGGCGGCGCCCGCGGAGCATCCGCGGCAGCAGCGCCAGGTGGTAGTCCTGCACCGCCACGCGCGCGTTCTCCGCCGACCCGGTCAGCAGCGCCTCGGCGAAGGCCGCGTTGTAGGCCCGGTAGTCCTCCCAGCGCCGCTGGAACGCCGCGTCGAAGACGGGCTTGGACGGCGTCTCGTAGAGCATGTGCTGGACGAACCACAGAGTCGAGTTGGCGACGCCCGTGTAGGCGTTGTCGAAGACGTCCTGGGGGATGTCGATCATCGTCACCCGCAGGCCGCCCAGGTCGGTGGTGCGGTCGATGCGCCCCTCGGGGGCCTGTGCGGCGGCGGTCCGGTCGGCGTCGGACAGCGCCGCGCACACCCACAGGGTGTCGCCGTGCTCTGCGGCGGCGCTCAGACCGGAGACCAGCCCTCCGCCCCCGCGCCGGTGCGTGAGCGCCCCGGCGTCGTCGACCGAGTAGGACACCGGTCCTCTGTTGGACGCGACGAGGATCTGTGCCTTGTCCACCTGAAGGTTCACCTCTCGGGAAAGCCGGTTCGGGGTGATGGGGTGATGTAGGTGTCGCCATGCGCGGCAGGGCGCAAACCCTCCGCCGGGGTCGGGACGCGGTGGAGGGGTGTGGCGTGCGCCATCGTTGTTATCCAGGTCACCATGGATGGAAAACCGGTCGGACCGTCCGTTACAGTCGAGAGCGGATTCTCGACCGAATCCGTCGACAACCGTGTGACCACAACCGAATATCGCTCATCCAGAGGGGTGGAGGGACCGGCCCTGCGAAGCCCCGGCAACCATCCCGGCTCGATGCGCTCGTGAAATCCGCGAGGCGGCCGGGGCAGGTGCCAACTCCGGCCTGGGGCCAGATCGGTCGCCAGGAAAGATGAGAGGAGACGCCTCGCAATGGCGATCAGCGCCCCGGAAGCCACGACCGCCGAGCCCCCCGCCACCGCCCGCCCCTTCGGTCCCGCGGCCGCCCTGTCCTGCCGCGAGTGCGGCGAGCGCTACGAGCTCGGCCCCCGCTTCGCCTGCGAGTTCTGTTTCGGCCCCCTTGAGGTGGCCTATGAGTTCGGCGGCGTCACCCGCGAGGAGATCGCGGCGGGCCCGAACAACATCTGGCGCTACGCGTCGCTGCTGCCGGTCCCCGGGAACGTGGCCGAGCTGCCCAACATGAACCCCGGCCTGACGCCGCTGGTGCGCGCCGACCGCCTCGCCGCCGAGCTGGGCATGGAGGCGCTGCACGTCAAGGACGACTCCGGCAACCCCACCCACTCCTTCAAGGACCGCGTGGTGGCGATGGCCGTCGAGGCCGCCCGCAACTTCGGGTTCACCACCCTGTCCTGCTCCTCCACCGGCAACCTCGCCGGAGCGGTCGGCGCGGCCGCCGCGCGCGCCGGGTTCCGGTCGTGCGTGTTCATCCCGGCCGGCCTGGAGGAGGCCAAGGTCGTCATGGCCGCCGTCTACGGCGGCCGCCTGGTCGCCATCGACGGCACCTACGACGACGTGAACCGGTTCTGCTCCGAGCTCATCGGCGACCCGGCGGGCGAGGACTGGGGCTTCGTCAACGTCAACCTGCGGCCCTACTACGCCGAGGGCTCCAAGACGCTGGCCTACGAGATCGCCGAGCAGCTCGGCTGGCGGCTGCCCGAGCAGATCGTCATCCCGATCGCCTCCGGCTCCCAGCTCACCAAGATCGACAAGGGGTTCCGCGAGCTCATCTCGCTGGGCCTGGTGGAGGACCGCCCCTACAGGATCTTCGGCGCCCAGGCCACCGGCTGCTCCCCGGTCGCCCGCGCGTACGAGGAGGGCCACGACGTCATCCAGCCGGTCAAGCCGGACACCATCGCCAAGTCGCTGGCGATCGGCAACCCGGCCGACGGCCCCTACGTGCTGGACGTGTGCCGCCGCACCGGCGGCGCGGTCGGCCACGTCGGCGACGACGAGGTGGTCGACGCCATCGCGCTGCTCGCCCGCACCGAGGGGGTCTTCGCCGAGACCGCCGGGGGCGTGACCACCGGGGTGCTGCGCAAGCTGCTCGCCGAGGGGGCGATCGACCCGTCCAAGGAGACGGTCGTGCTCAACACCGGTGACGGCCTCAAGACCCTGAACGCGGTCGACGCCGGCGTCACCGCGACCATCCGGCCCTCCCTGGACGCCTTCCGCGAGGCCGGGCTGGACTAGGGGGTGTTGCGTGAATCACGGCCTACTGCGCGGCGTCCAGGCACGCCCCTCGCTGCGTTCTCATCAGTC
>NZ_ANBH01000046.1 GCF_000341185.1 Nocardiopsis chromatogenes YIM 90109
TCCACGCAACACCCCCTAGACCGCCTTCGACCGCCGCGGCTCCGCCGCGCGGCCGCCCTGCCGCCGCCTGAGCGCCGCCCGCGCTCCGCCCGGCGGCGCGCGGGCGGCGGCGCCGCGGGAACAGCCGCACCACCGCACCGACACCGAGGAGTACCCGCACCATGAGCGTGAGCGTTCGCGTCCCCACCATCCTGCGCACCTACACCAAGGACGCCGCCCAGGTGTCCGCCGAGGGCGCGACCCTGAAGGACGTCCTGGCCGACCTGGACGCCAACCACCCGGGCATCCGCGCCCGCATCCTGGACGACTCCGGGAAGATCCGCCGCTTCGTCAACGTCTACGTCGGGGACGAGGACGTGCGCTTCGCCGACGGCCTGGACACCGCGACCAAGGACGGTGTCGAGGTCTCGATCATCCCCGCGGTCGCGGGCGGCTGACCCGCCCCGACAGCTTCGCGCGGGCCGCGTCCGGCACTGCCGGACGCGGCCCGTTCGTGTGCGGTTTGACCTGCGGGTAATCGGGAGAGGATCCCTCCCCGGGGCCGTTTGCACTCGCCATGGGTGAGTGCTAAAAAGGGGATCGTTAGCACTCCGATGATCGGAGTGCTAATCAGGATCGAGACGATGAGGCCGCGGACGCCGGCGGCCGGACAGCCGGCGGACCGCGGTCGTCCGTCGCGGGCGTCGGCTCGTTCCTTCGCGTATCAGCCCGTCCCGGGAGGACAGGAAGTCTATGGCAGCCAAACTGATCGCGTTCGACGAGGAAGCCCGCCGCGGCCTTGAGCGCGGCATGAACACGCTCGCCGACGCGGTGAAGGTGACGCTCGGCCCCAAGGGCCGCAACGTCGTTCTGGAGAAGAAGTGGGGCGCCCCCACCATCACCAACGACGGTGTCTCCATCGCCAAGGAGATCGAGCTCGAGGAGTCGTACGAGAAGATCGGCGCCGAGCTCGTCAAGGAGGTCGCCAAGAAGACCGACGACGTCGCGGGTGACGGCACCACCACCGCCACCGTCCTGGCCCAGGCCATGGTCAGCGAGGGCCTGCGCAACGTCGCGGCCGGCGCCAACCCCATCGGCCTGAAGCGCGGCATCGAGTCCGCCGTCTCCCGCATCAGCGAGGAGCTGGCCAAGCTCTCCAAGGACGTGGAGACCAAGGAGCAGATCGCCTCCACCGCCTCCATCTCCGCTGGCGACGCCCAGATCGGCGAGGTCATCGCCGAGGCGATGGACAAGGTCGGCAAGGAAGGCGTCATCACGGTCGAGGAGGGCCAGACCTTCGGGCTGGAGCTCGAACTCGCCGAGGGCATGCGCTTCGACAAGGGCTACATCTCGCCCTACTTCGCCACCGACCTTGAGCGGATGGAGACGGTCCTGGAGGACCCCTACATCCTCATCGTCAACTCCAAGATCTCCAACAACAACGAGTTCCTTCCGGTCGTCGAGAAGGTCCTCCAGGCGGGCAAGCCGCTGATGGTGATCGCCGAGGACGTCGAGAGCGCCGCCCTGCAGACGCTCATCGTCAACAAGATCCGCGGCACCTTCAAGTCGGTCGCCGTCAAGGCCCCCGGCTTCGGCGACCGCCGCAAGGCCCAGCTCAGCGACATCGCGGTGCTGACCGGCGGCCAGGTCATCACCGAAGAGGTCGGCCTCAAGCTGGAGAACACCGAGCTGGAGATGCTCGGCCGCGCCCGCAAGGTCGTCGTCACCAAGGACGAGACCACCATCGTGGACGGCGCCGGCGACGGCACCACGATCCAGGGCCGGGTCAACGAGATCCGCAGCGAGATCGAGCGCACGGACTCCGACTACGACCGCGAGAAGCTGCAGGAGCGCCTGGCCCGCCTGGCCGGCGGCGTCGCGGTCATCAAGGCCGGTGCCGCCACCGAGGTGGAGCTCAAGGAGCGCAAGCACCGCATCGAGGACGCCGTCCGCAACGCCAAGGCGGCCGTCGAGGAGGGCATCCTGCCCGGCGGCGGTGTCGCCCTGCTGCAGGCGGGCGTTCCGGCCTTCGAGAAGCTGGACCTGTCCGGGGACGAGGCGATCGGCGCCGACATCGTCCGCCGCGCCATCGAGGCCCCGCTGAAGCAGATCGCGATCAACTCCGGCCTCGAGGGCGGGGTCGTCGCGGAGAAGGTGAAGAACCTGGAGGCCGGCGTCGGCCTGAACGCCGCCACCGGGGAGTACACCGACCTGTTCAAGGACGGCGTCATCGACCCGACCAAGGTCACCCGCTCCGCTCTGCAGAACGCGGCCTCCATCGCCGGTCTGTTCCTGACGACCGAGGCCGTCATCGCCGACAAGCCGGAGAAGCCGGCCGCCGGCGGCGGCGACCCGACGGGCGGCATGGGCGGCATGGACTTCTAGTCCCCGTCCCGGCCTTCCGGGTACGCGGCGAACAGCCTGCGACCACAAGGGCGGTCTCCCGGCCACCGGGGGGCCGCCCTTTCGCATGCCCCGGAGCGGTGTCCGCTCCCCCTCCCGCGACGGTTGCGGCGGATGCGCCGCCACAG
Organism: Nocardiopsis chromatogenes YIM 90109; assembly: GCF_000341185.1. Taxonomy (GTDB): domain Bacteria; phylum Actinomycetota; class Actinomycetes; order Streptosporangiales; family Streptosporangiaceae; genus Nocardiopsis_A; species Nocardiopsis_A chromatogenes. Next base: position 2,511 of record NZ_ANBH01000046.1, read on the forward strand.
CCGAGGGAACGGCGGCGCCTCCGGTCGGGACCACGGTGGTCCCGGGGTCCGTCACCAGAGGCGTCGGTGCGGACACGAAGGGAATTTCTCGGGCGAACCGGGGAACCGCGGGCCCCATCGGGGCGTCGGAGCGGTCGGTGCCCCGCAGGCGATGGCCCTGCCCCACGCCGCGCCCCTCCACGGGCATCCCCCATCGATCACCCGATTTGGAGTACCCCCATGTCCATCCGTTTCGCTCCGACCGCCAAGAGGGCCGTCGCCGGGCTGGCGATCGCCGGTGCGGCCGTCACGGCTTCCGGATGCGGCGCGATCCTGGCCAACCTGCAGGAGGCCGCGCAGCGGGCCGAAGACCAGGGGGGCGACTCGGTCCCGTCGGAGCCCACCACCCCCGACGAGCCGGTGGAGGAGGACACCTCCCCGGAGTCCCCGCCGCCCGCCGAGGAGGAGGACGTGGCCGCCTTCGACATCTCCGTGGGCGACTGCCTCAACGACGAGTCCATCCAGGGCGAGGTCTCCGAGGTCCCCGTGACCGACTGCTCGGCCCCGCACGACTCCGAGGTGTACGCCTCCACCATCTCGGCCGAGACCGAGTGGCCCGGAGACCAGGCCATGACGGACGAGGCCGACGAGTTCTGCCTGGGCGAGTTCGAGACCTTCGTCGGCGTGCCCTACGAGCAGTCGGCCTACGACTTCAGCTACTACACGCCGACCCGGACCGCCTTCGAGCAGTTCGACCGCGAGATCTACTGTGTGGTCTACAGCCCCGGCGAGCAGACCACCGGCACCCTCAGCGGTGCCGCTTCCTAGATGGAGGCCTCCGGTATGGAGATGAAGGAGATCGAACAGGCCACCGAGCGCCTGGTGCGCACGGCCGAGCGGCTCACCCCCGAGGAGATCGCCGCCCCGTCGCTGCTGCCCAGGTGGACCCGGGGCCACGTGCTGGCCCACGTGTCCCGGAGCGCCGACGCGGTCTCCGGCGTGCTCGAGGCGGCGCGCGAGGGGCGCGAGGCGTCCATGTACCCCAGCGAGGAGGCCCGGGAGGCCGACATCGACGCGGGGGCGGGGCGGCCCGGCCCCGAGCAGGCGGCGGACCTGCGTACCTCGTCCGACCGGTTCGCCGCCGCGGTGGCGGCGATGCCGCAGGAGCGGTGGGACTTCAAGGTCCGGCACCGCTCGGGCCGCGTGTTCCGCGCCGCCGAGCTGGCCGGGATGCGCATCCTGGAGCTGGAGTACCACCACGTCGACCTGGACGCCGGGTACACGCCCGGGCACTGGCAGGAGGCCTTCGTCGACCGCGAGCTGCGGTCGATGGTCGAGCGCCTGGCCGGGGCCGAGCTGCCGGCGGTGGAGATCGCCGACGTGGGCAGCATCGGCCGGGGCCCGGCCGGGCTGCGCGCCGACGGGCCGCACGCGGCCCTGCTGGCCTGGCTGGTCGGGCGGTCCGGCCCGGACGGTCTGACCGTCACCCGGGACGGTGAGCGCGTGGGGTCGGAGACCCTGCCCAAGCCGCCGCCCCTGGCCTGAGCGGCGCACCTGAGGGACGCACGGAACGGCGCCCACCGGAGACCGGTGGGCGCCGTTCGCGTGTTCCGGGCCTCCGGTGCCCGGGTGCGTATCGGCGCACCGGGCGCACCGGGTGACCGGGTCAGCGGCGGCGGAAGAGGGTGTAGTCGGCGCCGCTGTCGAAGCGGCGGCTCTCGACCAGGTCGAACTCGGCGGGCGAGAACGCCGCGCCTTGGAAGAGCGGCTTTCCCCCCCCCCCCNAGCGCTTGAGGAACACCGCGTCGATCTCCGGGTAGAGCGCCCCGGCCAGCGTTGGGCCCCCGATGAGGCAGATGCCCAGGTCCCCGTCCTCCCGCTTGAGCGCGCGGACGGCCTCCAGCGGGTCGCCGGAGACGATGTGCACGTCCGGGTCGGGGCTCTCGGTGATCGTGGTCGAGGCGACGTACTGGCGCATGTGGGCGAAGGGGCTGGTGATCCCCTCCTTCAGTGCGACCTCGTAGGAGGCCCGCCCCTGGACCAGCGTGTCGAAGCGCCGGTTCTCCCGGCCGTCGATGCCGACGGCGGCGCGGATATGCGTGGGGAGGGCTTCGGGGTACTCGCGGAGGTGGAACTCCGCCGTGTCCTCGGCGTGGGGGAAGAAGTCGAACGACCCGTCGGGGCCGCAGGCGAACCCGTCGGCGGTGGCGGCGACGAAGTAGGTCAGTTCACGCATGGGCGCTCCTCGGGGTCGGACCGGGTAACTACTCCATGTATAGTGCTTCAAATGTAGTGGTTGCAAGTCGTCTCTTCGAGGAGGCCCCGCATGGTCCGCAATCCCGAACGCCGCGCCGCGCTCCTGGACGGCGCGCTCGCCGTCCTCGCCGAGCAGGGTGCGCGCGGCCTGACCTTCCGCGCCGTCGACGCCGCCGCCGAGGTCCCGGTGGGCACCGCCTCCAACTACTTCGCCGACCGCGACGACCTGCTCACCCAGGCCGGAGGGCACCTGTACGTGCGCTTCGCCCCCGATCCGCAGGAGGCCGAACGCGCCATGGCGGGCGCCTCCACCGCCGAGGACGTCGCCGGGCTCATGCGGTGGGTCATGGCGCGCATGAGCGCCGAGCGCACGGCCTACCTGGCCCTGCTGGAGCTGCGCCTGGAGGCCACCCGCCGCCCCGCCCTGCGCGGGACGCTGACCCGGCGCATCCGCCAGGACCTGGACGACAACGTGCGCGGGCACCTGGAGGCGCGCCTGCCGGGCGGCCGGAGCGAGGTCGTCATGCTCTATCTGGCGATGACCGGCCTGGTCGTCGAGCACCTCACGCTGCCCGGCGTGCTCGACGGTGAAGGGGGGCCGGACGCGCTCATCGGCGCCCTCGTCCACCGCATCCTGCCCGCGGACGCGGATGGGGACACGGACGGGGACGGGAGCAGGGGGACCGCTGAGGGTGGTGGAGGG
>NZ_ANBH01000047.1 GCF_000341185.1 Nocardiopsis chromatogenes YIM 90109
GGATTCCACGGAACCGCTCCGCCTCCGTGCGCGTCGAAGCCGTTCGTGGACCTGTTCAACACTGTGCCGATCGTGGTGAAGCAGCCCAAGCGTTTCTTCGTCGACGAGTCGGAGTACTACTGCTATGACGCGCACGGGCGCCTCGCCGCACACGTCCACGAGGTGGGCCTCAGCGGCGGTATGAAGGCGCTGCGGTTCGTCGCGGAGAACACCGCCGGTTTCGCCCGCAAGCTCATGGTGAACGACGCTTGGGGCCGACCGCGCCTGTACATCGAGAAGTCCTGGGCGATGTTCACCGCCACGACGACCATCGCCTACCCCGACGGGCGTCCGATCGGCTACATCGACCAGGACTTCAAGCTTTTCAAGGCCAGCTTCCGGCTCCTCGACGCCTGGAAGCAGCAGGTGGGCACGGTCCGGGGGAACTTCGGCGCCTTCGAGTTCCAGATCCTCGACAACAACGAGCACGAGGTGGGGCGCGTGGACCGCAACTTCCCCAACCTCGGCGAGTTCTTCACCGCCGCCGACAGCTACCAGGTCTGGCAGCGCTACCCGAACCTGCCCGACCCGCTGAAGACGCTGGCGGTGGCCTCGGGCATCGCGATCGACCTGGTGCTGCTGGAGGGCAAGCGCTGACCCGCCCCCGCCCGGCGCTCCGCGGCGGCTACTCCAGGCGGGACATGGCCTGGCGGTCCTCCTCCCCGAACCGCTCCTCCAGCTCCTCGGGGGAGGCGTCCAGGTCGATGCGGGCCACCGGCACCCCGCGCGCGGTCTCGATCGCCCCGAGCCGCCGCAGCGCCCGGTCGGTGGCGTACTCCAGCAGCTCGCCCTGCGGGAGCTGGTACTGCTGGTCCTCGTCGTCGGCCATGGGCTGGTCGTCGCGCTCCACGGTGGCCTTCAGGTGCGGCAGCAGCTCGTCCAGGCGCTCGGTGACCACCGGCCACAGGGCGTCGTCGGCGGCGACGTGGCGGCGGCAGGTGAAGGTCCCCCAGGCCATGTGGCGGCGCTCGTCGTCGCCGATGCGGCGGATGATCTCGCGCATGCCCGGGAAGATGCCGCGGGCCGTGCAGATGTGGTTCCAGGCGTAGTAGCCGGTCAGGGCCAGGGCGCCCTCGATGACGTGGTTGTAGGTGACCGAGGCCCGCACCTGGTTGCGCGGGCTCGGGTCGTCGAGCAGCGTGTTGAGCGAGGCGGGGAGCTCCTCGTAGAACAGGGCCCGGTAGCCCTCGTTGCGGTCGACGTGGTCGTGCAGGTCGTGGGTGACGCCCAGGGCGTCCAGCCAGAGCCGGAACGCCTGCACGTGCTTGGCCTCCTCGAAGGCGAACTGCGTCAGGTACATCTCGTCGCCCAGCCGCCCCTCGGCGGCCATGGCGCGCACGAACGGCTGGATGTCCTCGGTCACCGCCTCCTCCCCGGCGGCGAACTGGGCGCACAGGCGCAGGATGCGCTCCTGGGCCTCGGTGCTGAGGGACTTCCAGTCCTCGGCGTCCCGGGTGACGTCGATCGCGGCGGGGTCCCAGAACTTCGCGTTCCCCTTGGCGAAGAGCCGGAGCGGGAAGGAATCCCAGTTCAGACCGCCGCCGCCGATGGATCGGAAGCCGGTGCGCCCGGAGGGGTCGGCCATGGGGGGTACCTCCTGTGGTCGGGGTCACCCTCATGATTGGACGCGGCGCGGCCCGGTGTAAACCGTGCGCGGCGGAATTTCCCCGCGGAGAGCGGTACGGTGCTGGAGCACCCGACCTTCGGACCAGGAGACGACGACGTGTTCTGTGGCGATCCCGGGGCGCCGGGCTACGCGGCGTGCGCGCACCAGATGACGATCTTCGCCATCGCCTCCACCATCCCGGCGATGCTCGCGATGGTCCTGATGGTGGCCGCGTTCGCCACCCCGGCCATGCGCGTCGACCCGGAGCTGCGCACGCGCACCCTGACCTACGCGGTGATGGCCTGGGCCATCGCGGGCGGCACCCTGCTCATGGGGGCGCTGCCCTCGCTGTGAGGCGGCGGCCCCGCATGCGCGGGGCCGCCCGGCCTCACACCGTTCCCTCCCCCGCCGCCGCTCCCAGCGCGATCAGGAACGGCAGGGCGAAGAGGATGAGGACCAGCAGCACCATGGCCACGATGCCGCAGATGGTGGCGATCCAGGAGTACTTGGTGAAGCGCCGCGCCTTCTCCGCGTCCTGCTTCTCCACCATGGCCAGGATGCCGAAGACGATGCCGACGACGCTGACGGGCGAGCCGCAGAACATCAGCGTCACCGCGCTGGTGACCAGTGCGGCGATCGCCCCGCCCCGGGTCTCCTCGACCTCCGGGTTCACCATCGGCGGGCCGTAGGGAACGGGTGGCGGGGGGCCGACGGGCTGCTGTCCTTGGGGGTACTGCCCGTAGGGGGACTGCGGCTGTGGGCCGGTCGCGTAGCCGGGGGGCGGTCCGTACCCGCCGGGGTGCTGTTGGGGGTCGTGCTCGTGGCCCGGCCAGGGTGAGCTCATCGGGTGCCCCTCTCGGATCGGTCGTGCTCGGCGGTGCGGGCTCGTCGTCGGTAGGACGGCGGGGCGGGCGCGAACGGTTCGCTCCGTCCGGTGGCGAACGTCGCGGGGGAGGGGGCGGTTCAGACGGTCAGTGCGGCCACCAGCGCCGAGACGGCCAGCGCGATGAACGCGAGCAGCAGCAGGTAGCCGAGGTTGCTGGCCCAGGTCCGGGCGATGTTGCGCTCGACCGCCTCGGGGTCGCGGCGGTTGGCCAGGGCCAGCAGCCCGAACACCAGTCCCGGGACGTTGGTCAGGACGGCCAGCACGGGGAACCCGAGGAGGAGTCCGAGGCCGGGGAAGGCCAGGGTGAGCATGGCGCACAGCAGGGCGGCCACGGCGGCGCCCGTGCGCGGCGGCGGGCCCGCGGGCGGCGCCGGGACCGGCGGGGCGAGCGGTGCGGCCGGGGCCGCCGCGGAGGCCCCGGGCCGCGTCACCGGGTGGGCCGGGCCGGGGGGCGGCGCCGGCGGGACCGGGTGGGCCACGGGGCCCGGGGCGGACGGCGGGGCGCTCCCGAGCACCGGGTTCGGCCCGGAGTCCTCCCAGAAGCGCTCGATCGCCGAGCGGTGTCCCTGCACGGCCGTTCCCCCTCCCCCGGTGCGCCGTCGTGGCGGGCGGCGGCTCCCTCCACGATAACCACGACGGCGGGGAGCGCTCCCGGGTTCCCGCCGCGCGTGTGCGGCCGGGGCCCACGCGACCGGCGGCGGGCGTCCGTGCGGCCCGCCCGCGGCCGTCCCTCAGTACCCGACCGGCACCGGAACCGCGTCCTGCACCCACGACCCGGCCTGGGTGAACATCCACAGCGTCAGCACGGCCATGACGGTGAACATCACCGCCGCCGCGCCCAGGCAGTACCAGGAGTAGCGGGTGAGGATCTCGGCCTGCTCGGCCTGGCCGCGGTCGCGCGCGTGCGCGGCGCGCACGGCGAACACGATGCCGACGATCCCGAAGATCCAGTTGCCGCAGCACAGGAAGGTCAGCGCGTGCAGGATGAGCGCCATGGTGGAGCTGGAGCCGCCTCCGGCCCTCGGGGCGCCGTCCGCGGGGGAGTCGGCGGTCCGCTCGGCGGACGGGGCCCGTTCGTCGCGGGGGGACGCGGCACCGGGCGGCAGCTGGGGTTCGCTCATGGCGGCCGGGCGATCCTCTCTGGGCCTCTCGGGCGTCGGGGGCGCTTGCAGCCTAGCCGCCGCCGGACCCGGCGGGCCATGCGGGCGCTCCGTCCCCGGCGCCGCGCCCGCGGGGCGGTCAGCCGAAACGGACGTCGACCGAGCGCACCCCGTACAGCGGCGGGATCCACTGGCTGTCGTCGCGGCCGGAGTCCACCGGCACCCCGGTGCAGCCGGGACCGGGGTGGAAGACGTAGTCGGCGGCGGGTTCGGAGTCGGCGAAGGTCACCATCCGCTTGTCGGGGAAGGTGTGGCAGCCCCCGCCCTGGAGCACGGTGTGGCCCAGCCCCGGGGCCGAGTACAGCTCCAGGACGCCGGAGCCGCCGTCGTCCGCGGCCGCGGGGGCCGCGGTCGCCAGCAGCCCGGTCAGGGCGGCGGCCAGGACCGCCGTTCGGCGTGCGCGCATGCTCTGCCTCTCGCTGTCGCTGGTGGTGCCGGACGGCACCGGGGATTCCCCGCGCGCCCGGACGGGGCGGGCGGGGCGCGGTCCCATCTATACCTTCCGGAGCGCGATTGCGTGGCCACTTTCGGTCACCGTTTCGCCTCCGAAGTGCGCCGTCCCGAATCCGAACCCCGGAGACGGGGCGTACCGGCGGCCCGGTCGGTGCACCATGTGTCCATGATCGAGCGGCCCGAGCGCGTGGTGCTGGACTACCTGTCACGGGTGGGGGACGCCGCCTACGGTGCGGTCCCCTCGCGGCGGCGTGCCGCGTTCCTCAGGGAGGTGCGCCACCGGGTGGACGAGGCCTGCCGGAAGGCGGGGGCCGACACCGCCGACGACGTGCGCCGGGTGCTGAAGGCCATCGGCGACCCGGCCGATCTGGTGCGCGCCGAGACCGCCTCCGGGGGCGGAGTCGAGGGCGCCGAGGAGGACGCGGAGGAGGGGCGGGGGTCCGGCGCCGAGGACGGAGGCGGCGGAGGCGATCACGGAGGCGGCGACGACGCGGCCTCATCGGTCTTCCGGGCGCGCACGCCCCCGCCGTGGCGGGGCGGCCCCGACAGCGGGTGGCTGGGGACGCGGGCCGGGACCGCCCGGGCGGTGTCCGTCCGGCCCGAGCACGGAACCCCGATCGCCGCCCTCCGCGACTGGGAGGCGCCCGGCCGGGGGCGGAGTCGGCGCTGGTCCGACACTGTCGCGGCGTTCCGCGACCACCCCTCCGAGTTCTTGGTGCTCGTGCTGTACGCGGGGAGCGCGCTGGCGGACCAGTCCGCGTTCCTGTGGGCCGTCGGGGGAGTGATGGTGGTGCTGAGCCGGGTCTGGCCGCGCCGCGACAAGTGGGTGCTGGCCGGGGTGCCCCCGGCGGCCACCCTGGTCGCCATGGCGTTCTGGCGCGGGGACGCGCCCTACGTCGACCAGATCGTGCTGGAGTCGCTCACCTCGACCGGGGTGGTCGGGCTGCGGGCGGCCGCGGCGGCCTGTGCGGTGTACCTGGTGGCGCGGATCGGCCCCGCCGCGCGCCGTTCGGGTCATCGCCGGTTAAATCCTCCGGAATAACCTTCTTGGCCAGGGGTTTCGCGGGCGTGGCGGGTTCGGGCCGCGGGTAATCATGACGGTGCGCTCCCGGGTTCGGCGCCGGTCGCCGGGCGGGGCGCATGGGAATTGACACCGCCCCGGTCCCGCCGGGTCCCGTCCTGAACTCCGCAACCAGCGGTGACAGGGGCGGTCGTCAAGGAGAGGCCCGGAGATCCGCGTCCGGGCCTCTCGTCTGTGCGGGGTGGCCGGATATGGCCCACCGGGTTTATGGCCATTTCGAGGAATGTGAGGGCTTCGGTCCCTGCCTCATCCGCTTCGTCGAGGACTAGCCTGGAAAGACCTCTATGGAAGGATGGGCCCGAGAGGCCGAGCGGACTTTCGCCCCATGGACGGGCGGATTCCCCGGCCTCGCCCCTTAGGGTCCGACGGCGAGAGCGTGAGGTCACACGTGCCCACCGGCAAGGTCAAGTGGTACGACGGCGACAAGGGATTCGGCTTTCTCACCCGCGACGACGGCGGTGAGGTCTTCGTGCACTCTTCGGCGCTGCCCGCGGGGACCACGTCCCTGCGCGCCGGCCAGCGGGTGGAGTTCGGCGTCGTGGACGGGCGCAAGGGCGCCCAGGCGCTGCAGGTCAAGCTGCTCGACGCGCCGCGCTCGGTGGCCAAGGCCATGCGCAAGAAGCCCGACGAGATGGTGGTCATCGTCGAGGACCTGATCAAGCTCCTGGACGGCGTCTCGGCGACCTACCGGCGCGGCAAGCATCCCGACCGCAAGGAGGCCGCCAAGATCGCGCAGGTGCTGCGGGTGGTCGCCGACGACCTGGAGGCCTGAGCCGGTTCGCGGGCGCCGCGCTGTGGCGCCCGCCACAGATCGCCGGGGGAGGCCGGAGGAAAGCCCCCGTACCTCCCCAATCCGACGTAACGGTCGTCTATCGAGTCGGTGTCGTGGCCTCGGCGGTGGTTCCCATCGGCGAAGATGGAGTATGTGAGCCCTAGCCGTCGTAACCCCGCACCAGACAAGGCATGCATCGAGGCGGTCGACCTCGCGCGGACCGCCGCCGTCGAGATCTCCCGTCCGGAGTGGGTCGGCGATCACCTGTCCGCACACGTGGAGGGCGACCGCCTGGTCACCCACCTGTTCGAGAGCCGCGACCCCGCCTACCCGGGATGGCACTACGCCGTCACCGTGGTACGCGCGGCGCGCGCCAAGGTCGTCACCGTCAACGAGGCCGTGCAGCTCCCGGGGCCCGATGCGCTGCTGGCGGCGCAGTGGGTGCCGTGGAAGGAGCGGCTGCGCCCCGGCGACCTCGGGGTGGGCGACCTGCTCCCCACCTCCGCCGACGACGAGCGGCTGGAGCCCGGCTTCGCGTACGCCCCCGCGGACGCCCTCGAAGAGGAGGCCGACGACCGCACCGCCCCGTGGGAGCCGGGCCTGGGCCGTCCCCGGGTGCTGTCCCGGGAGGGCCGCGACGCCGCCGCCGACCGCTGGTACAACGGCGACGCCGGGCCGCGCAGCCCGATCGCGTCGGCCGCCCCGGCCACCTGCGCCACCTGCGGATTCATGACGCCCCTGGCGGGCGGGCTGCGCCGGATGTTCGGCGTGTGCGCCAACGAGTTCGCCCCCGACGACGGCCGGGTCGTCTCCTACGACCACGGCTGCGGCGCCCACTCCGAGGCCGTCCGCGAGGCGGTGCGCACCGAGCCCGCACCCGCGCCCGTCATCGACGAGCTCGGGTACGACCACATCGTCTTCGACGACACCACCGAACTGGAACTGGTCTCCTCCGAGGGCTGACCATCGCGGCCCGGCCGCCGAAGGGGCACGTCCCGCGCGCCCGTCGGCGGCCGCGACCGCCGAATCCTCTCCCACTCCAGCGGATGCCGTCCGGCCGGGCGGCCGAAAGCCGCCCGGGGCGGCGTGCACAGGTGCCGGGCCACAGACGTGCCCGCGGTCACGGCCGCCGTCGGCGGGGGGGCCGCCGGTCAGGGGTTCCGAATGCGGGGCCGGGCCCGGCCCGGTCCTTTGACCACCGCGCCGACCTGGTCGGATGGCGTGCACGCCGCTCCGGGGACCCTGCCCGGGCCGAGGCGGCCGACGGGGCTGCCGGGCACGTCGGGAAAACCCTTCCGACGGTCCTCCCGCGGTCGCGTACGGTAGTGCCGCACCCACTCGGGAGGAGTCCCCATGCCGGCCAGGCAGACCGATCCGTTCGGTACCGCGGAGCTGCGCCGCCGCGTGCTCGACGGCTGGGCGGCCGCGCCCGCGCGGTTCCGTGAGGACGCCAACACCGAGGAGGACCACGCACTCGGCGGCTACAAGGACCGTGCCCTCGTCGAGCTGGCCCAGAACGCCGCCGACGCCGCCGCCCGCGCGGGCGGCGCGGGCCGCCTGCTGCTGCGCCTCGACGGCGGCGTGCTGACCGCCGCCAACACCGGGGCGCCGCTGACCGCCGGCGGCGTGGAGTCGATGTCGACGCTGCGGGCCTCGGCCAAGCGCGGCGCTGAGGGGCAGGGGGCCGTGGGGCGCTTCGGCGTCGGCTTCTCCGCCGTCGCCTCCCTGTCCGACGAGGTCACCGCCGCCTCCACGGAAGGCGCGGTGCGCTGGTCGCGCGCGCTCGCCGTGGAGGAGGTGCGCGGTGGGCCCAGCGGCTCCGGCCTGACCGAGGAGCTGGAGCGGCGCGGCGGCGACCTGCCGCTGTTGCGTCTGCCCTTCGCCGTCGGCCCCGAGGACGCCGGGGCCGACGTCCCTGAGGGGTACACCACCGCCGTCACGCTGCGGCTGCGCGACGAGGACACCTCGCGGCGCGTCGCCGAGCTGCTCGACGGGACCGGGGAGGCCCTGCTGCTGGCCCTGCCCGCCTTGGCGGAGGTGCGCGTCGAATCCGACGGCCGCCCCGCCCGGGTGCTGCGCAGGGCGCCCGCCGAGGCCCCCGGTGCCGCGGACCCCGCATCCGCCGCGCCGGACACCGGCGACGGCCTGGCCTCCGACGCCGCCGAGGGCGCGGCCGGCTCCGCCGACGTCGTCACCACCGTCGAGGAGGGCGGCGCCGAGCGCACCACCCGCTGGCGCACCGTCACCCGCACCGGCACCTTCGAGCCCTCCCTGCTGGCCGACCGTCCCACCGAGGAGCGCTCGCGCCTGGAGTGGACGCTCACCTGGGCCACCGCCGTCGCCGACGACGGGGCGGCCGGGCTCCCCGACGGCGTGCCCCGGGTGGTGCACGCCCCCACCCCCAGCGACGCCGAGCTGGCCCTGCCCGCCCTGCTCATCGGCACCTTCCCGCTCACCCCCGACCGGCGCCGGATCGCCGACGGCCCCGCCGTCGAAGCCCTGGTGGCCGAGGCCGCCGAGGCCTACGCCGCGCTGCTGTGCGGGCTGGAGCCGCGCGCCGCCCTCGACCTGGTGCCGCTGCCCTCCCTGGCCCACGGCCCCTTCGACGGGCACTTCCGCGCCGCGGCCGCCAAACCGCTGCAGGAGGCGCCGTTCCTGCGCACCGTGCACGGCCGCCCCGTGCGGCCGCTGGACGCCGTTCTCGTCGAGCCCGGCCCGCCGGTGGCCGAGGTGCTGGCGGAGGTCCTGCCGACCGCGCTGGGCCCCGGCGCCGACGCGGGCCACCCCGCCCTCGCCCAGCTCCGGGTGCGCCGCCTGGGCCCGGCCGAACTCGCCGACCTGCTGGCCGACCGGGACGCCGAGCCCTCCTGGTGGGCGGGGCTGTACCGGGCGCTGCGCACATGCGCCGACCGCGGCACCGACCTGGACGAGCTGGGCGCGCTGCCGGTGCCGCTGGCCGACGGCCGCCTCGTGCGCGGCCCGCGCGGGCTGCTGCTGCCCGCCGGTGAGACCTTCGGCGCGGGGGTCCTGGACCCCGCCGCGCTCGCCCCGTTGGGCGTTCGCCTCGTGCACGCACAGGCGGCCGACCCGCTGCTGCTGCGGCTCGGCGCCGTCGAGGCCGGGGAGCAGGCCGTCCTGGACGACCCGGCCGTGCGCGCCGCGGTCGGCGAATCCCTGGACGCCGACGACCCCGAGGCGGTGAGCGGCCCCGTGCTGGAGCTGGTCGCGGCCGCCGGGGCGGCGACCGGGCCGGGCACCGAGCGCCCCTGGCTGGCGGAGCTGGCCCTGCGCGACGACGAGGGCGGCTACACCGTCGCCGGGGAGCTGCTGCTCCCGGACAGCCCGCTGCGCGGGATCCTCGCCGACGACGCCCCCTTCGGCGTCGTCGCCCCGGACCTGGTGGAGGGGTACGGCCGCGCGGTGCTGGCCGCGGTGGGCTGCCTGGACGGCTTCGCGGTGCTGCGCGCCGAGGACGTCACCCTCGGGGAGGCGCTGGAGGAGTCCCTCGACGATCTGCCCGTCGACGGGCTGGAGGAGTGGGCCGAGGACGCCGTCCGCCGCGCGGGTGAGGAGGACCTGCCGCCGACCGTGCCCGAGCTGACGGCCGTGGCGGACCTGGAGTTCGTCCGCCCCGACCGGTGGGAGCGCGCGCTGGAGCTGCTCGCGGGCTCCCCGGCCCGCCGCGCCGTCACCGAGCCCGCGCGGCTGCTGCTCGAAGGCGGCCGCGCCGCCGACGTGCCCTCCTACACCGCCTGGTGGCTGCGGACCGGGGCGAGCATCGGCGGGCACCGCCCCTCGGACCTGCGCCTGCCCGGTGCCGACCCGGTGCTGGAGGGGCTCTACGCCCTGGCGCCGGAGGGGCTCGACCCGGAGCTGGCGCGGGCGGTGGGCGTGCGCTCCTCGCTGGAGGAGCTGCTCGCCGACCCGGACGGCCCGGACGACCTGCTGGAGCGCCTGGCCGACCCGGACCGGCACGTGGAGCACGCGGCGCTGCGGCGGATCTGGGCGGCGCTGGCCCATGTCCCGGCCGAGCGGGTGGTGCCGCCCGAGCGGGTGCGGGCGGTCGGCGGCGGCGCCATCGTGGTGGCCGACGCCGAGGACGCGGCCGTGGTGGACGCCCCCGACCTGCTGCCGCTGGCGGAGGGGCGGCCGCTGCTGCCCGCACCGGCGGCCTCCGCCGAGGCGCTGGCCGACGTGCTCGACCTGTCGCTGCTGTCGGAGGCGGTCGAGGGCCGGGTGGAGTCCTCGGGCCGGGTGCGCCCGGTCCCGGACGAGGTGCGCCTGTTCGTCCCGGAGGGCGCGCTGACCTACGTGCACCACGACACGCTGGTCGTGGACGGCACCGAGGTGGAGTGGCGGGTGGCCGATGGGGCCCTGCACGCCTCCACCCCGGAGGGACTGGCGCGGGCCCTGTGCTGGTCGGCGGAGGTGTGGCCGCGCCGCCACCTGGTGGCGGCGGTCCTGCGGGCCCCGGACCGCGTCCCGTTCCTGCTGGCCGAGGCCGACTTGGAGTAGGGCGGCGACGACGGAGGTCGGCGGCCCTGCCCGCGGCGTTGTCGGCCGCCGGGCCGCCGCGTCCTCCCCGCGATGATCTCGACGAAAGTGCTGCCGAATCCGCCGGAATGACAGCACTTTCGTCGAGATCGTCGGTGAGGGGCCCACCGTCCGGCCGGGGTCCTTGAGCGGGGTACCTCGGGGGCGGCCCTCTACCGTGCGACGCGGAAGAAGCCCTCGGCGATCAGGGAGCGCAGCACGTCCGGGGCGTCCTCGCGCACCTGGGCCGGGTCCTGCTCGATCAGCTGGGCGATGGCGTCCAGCAGCGGCCCCACCGGCATGGTGCCGTCGCACACCCCCGCCAAGGCCGCCTCCACCGTGCCGACCTGGGCGGCGCGGCGCAGGCCGTTCTCCTGGCGCAGCACGATGCGCTGCGGGTCGGGCGCCCCCGGCACCCCGATGCGCTCCTCCACCACGCCCGGCGCCAGGGCCACGTGCGTGGACAGCAGCGCGGCGTCGGTGAGCCGGTGGGCGGTCATCGCGCCGTCGACCACGCCGGGCAGGTAGGGCCCGACCGGCTGCTCGATCTCGTGGCGCAGCTCCTCCACCCGCACCGCCGCGTCCTGGGCGCCGTCGTTGCGCAGGCAGATCCAGCCGAAGCCGACCCCCTCCACGCCCTCCCGCTCGAAGTAGTCCAGCCAGGCGTCGTAGCGGCGGGTGTACTCCGGGCTGCCGTGCTCGCAGGAGTCGCGCAGCCACAGCTCCACGTACTCGGCCGGGTCCTGCACGTCGCGCTGGACCACCCAGCCCGAGCAGCCGGTCCCGGCCACCCAGCCGCCGACCCGGTCGCGCCAGTCCTCCCCGTCCACGTGCAGCCAGTTGCCCAGCAGCTGGCACCATCCGCCGTCGGTGAGGTGGTCCGGGGCGCGGCGCACCAGCTCGGCGCAGAGGGCGTCGCCGCCCATGTCGGACTCCCGGTAGGTGTACCGGGCCGGGTCGGGCGTGATGACGAACGGCGGGTTGGACACGATCAGCCCGAAGCGCTCGCCCTCGACCGGGGCGAAGAGCGAGCCCTCCCGCATGGCGGCGTTCTCCACGCCGGACAGGGCGCAGCTCATCTCGGCCATGCGCAGCGCGCGCGGGTTCAGGTCGGTGCCCACCACCTCACCGGCGCGCGAGGCCAGGTGGAGGGCCTGGACGCCGCAGCCGGTGCCCAGGTCGAGCGCGCGCTCGAAGGGGCCGTCCACGATCAGCTTGGAGAGGGTGGCCGAGGCGCCGCCCGCCCCGACGACGTGGTCGGGGTGCGGCACACCCTGCCCGGGGCGCACCGTCGGGTCGCTGACGACGTAGCCGGGGCGGCCCTCCTCGAGTTCCCACGGCCCGAGGTGGACCAGCGCGCGCACGTCGCCCTCGGCGACCGCCACCAGGCCGTGTTCGGCGAGCTCGTCGACCGGCAGCAGGGCGCGCGCGGACTTCTCGGAGATGGGCTCCTGCAGCCACCACAGGCGCAGCAGCAGCCCCAGCCCCTCCTCGCCGCCGGTGGCGCGCAGTGCGGGCACGAGCTGCTCGCGGGCCAGGGCCCGGGCGGCGGTGCCGCCGAGCCGGTCGCGCACACCGGAGACGGTGTAGTCGGCGTCGATCAGGATGCGCCGGAGCCGGTCGGCGAGCCGGCGCGGGAACGGGCGGAGCGATTCAGGCACGGGGCCCATTATCGGGGGCACCGGAAGTGTCCGCACGCTCCCGTTCGCGGCGCTCCTCGGCGGCCGCGCGCTTGCCCAGCAGGTGGGGGACGTAGAAGTAGCCGAACACGCCCAGGGCGATGCCGACCGCGCAGACCCAGATCCACCACCGCTCGCCGACGGCGAGGCCGTCGCCGCGCACCAGCAGCACGATGAGCGCGATCGCCCAGGCCAGCGTCCCGAGGGCGGTCGGGATGCGGTAGTCGCTCTCCATGACCTCGGGGTCGGGGCGTCGTGGTGTGCGCACGCCTCCAGGCTAGAACACCGGGCCCGGCGGGCGCGCCCGGCGCGGGGGCCCGGATCCGGGGCCCGGGCGGGGGAGAGGCGGGTCACACGTGCGCCCCGTGGACCCCTGCCGCTCCGGCGCGTTTGGAGGAATCTACGATCGTCCTGACGTCGGAGATGTCCGCTTTCGTGTGAATATGCAACTAATCTGGTTCCGTCCGGCAACCCCGCCGCCATCACCGAGATGCCAAGGTCGAGCGAGTGAACGCAACACCACCCCCGGCGCCCTCCGCCGCAGACAGCCCTTCCGCCGCCTCCGGGATGCGCGCACGCGTCGACCGGTACTTCCAGGTCAGCGCGCGCGGCTCCACCTTCGCCCGGGAGATCCGCGGCGGCCTGGCCACCTTCTTCGCGATGGCCTACATCATCGTGCTGAACCCGCTGATCATCGGGACCGCTCCGGACGCCGCCGGGGACGAGCTGGGCATCGCCCGGGTCGCCGCCACCACGGCGCTGGTCGGCGGCGTGATCTCCATCCTCATGGGCGTCGTCAGCCGCTACCCCTTCGCGGTGGCGGCCGGGATGGGCCTCAACGTGATCGTGGCCTACTCGCTCGCCCCCCAGATGACCTGGGCCGACGCCATGGGCCTGGTGGTGCTCGAAGGGCTGGTGCTGTTGGTGCTGGTGCTCACCGGCTTCCGCACCGCCGTCTTCCGCGCCATCCCCGCCGGGCTCAAGACCGCCATCGCCGTCGGCGTGGGCATGTTCCTGGCCTTCGTCGGCTTCGTGAACGCCGGGTTCATCACCCGCGTGCCCGACGCCGCGAACAGCACCGTCCCGGTGCAGCTCGGCGACGGGGCGCTGTCCGGCTGGCCCATCGCCGTGTTCGTGCTCGGGCTGGCGCTGACCATCGCGCTCATCGTGCGCAGGGTCAAGGGCGCCATGCTCATCGGAATCGGCGTGGCCACCGCGGTGGCGATCGTCGTCGAGGCGACCGCCGCGCCCGAGGGGTGGTCGCTGACCGCGCCCGCGGTGCCCACCGCGCTCGGCGACGTGCTCTCGGTGCCCGACTTCAGCCTGGTCGGCGAGTTCAACCTGTTCGGCGGCTTCGCCAACATCAGCGCGGTGATGGTGATCCTGCTCGTCTTCACGCTGCTGCTGGCCGACTTCTTCGACACGATGGGCACCATGGTCGGCGTCGGCGGCCAGGCCGGGATGCTCGACGAGGAGGGCAACCTGCCGCGCGCCCGCGAGGTGCTGGTGGTGGACGCCGTGGGCACGCTCGCCGGCGGCGGCGCCTCGGCCTCGGTCAACACGGTGTTCGCCGAGTCCTCGGCGGGTGTGGGCGAGGGCGCCCGCACCGGCATCGCCCCCGTGGTCACCGGCCTGCTCTTCCTGGCGGCCACCCTGTTCGCGCCGCTCGTGGAGCTGGTGCCGTTCGAGGCGGCCACCCCGGTGCTCATCATCGTCGGCTTCATGATGATGACCCAGGTGACCAAGATCGACTTCTCCGACGCGGGCCTCGGCATCCCGGCCTTCCTGACCATCGCCGCGATGCCGTTCACCTACTCGATCACCAACGGGATCGGCATCGGGTTCATCACCTACACCTTCATCCGGACGGTGCAGGGGCGCCCCAAGGAGGTGCACCCGCTGCTGTGGGTCGTCTCCGCGGCCTTCCTCGTCTTCTTCTGCCTGGAGCCGATCGAGGCCCTGCTCGGCCTGTAGCGCGCGGCCGGGGTAGGCTGCCGTGCCCGCCCGAAGGCCGTGCCCGTGAGGCCGCGTCCGTGGGGGTGCCGCCGCGGTGGCGCCCCCACGGGCCCCTGTGCGGGGTGTGAAGAGCGCGTCCCCGGGGCTCTGGCCTGGGGGGAATGAGGCGGGCGCGCGATTTCGTTAGCAAGAGTAATGAGCCCCGCTAATGAGGAACCCCGACCCTTTCGAGAAGATGGACGAGAAGACACCCGCCTCGGAGCCCCTGGAGCCCCCGGAGCGCGCGGACCCTCCCGCCCCGCCCGACCCGGAGCCGAGCAGCCCCGGGCTGGAGGCCGACCTGCGCGTGGCCGTGGGGCGCCTGGCCAGGCGGCTGCGGGCACAGCGCCCGGACACCTCGCTGTCCCTCGGACAGGGGGCCGTCCTGTTCACGCTCGCCCGGCACGGCCGGATGACCCCGCGGGCGCTGGCCGACCACGAGAAGGTGCAGCCCCCGTCGATGACGCGGATCATCAGCGCGCTGGAGGAGCGCGCGCTGGTGCGGCGGGAACCGCACCCGCAGGACCGGCGGCAGCACCTGGTGGACCTGACGGACCAGGGGCGGGCCCTGGTGCGCCAGGACACGAGGCGGCGGGAGGAGTGGCTGGCCCGGAGACTGGCCGAGCTGGAACCGCAGGAGAGGGAGACGCTGCGGGTGGCTGCGGAGATCCTGGACCGGCTGAGCCGGAGTTAGCCGGTTCCGGGCCCGGGCCCGGGCCCGGAACCGGGGACAGTGACGGGGACACCGGTATTACGGGCCCCGACGGAACCGGGCCGCGCCGCCGGGGCCCGGCCATGTTCCGCTCCCTCGCGATCCGCAACTACCGCCTCTTCGCGGTCGGGCAGGTCGTCTCCAACACCGGCACCTGGATGCAGCGCATCGCCCAGGACTGGCTGGTGCTGCAGCTCAGCGACGGCAGCGGCATCGCCCTGGGCATCACCACCGCCCTGCAGTTCCTGCCGATGCTGGTGCTGGGCCTGTGGGGCGGCACCGTCGTCGACCGGGCCGGGAAGCGGCGGCTCCTCATCGCCACCCAGGCCTCCATGGGCGTCCTCGCCCTCGGCCTGGGCGTGCTGGCCACCGCGGGCGCCGCCCAGGTGTGGCACGTGTACGTGTTCGCCGTGGGCCTGGGCCTGATCACCGTGCTCGACAACCCGGCGCGGCAGACCTTCGTGGTGGAGATGGTCGGCAAGCGCGACCTGCCCAACGCCATCGCCCTCAACAGCGCCAGCTTCCAGCTCGGCCGGGTGCTCGGCCCGGCCGTGGCCGGGCTGCTCATCGCCGCCGTCGGCAGCGGCCCGGTCTTCCTCATCAACGCCGCCTCGTTCGCCGCGGTGCTCACCGGGCTGTGGATGATGCGCCCCTCCGAGCTGCACACCACCGAACCGGCGCCGCGCGCCAAGGGCCAGACCCGGGAGGGCCTGCGCTACGTGGCCGGGCGCCCCGACCTGGTGCTGCTGCTGGTGATGACCGCGTTCCTGCAGATGTTCGGCTCGAACGTGCAGAACCAGATCGCGCTGATGACCAACAACGTCTTCACCGCCGGTGCGGCCGCCTTCGGGGTCTCGGCGGCCGCGCTGGCGGTGGGCGCCCTGGCCGGGGCGCTGCTGTCGGCCCGGCGGGAGCGGCCGCGGCTGCGCACCGTGCTCATCGGCGCGTTCGCCTTCGGGGCCACCGAAGTGGCCGCGGCGCTCGCGCCCGGCTACACGTCCTTCACCCTGGCGCTGCTGCCGATGGGCATCGCCTTCCTGACCTTCACCGCCACCCAGAACGCCTTCTTCCAGCTCAGCGTCGACCCGCAACTGCGGGGCCGGGTCATGAGCATGTACATGCTGGTGTTCTTGGGCATGGCCCCGATCGGTGCGCCCATCGTCGGGGTGCTGGCCGACACCTTCGGCCCGAGGGTGAGCCTGGCGCTCGGCGGCGTCGTCACCCTGGTCGTGACGGCGGTGGTGGGCGCCCTGCTGGCCCGCCGCGTGAGGGCCCGCGTGCGCCTGACCCGGGGCCGCCCGTTCGTCTCCATCGCCCGGGACCCGGTAGGCCCCTAGGGCGTCCTGCTTGGATCAGGCCCTGTTGCGCGGGGCCCGGGCACGTCCCTCGCTGCGTTCTCATCAGTCGACAGCACGCCCAGGCCGACTCCTCCTGCTTTTTCGGGAACACGGCGGCCTTGCGATGGGCACGCCTGAACGCCGCCCGCTACGGACCTGTTCCAAGCGACACGCCCTGTCAACGGCGCCCCGGCGGCGGCCCCGTTGGGAAGGGGAACGGCCGCGGGGGCGCCGTCCGGCCGGGCCAGAGGCCCGCTACGGCTTCGTGGCGGTCCCGGCCCGCCTTCGAGGCCCCGACCGGCGGCCCGCTCCTCGGCCGCCCGCCGACGGCGGTGACGGCCGCCGAGGGGCCGGCGGGCACCATCGACGGGGGCGCCGCCGAAACCGCCGGTACGGCGGCACACCCGGCGGGATCATCGGGGCTTTCCTCCTGGGTCCCCGGGTGCCAGGCTTGCGGTATGCGCCTGTTCATCGCGGTCACCCCTCCCGAGGACGTGCTGGACGAGGTGGAGGCGGCCGTCGCCGCCGCGCTCGGTGTCCAGGAGGGCCCGGGTCTGCGCTGGTCCCGGCGCGACGACCGGCACATCACCCTGCTCTTCCTCGGC
Organism: Nocardiopsis chromatogenes YIM 90109; assembly: GCF_000341185.1. Classification (GTDB taxonomy): domain Bacteria; phylum Actinomycetota; class Actinomycetes; order Streptosporangiales; family Streptosporangiaceae; genus Nocardiopsis_A; species Nocardiopsis_A chromatogenes. Next base: position 16,859 of record NZ_ANBH01000047.1, read on the forward strand.
GAGACCGACCCCGGCGGCCTCCCCGGGCTGGAGAGGGCCTTCAGCACCGAACTCGCCCGCCACCGGCCCGAACGCATCTCCTTGCGCGGCGCCGGGACCTTCCCCGGGGACGACGGCGCCGCCACCGTCCTGTGGGCGGGCGTGCAGGGCGAGCGGGGCGTCCCCCTGGCCGGGCCCGCCGCCGGGCTGCGCCGGGCCGCCCGCAGACGCGGCGCGCGGGTCGAGCGCCGCCCCTTCGTGCCGCATCTCACCCTGGCCCGCAGCCGCCGCCCCGCCGACCTGGCCGGACTGCGCACCGCCCTCACCACCGCGCTGGCCACGCCGTTCTGGGAGGTCGGTGAGGTGCACCTGGTGGAGAGCCGCCCGCAGGACGGGGAGCACCGGTACCGGACCGCCGCGACGTGGGCGCTAGGCTGAAGGCGCCATGAGCATGCTGACCAACAACAGAAAGCAGCGCTGGCTGCTGCCGACGGTCCTCGCGGCGATCATGCTGATCGTCGTCATCGGCGCGCTCGTGGGCTGACCCGCTCCACCGCCGCCGCCACCAGGGCCGCGTTGTCCCGCGCCTGTTCGCCGTCCGGTCCGAGCAGCGTGTCCTCCAGCCCGATCCGCACGTCGTGCCCGGCTTCGGCCGCCGCGTCCAGCACCGGCCAGGCCGCCCCCTCGGCCCCGTGCACCAGCCGCGGCAGCCCCACGCCCGCCCGGTCCAGCACCGCCCCGATCCGCTCGGCCTCGGCCAGCGCCCGCTCCGCGTCGGCCGCGTCCGGCTCCACCAGCACCCGGTCGAACTCCACCGCCGAACCGAGCGCCGCCAGCAGCCGCGCCGCCTCGACCGTGGCCAGCCCCGCCTCCACCCGCACCCGGCGGTCGGCCAGCAGCCGGGCCACCTCCACCGCCCCCGGCTCGTGCAGGTTCACCGTCACCGCGTCGGGCAGCGCGCCCCACCGCTGCACCAGGTCGTAGCGGCGCCACGGGTCGGGCTCGGCGGTGAGCGCGGTGGTCACGCTCACCGGCACCTCCGGCAGGTCGGCGCGCAGCCGCGCCAGCAGCGGGGTGAGCACCTGCGGCTCCAGCGCCTCGGCGCCGGAGCCGTCCCGGGGGTGGACGTGCACCTCGTCGGCGCCGGCGGCCACCGCCGCCGCGGCGTCCAGGGCGACCTGCTCGGCCGAGACCGGCAGCGCCGGGTGCGCGCCGGGGCGGCGGCCGCCGTTAAGGCAGGCGACGATCCTCATGGGGGCCTTCCTTTCCGCCGACGGTGGTAGCCGGAGCATGCCCGCAACCGGCCCGGTCCTCACCCGGGGTGGCCGCGGGAACGGGCGCCCGCGGTGATGGCAGGATGGCGGCATGCACCTCCGCTCCGCCGCGGCGGCCTGCGCGCTGCTCACCGTGGCGGCGGCGACCGCCGCCTTCCCCGCCGTCCC
>NZ_ANBH01000048.1 GCF_000341185.1 Nocardiopsis chromatogenes YIM 90109
TCGGGGCGACCCCCGAGCCCGACGCCTCGTCCTCGGTGCCCGAGGGGACGGGGGAGGTCTTCACCGTCAACGACCCCCGCATCTCCGAGTCCAGCGGCATGGCCGCCTCGATCCGCCACGAGGGCGTGGTGTGGACGCACAACGACAGCGGCGACCACGCCCCCCAGGTCTTCGCCGTCGACGGGGACGGGGACACGGCGGCCACCCTGACCCTGGGCGGAGCGGGAGTGGAGCTGCGCGACTGGGAGGCCGTGGCGGTCGCCGAGAGCGGTGACGGCGGGCCCGCCGTGTACGTGGGGGACATCGGCGACAACTTCCAGGGCGGGTGGCCGGACATCCGGGTCTACCGGTTCGGCGAACCCGACAGCCTCACCGACGCGGCGGTCACGCCCGAGGTGTTCACCTTCACCTACGCCGATGGAGGCCGGGACGCCGAGGCGATGATGGTCGACCCGCGCGACGGCCGCCTATACGTGGTCAGCAAGGAGATCGCCGGGGGACTGTACGCCGCCCCCGAGGTCCTCGACCCGGACGGCCCCAACACCCTGGAGCGCGTGGACTCGGCGCCGCTGTACGCCACCGACGCGGCCTTCTCGCCGGACGGGTCCCACTACGCCATCCGCACGTACTGGGGCGTGACGTTCTACGACGCCGCGGACGGCGTGCCGGGCAAGAGCGTGGGGCGGATCGGCCTGCCGGAGTCCGAGCAGGGCGAGTCGCTGACTTACACCCCCGGCGGGACGTCGGTGCTGGTCGGCACCGAAGGCGTGGAGAGCCCGGTGTGGGAGGTCCCGATCCCGGACCACATGCGAGGCGAGGACGGTGGCGAGGACGAGCACTCCCCGTCGGAGGACGCATCGTCGGCCCCGGACGTGGCGACCGAAACGACGGGCCCGGGTGCCTTGACGTTCATCCTCACGGGCGCGGGCGTGGCTGCGGCGGTCATCGCCGGAATCGTCCTGCTGGTCCGAAAGGCGTAGGTCCGCGCGGACCAAGGCGGACCAAGAGCGGCCGGGCATGTCACGGGCCGCGTGACCAGGACGTAGTTCCGAGGTGGGGGCGTAGCGCTGTCGGGTGGCGGGCGTGTGCGTGGTCGCCGCCCACCACGGCGACTCCCCGCACGCCGGACGGCCGACGACGCCGCGCCGAGGGCCGCCGACCGTTCCTCGTCGTCGCCCTTGCGGCCTCGCGCTCCGTCGGCCTGCCGCCCGGTCGGGGTCCTGAAGCGGGGTACCTGCTCAGCCGCCCGCCCGGACCGCGAGTGACCGGACGGGCGGCAAGCGGGATCCGGGAATCACCCTCTTCCACCGTCCCCGCCCCCTCATCGGCGCTTCTCCGACCTGCCTCCCGCTCGGTGGTCAGGAAGCGGCGACATTCACGACCGTCTTTCCCCGGCGGCGGCCCCTCGCCTGGGTGGTCAGTGCCTCGGCGGTCCGAGCCAGTGGGTACTCGGCCTCGATGACCGGTGCCACCTTCTCCTCGTCCATCAGGCGGGCGAGCTCCGCGAGGTCGTCTGCGCTCTGCTTCGCGGCGAACACGCGCATCCGCGGGCTGGGCCCCAGTGACGACAGGCCCACCCGGCCGAGGTAGGGCAGAGGCCCCAGCACGGCGCCGCCCGGCCGCCCGGTGGCCGCCACGTACACGCCTCCGGAGCGCAGCGCGCGCCGGAAGGTGCGCAGCGGACGGTCACCGGCCAGGTCGAACACCACGTCATAGCCGTGCCCGAGGTCCTCCCCAGCACGGTCCAGGGCCTCGTCGGCGCCGATCGACAGGACCAGGTCGCGAGCGTGCGCGCCGCAGGCCGCGGTCACGTGCGCCCCGTAGGCCTTGGCGATCTGCATCGCGAACGTGCCCACGCCGCCGGACGCCCCGTTGACCAGGACCCGGAGGCCGGGCCGGTCCGGGCGCACCCCGCCGGCGTCCCGGACGCCCTGCAGCGCCGCCACACCCGCCACGGGGACGGCGGCCGCCTCCGTGAAGGCGACGGACTCCGGCTTGTGGGCCAGGAGGTCCTGACCGGCGACCGCGTACTCGGCATAGGCGCCGCTCGGAAGCTCCCCGAACACCTCGTCTCCGGGGCGGAACCGGGTGACGCCGGGCCCGACCTCCTCGACGGTCCCGGCGACGTCCTTGCCGGGAACCCGGTGCCGGGGACGGGACAGGCCGAATACGGCGCGCAGCACGTACGGGCGCCCGGCGGAGACCATCCGGTCCGCGGGGTTCACCGACGAGGCGGCCACGCGCACCAGCACCTCGCCGCCGCGCGGCTGGGGGCGGCCGTGTTCGCGGAGCCGCAGCACCGCCGTCGGCTCTCCGTACCCGTCCTGGACGATCGCCCGCATGTCCGCTCCCGCTATTTACGCCGTAAATATTTACGCCGTACGTTAAGCTGCGGCCGACCGGACGTCAAGGGGATGGGGAGAGCCGCACATGGCCGAGAGAGGACGCCGCACCACGCTCAACCGCCCGCGCGTGGTGGAGGCCGCCGTCGGTCTCGCGGACGCCGAGGGGGTGGAGGCGCTGACGATGCGCCGCCTGGGGCGGGAGCTCGGCGTGGAGGCGATGGCGCTGTACAACCACGTCGGCGGCAAGGACGACCTGCTGGACGCCATGGTCGAGAGCACCGCTGAGGAGATCGTGCTGCCCGAGGACGGCACCCCCTGGCGGGCCTACGCGCGCGGGCGGGCCCTGAGCGCGCACGCCGTCATGCTGCGCCATCCGTGGCTGCCCGCGCTGTGGACCTCGCGCCTGGCCGTGGGGCCCGCCCGGATGCGCTACATGGACGGCGCCCTGCGCAGCCTTCGGGAGGCCGGCTTCCCGCCCGGCCTGCTCGACCGCGCCTACCACGCCGTGGAGAACCACATCGTCGGCCACGCGCTGCAGGCGGTCGGGTTCCCGCTGGACCAGGAGGGGATGCGCGAGGCGGGCGAACCCCTGCTGCGCTCACCGGCCCTGGAACCGTTCCCGGACCTGCTGGCCCACATCCGCCACCACCTCGCCGCCCCGCCCGGGGACGACGCCTTCGCGTTCGGGCTCGACCTGCTCCTCGACGGCGTCGACCGGCTGCGCGCGGCCTCCTGAGCGTGCGCTCAGCCCTGTTCGGCGTGGATCTCGCGGGCCAGGAGGGCGTGCCGGGAGAAGTCGGTGAACACCCCGTCCACCCCGGCGGTGAAGAACGCCGCGTACTCGGCGGCGAAGGACCCGTACTCGCCCTCCCCGCCCTCCGAGCGCAGGTCGGTCGGCAGGAAGCGGTTCTCGCTGCGGAAGGTGTAGGGGTGCACCAGCAGCCCGGCCTCGTGCGCGGCCTCCACCAGGCCGGTGGGCGCGCCCAGCGACCCGTCCTCCTCGCGGGCCACCACCATGCCCTTGTCCGGGCCGATGGCGTGCGCGAACGACGCGACCTCGGCCAGCCCCTCCGCACCGGTGAAGCGGTGCCACGGCTCGGCGTCCTCCATCAGGAAGACCAGCGGCACCCCCACGTCGGCGAGCTTCTTCAGGCTGCCGCTCTCGAAGGACTGCAGGAAGACGGGGACCTCCGGCTCGGGCCCGGCCAGCCCGTGCTCCCGCAGCGCCGCCGCCAGCGGCTCCTCCAGCCCCAGCCCCGCCGCCTCGTGGTAGGCCGGGCTCTTGGTCTCCGGGTAGATCCCGACCGGGCGCCCCAGCTCCGCCGTCATCTCCTTGGCGAGCCCGATGATCTCCTCAAGCGTGGGGATCGTGAACTCCCCGTCATAGGAGGCGTTGTCCGGCCGCACGTCCGGGATGCGCTCGACGGCGCGCAGCGTCCGCAGTTCCGCCAGGGTGAAGTCCTGGGCGAACCAGCCGGTGTGCTCGACGCCGTCGACGGTGCGGGTGGTGCGCCGGTCGGCGAACTCGGGCCGGTCGGCCACGTCGGTGGTGCCGCCGATCTCCGGCTCGTGCCGCGCCACCAGGGCCCCGTCGGCGGTGGCCACCAGGTCGGTCTCGATGAAGTCGCCGCCGTGCCGCGCCCCCAGCCGGTAAGAGGCCAGGGTGTGCTCGGGCCGGTGGCCCGGCGCGCCGCGGTGGGAGACGATGACGGTCTCGGGCTGCCGCTTGTTCCTGCGCACTGGGCGATCCACTCCCGGCCTGGGGCTCGTCGGAAAGAGAAGAGGGGGCCGGCCCAGGGCGGGCCGACCCCCATGTGTACCGGGTCCGGGGGAGCTAGGCCAACTCGCCGACGACGTGGTCGATGCAGGCGGTCAGCGCCTGCACGTCGGACGGCTCCACCGCCGGGAACATGCCGATGCGCAGCTGGTTGCGGCCCAGCTTGCGGTAGGGCTCGGTGTCCACGATGCCGTTGGCCCGCAGCGCGGCGGCCACCTTGGCGGCGTCCACCGACTCGTCGAAGTCGATGGTGCCCACCACCTGGGAGCGCTGTGCCGGGTCGGCGACGAACGGCGTGGTGGAGGAGTTCTTCTCCGCCCAGGTGTAGAGGGTCTGGGAGGACTCGGCGGTGCGGGAGACCGCCCAGTCCAGGCCGCCCTGGGCGTTGAGCCACTCGATCTGCTCGGCGAGGAGGAGCAGCGTGCCCACCGCGGGGGTGTTGTAGGTCTGGTCCTTGCGGGAGTTGTCGATCGCCGTGGTGAGCGAGAGGAACGTGGGGATGTAGCGCCCCGAGTCGGCGATCGCGGCGGCGCGCTCCAGCGCCTTGGGCGACATGATCGCGACCCACAGCCCGCCGTCGGCGGCGAAGCACTTCTGCGGGGCGAAGTAGTAGACGTCCGTCTCGGCGATGTCGACCGGCAGGCCCCCGGCGCCGCTGGTGGCGTCCACCAGCACCAGGGAGTCGGTGTCGGCGCCCGCGGGGCGCCGGATCGGGGCGGCGACGCCGGTGGAGGTCTCGTTGTGGGTGAGCGCGTAGGCGTCCACGCCCTCCTCGGCCCGCGGCTCGCCGTGCGTGCCGGGGTCGGCGGAGACCACGGTCGGCTCGCCGAGCCAGGGCGCGCCCTTGGCGACCTTGGCGAACTTGGAGGAGAACTCGCCGAAGTCGAGGTGCTGGGAGCGCTCGCGGATCAGGCCGTGGGCGGCGATGTCCCAGAACGCGGTCGTGCCGCCGTTGCCGAGCACCACCTCGTACCCCTCGGGCAGGGAGAACAGCGACGCGAGCCCGCTCCGCACCCGCCCGACGAGGGACTTGACCGGCTTCTGCCGGTGCGAGGTGCCGAAGTAGGCGGATCCGGAATCGGCGAGGGCCTTCAGTTGCTCGGGGCGGACCTTCGACGGGCCGCACCCGAATCGTCCGTCTGTGGGCAGCAGGTTCGCAGGAATCTGAATGTCGCTCACCCGGGTCATGGTAGTGGCCGCGCCCATTGCGCCGCAGGTGAGGGGTGCCCGTAGTGGCCCGATACCGTGCCGCGGGCCGAAAATCCGCGCCCTGACCACCGGATGTGAATCGGTGTTAATCCGTGGTTCCCGCGACCCCTCCGGCGGAATGGCGGAGGAATGTCGGAATCGGCGGCGGGGAAGGGGCGGCGCCCCGGTGCGGCGCCCCGGTGCGGCGCCCCGGTCCGGCGTCCCGGAGCCGCGTCCCGGAGCGGCGCCGTGCGCGGCCGCTACCGCGCCGGGCGGGAGGGCAGGATTTTCAGATCGGGCCCTCCCGTGCGACGCCCGGGCCCGGCCCCGCGGCGTTCCCGTCGTTCCCACCGGTCGGCGGTGTGCCGACCGGCTCCCCGGTCGGGGCCTTGCGGTGACCATGCTTCCGCCGCCGCCGACGGATCCGACCCGCGAACGCACCCGGCCCGGTCACCACGCCTCAGACCCCCTGGGCGAGCGCCTCCTGGGCCCCGGCGACCTCCTCCAGGGGCCGCTCGGCCGGGCCCGCGTACTCGGCGCTCGGCCGCACCAGCCGACCGGTCAGCCGCTGCTCCAGCACGTGCGCCGACCACCCGGCCAGCCGCGCGGCCGTGAACATCGGCGTGAACAGCTCCGCCGGGATCCGCGCGAAGTCGAGCACCACCGCCGCCCAGTACTCCACGTTGGTCGCCAGCACCCGGTCCGGCTTGCGCTCGGCCAGCTCGGCCAGGGCCGCCTCCTCCACCGCGGCCGCCGCCTCGTACCGGGGCGCGCCCAACTCGCGGGCGGTGCGCCGGAGCACCCGGGCGCGCGGGTCCTCGGCCCGGTACACCCGGTGCCCGAACCCCATCAGCCGCTCCCCGCGGTCCAGGACCCCGCGCACATGGGCCCGCGCGTCCCCGGACCGTTCGGCCCCGTCCAGCAGGTGCAGCACCCGGGCCGGGGCCCCGCCGTGCAGCGGGCCGGACATCGCCCCCACCGCACCGGACATCGCCGCGGCCGCGTCCGCCCCGGTGGAGGCGATCACCCGGGCGGTGAAGGTGGAGGCGTTCATGCCGTGCTCGGCCGCCGAGGTCCAGTAGGCGTCCACCGCCCGCACGTGGTCGGGGTCGGGGTCGCCGCGCAGCGCGATCATGAACCGCTCCACCGCCGTGGCGCCCTCGGCCGCCCGCGCCTCGGGCACCTCCGTGCCGCCGCCGGCGGCCGCGCGCGCCGCGCGGGCGATCACCGCCAGCGCGGCGGAGGCCACGTGCGCCACGTCCTCGCGCGCCTGTTCGGGTTCGGTGTCCAGCAGCGGGGACAGCCCCATCTGCGGGGCGAACGCGGCCAGCGCGGCCTGCACGTCCACCCGCACGTCCCCGGTGCGCACGGGGGACGGCGGCGCCTCGGCCGCCGGCAGCCCCGGGTCCAGGGCGTCGTCGACGAGCAGTCCCCACACGCGGCCGTAGGTCACCTTCCCCACCAGGTGCTCGATGTCGACCCCGCGGTAGCGGAGGGCGCCGCCGTCCTTGTCCGGCTCGGCGATCTGGGTGCGGAAGGCCGTGACTCCTTCGAGCCCGGGTCTGAACTCGGTCATGGCGCCGTCCTTTGCGCTCGGCGGGCGAACCGTGGAGGATGCACGATTGTGAGCAATTGTGACCCGGCTGAGCTGCGCGAACCCTATTCCGGTGCACCTTTGGGCCGCTCTGAGCTGCCCGATGACCCGATGGAGCTGTTCGACCTGTGGTTCTCCCAGGCCGCGAAGGCGGGGCTGGCCGAGCCCAACGCGATGGTGCTGAGCACCGTCGACCCCGGCGGCGCGCCGCGCTCGCGCACCGTGCTCCTGAAGGGCTTCGACGCGGCCGGGCTGCGCTTCTTCACCAACCGCCGCTCCCGCAAGGCCCGCGCGCTGGAGCGGGAGCCGCGCGCCGCGGTGCTCTTCCCCTGGCACCCGATCCGGCGCCAGGTCTCCTTCATCGGGCGCGCCGAACCGCTCGGGGACGCCGAGAACGACGCCTATTTCCGGTCGCGTCCCCGGGGCTCCCGGATCGGTGCGTGGGCGAGCGCGCATCAGTCCTCCCCTGTCACCGACCGTTCCCTGCTGCAGGAGCGGTATGCCCACTGGGAGGCGTTCTGGGAGGATGAGGAGGAGGTGCCGCGGCCCGAGTACTGGGGCGGCTACCGGATCGTCCCCTACGAGGCCGAGTTCTGGCAGGGGGGATCGGACCGCATGCACGACCGCTTCCGGTATCTGCGCACCGGAGTGGGCGGCGGCGGGCACTGGAGCATCGACCGCCTGTCGCCGTGAGCGCGCGCCGCCGCACACGGGGTCCCCGCGGCCGGAACGCGCCCCTTTCCGGACGCTATGATGGAGGCCATCGGCAGGCTGTTCGACTCCGCTCGGAGCGGGGAATCCGTTGCCGCCGACCGGTGTTGAGAGTTCTGCGGCGGCCGGCTCTCAACGGCCGACGAGGGGAGGAGAGCGTTGACCGCACACGGGCTCATCGACACCACGGAGATGTACCTGCGTACCATCTTCGAGCTTGAGGAGGAGGGCATCGTCCCGCTCCGCGCGCGCATCGCGGAGCGCCTGCACCAGAGCGGCCCCACCGTGAGCCAGACGGTGGCCCGGATGGAGCGCGACGGCCTCCTGCGGGTGGAGAACGACCGGCACCTCGTGATGACCTCCGAGGGGCGGCGCCTCGCCATGCACGTCATGCGCAAGCACCGGCTCGCCGAGCGCCTCCTCGTCGACGTGATCGGCCTGGCCTGGGAGGACGTGCACGTGGAGGCGTGCCGCTGGGAGCACGTCATCTCCGAGGCGGTCGAGGAGCGCCTGGTCGGGCTGCTCAACGCCCCCTCCGTGTGCCCGCACGGCAACCCCATCCCCGGCCTGGACGAGCTGGGCCTGGCCGACTACTCGCCCGAGCCGTTCTCCGACGACTCCATCGCCCCCATGACCGAGATCGCCAACGGCGCCGAGACCACGGTCACGGTCCGCCGGATCAGCGAGCACCTGCAGACCGACACCGAGGTCATGCGGCAACTGAAGGACGCCGGGGTGCGCCCGGGCGGCGAGGTCCGCCTGACCGCCACCGAGGACGGGGTGCGGGTGCTGCCGCGCTCCGGCGACGGCACGGCGGGGGAGCTCTCACGGGAGGTCGCCGGCCACGTCTTCGTCGCCAAGCACTGACCGTGCCCGGGCGCGGCGGCCGGAGCGCCCCTGTCCCCGAAATGTCGCGTTGCTCTGCGGATTTGCGCCCTGTGGGGCTATGCTCGGGCGAAAGCGGGGGCGATCCGGAGAACGCGCGGGTCGGCACGGTGCGGATCCTTGACGGCAAGGTGGCGGCTGAATGAAGCGGTGGGGGGAAGCCTTTTACGACGACAGCGCGATCACCGGGGAGACGGTCGTCGAGCAGGCGCAGATCGCCGTCATCGTGGCCGACCGCTTCAGCCACCTGCGCTACTGGAACGCCTACGCCCGCCGCCTGTTCGGCTTCACCGGGCGCGCCGACCCGATCGGCGCGTCCCTGCTCGACATCGGCGTGCACGAGTCCGACCGCGAGCGCGCCTCCCAGCTCGCCCGCCAGGTGCTGCGCGGCCAGACCTGGGAGGGCACCTTCGCCGTGGTGCGCGCCGACGCCGCCTGGATGCACGTGCGCGCCCAGGCGGTGCCGATGTGCGGCGAGGACGGCGCCGTCGAGGGCATGGCCATCTTCGCCTACGAGGCGATGCGCAGCGGCCGCGTGGAGGAGCAGTACGGGCTGCTGGAGCGCATCGGCGCCCGGCTGGCCGGGTCGCTGCAGTTCGACGGCGCGCTGAAGGCCGTCGCCGAGACCCTCGTCCCCCAGTTCGCCGACCACTGCTTCATCGACCTCTACGACCACGACCGGTTGGTGCGCCGCGTGTCGGTGCACGCCGAGGGGTGGTCGCCGCCCCCCGGCACCTGGCCCGACGTCGGCCAGGAGGTGCGCTACCCCGAGCGGCACTTCGCCGCCCGCGCCATGCGCCGCCTGGAGACCGTGTCCACGGGCGACCTGCGGCACCCGCCCGGCATGGTGGACGAGCGCTCCGCCCGCGTCGCCGACCAGGTGGGGCTGGCCTCCGCGGTGGCCGCGCCGCTGCGCGCCCGCGGCGAGCTGCTGGGGGTGCTCACCCTGGCGCTGTCCCGGCTCACCCCCCGGGACAAGACCGCCTACGACGGCTTCGACTGCGACCTGGCGGGGGCGGTGGCCTCCCGGGTGGCGCTGGCCATCGACAACGCCCGCCTCTTCGAGGAGGAGCGCAGCACCGCGCTGGCCTTCCAGAACAGCCTGCTGCCCACCTCGTTCCCGCCCTTCGACGGGCTGTCCATCGCCCACCGGTACGTGCCCGCCAAGCCGCTGGAGGCGCACGGGCACGGCATCCAGACCCAGGTCGGCGGCGACTTCTACGACGTCGTGCCGCTGTCGGCCGGGCGCGTGGGCATCGTCGTGGGCGACGTGGAGGGCCGCGGGCCGCACGCCGCCGCGGTGATGGGCCAGCTGCGCGCGGCGCTGCGCGCGTTCGCCCAGGCCGACCGCGAGCCCGCCGACATCCTGCGCGAGCTGGACGAGTGGGTGCGGCGGCTGGGCCGCCCGGACGGCACGGGCGGCCTGTGGGTGCCCAGCGTGAGCTGCCTGTACATGGTCTACGACGCCTGGTCCCGGCAGCTGTCCTACGCCAACGCCGGGCACCAGCCGCCGCTGCTCATCGCCGACGGCGAGGTGTGCGAGCTGGCCCTGGAGGTCACCGACTCGCTCCTGGGCGGCAAGGCCCGGGGCGTCCCCTACGACGAGGCCGTCTACCACCAGGCCGACGTGACCCTGCCGCCCGGTGCGGCGCTGCTGCTCTACACCGACGGGCTGGTGGACCGCCGCCCCGTGGGCGGGGAGGCCGACCCCCGGCGCGCCCTGGAGCGGCTGCGCGAGCGGGTGGACCGGGTCGCCGAGCGGGACGTGGAGCGGATCGCCGACGCCGCCCTGTCCTCGGTGCCCGGGGAGACCGACGACGACACCGCGCTGCTGGTGGTGCGCACCCACCCCGAGGAGCTGGCGCTGCGGGAGGAGCGGTACGCCGCCGAGGCGGCCACCGTGGCCCAGGCGCGGCACCTGGCCGCCTCCACCTTCGCCGAGTGGGGGATGGACCCGGGCCAGGCCGAGCTGGCCTGCCTGCTGGTCTCCGAGATCGTCACCAACGTGGTCATCCATGCCACCCCGCACCCGGTGCGCAGGGAGTTCACCCCCGAGGGGGTGCGGGACTCGGCGGCCGAGGCGGCGGGGCCGGGCGCCGGCGCCGGTGTCGACGGCGTCGCCGAGGACTTCTCCGAGGACTGGTCGGACCTGCTGGAGGAGCTGGCCGAGGAGGAGCCCGATGAGCCGGACAGCACCTTCTGGCTGCGGCTGCGGCGCGGTGCCGAGTCGGTGTGGGTGGAGGTCTTCGACAACGACCTGCGCCTGCCGCGGATCCGCAGCGCGGGCGCCGACGACGAGGGCGGGCGCGGGCTCTACCTGGTGGACCAGCTCGCCGCGCGGTGGGGATCGCGGCCCACGCCCACCGGCAAGGCCGTCTGGTTCGAGATCCCGATGAAGGCCGAATAGGCCCCGCCCCCACCGGCGGCGGCCGGGGGTCTAGGGCGTGTTGATTGGATCATGACCTACTGCGCGGCGCCCGGGCACGCCCTTCGCTGTGTTCTCATCAGTCGACAGCCTGCTGACCGGCTCTCTCCCCCCGGCCTTGCGATGGACATGACGCCGCCGGTGCCTTCTACGGCCGCGACCCACGCACCACTCCCCGGTCCGGCGTCAGCGCCAGGACCAGGCCCACAGCAGCAGCACCAGGAAGATGAAGAAGACCACGATCCCCCCGGTGGTCCAGGGGATGTGCATCCGGGGGCGCAGCTTGCGCACCCCGATCACGAGGAGGACGACCAAGAGGCCGAGGACGATCAGGCCGTCCCATGCACCGGTCATGCCGCCGACCCTTTCATGGTGGGGGGTGTGCCGCCCCCGGTGTCACAGACCCAGCGACCGGCCCACGATCTCCTTCATGATCTCCGTCGTGCCGCCGAAGATCGATTGGATGCGGGCGTCCTGCCAGGCCTTCGCCACGGGGTATTCCATCATGTACCCGTACCCGCCGTGCAGCTGCAGGCACCGGTCCATCACCTTGTTGGCCAGTTCCGAGCACCACCACTTGGCCTTGGCGGCGTCCTCCACGGTCAGCTCGTTCCGGTTGAGCAGGGTGATCGCCCGGTCCACGTAGGTGCGGGCCAGGTCCACCTCGGTGGCCAGTTCGGCCAGCAGGAACCGGGTGTTCTGGAACCGGGAGATGGGCCGCCCGAAGACGGTGCGCTCCTTGCAGTACGCGATGGTGGCGGCGAGCATCTGCTCGGCCCCGGCGGTGGAGGCTACCGCGATGGACAGCCGCTCCTGGGGGAGGCGCTCCATCAGGTGGACGAAGCCCTGGCCCTCCTCGCCGAGCAGGTTGGCGGCGGGCACCCGCACGTCGGAGAAGGACAGCTCGGCGGTGTCCTGGGCCTTGAGCCCGATCTTGTCCAGGTTGCGGCCGCGCTCGAAGCCGGGCATGCCCCGCTCGACCGCCAGCAGCGAGATGCCGTGCGCCCCGGCGTCGGGGTCGGTGCGGGCCACCACCACGACCAGGTCGGCGTTGATGCCGTTGGTGATGAAGGTCTTCTGGCCGTTGAGCACGTAGTCGCCGCCGTCGCGGACCGCGGTGGTGCGGATGCCCTGCAGGTCGCTGCCGGCGCCCGGCTCGGTCATGGCGATGGCGGTGATCAGCTCGCCGCTGCTGAACCCGGGCAGCCAGCGGCGCTTCTGCTCCTCGGTGGTCAGCTCCACCATGTAGGGGGCCATCACATCGTTCTGCAGGGTGAACCCGAGCCCGCTGGCGTGGGCGCGGCAGATCTCCTCGGAGACGACCGCGTTGAACCGGTAGTCCTTCACCCCGCTGCCGCCGTACTCCTCGGGCACGCCCAGCCCGAGCAGGCCCACCTTCCCGGCGGCGGTCCACACCTCGCGCGGCACGATGCCGTCGCGCTCCCACTGGCCGTGGTGCGGGACGACCTCGCGGGCCAGGAACGCGGCGACCGACTCGCGGAAGAGGTCGTGCTCCTCCTCGAAGATCTCCCTCTGCATGCGCGTGCTCCTCCTCGGGGGCGGGGCCGGGTGGGCCCGGGTCATGCCCACGGTAACCGAATCGCGTTCGGTTTTACAGCGCGGGGCCCGGTCCGGGCGGCTGGGCCCCCGGCCGCCCCGTCCATCGGCTCCGGCCCGGGGCCCAAAGCACCGTAAAGTCCGCACCGGCGCCGGAGCGGCGGCGTGCGGGGCCGCCGGGGGCGGTCCACCCTCGGGGCATGGGCAGGCACGAGGCACCGTCGCGCACCCGCGGCCGCCGGGGCGAGGGCGCACCCCGGCTCGCGGTGATCCTGACCGCCCTGCTGCTGGCGGTGATGCTGGCCGCCCTCGACCAGACCATCGTGGCCACCGCCCTGCCGCGGATCGCCTCGGACCTGGGCGGGCTGAGCCACATCTCCTGGATGGTCACCGCCTACCTGCTGGCGGTCACCGCCACCACCCCGCTGTGGGGCAAGCTCGGCGACCTGCTCGGCCGCAAGTGGGTGCTGATCACCTGCCTGGGCGTGTTCCTGCTCGGCTCGGCGCTGTGCGGCACCGCCCAGAGCTTCGTGGCGCTGGTGCTGTTCCGCGCGGTGCAGGGCATCGGCGGGGGCGGCCTGATGGTGCTGGCCCAGTCGGTCATCGGCGACGTGGTCCCGCCGCGCCGCCGCGGCCGCTACATGGGCCTGTTCGGTGCGGTGTTCGGGGTGGCCAGCGTCGCCGGGCCGCTGATCGGCGGGTTCATCGTGGACCACCTGTCCTGGCGCTGGGTGTTCTACGTCAACCTGCCGCTGGCGGCGGTGGCGCTGGTCGCGCTGGTGGCGGCGCTGCCCCGGGGCGGCGGGCGGGCCGCCGTCCGGATCGACTACGCGGGCATCGTGCTGATCGCCCTGACCGCCGTGTGCCTGGTGCTGGTCACCTCCTGGGGCGGCAACGAGTACGGCTGGGCCTCCCCGCAGATCCTGCTGCTGCTCCTGGCGGCGGCGGTGTGCGGCACCGGCTGGTGGCTCAGCGCCCGCCGCGCCGCCGACCCGGTGCTGCCGCTCGGGCTGTTCTCCAGCCCGGTGGTGGTCATCGGCGGCCTGGTCAGCTTCGCCGTCGGCTTCGCGATGATGGGCGCGATGACCTACCTGCCGCTGTTCCTGCAGATCGTGCACGGCTACACGCCCACCGAGTCGGGCCTGCACCTGCTGCCGATGGTGGCGGGCATGCTCATCTGCTCGATCGGCAGCGGGCAGCTGGTCACCCGCACCGGCCACTACAAGCTCTACCCGGTGGCCGGAACGGCGCTGGTGGCGGTGGCGCTGTACCTGCTGTCCACGCTCCGGCCGGAGACCGCCTACCCGGTGATGAGCCTCTACCTGTTCCTCATGGGGTGCGGCCTCGGGCTGACCATGCAGGTGGTGGTGCTGGCGGTGCAGAACGCCGCCGCCCAGCGGGACCTGGGCGCGGCCACCTCGGCGGCGACCTTCTTCCGGTCCATCGGCGGCGCCTTCGGCGCCTCGGCCTTCGGTGCGGTGTTCGCCGCCCAGTTGAGCGGCAATATCGCCGACCGGCTGCGCGGGGTGCCGGTCCCGCCCGGCTTCGACCCCTCGGCGCTGGAGTCCAGCCCCGACGCGCTCGCGCGGGCGCCCGAGGCGGTCCGCACCGCGGTGCTGGCCGCCTACTCGGACTCGGTGGACACGGTGTTCCTGTACGCGGTGCCGGTGGCGGCGGCCGCCTTCGTGCTGTCCCTGTTCCTGCGGCAGGTGCCGCTGCGCACCACCATCGAGGCGCCCGCCCTGGACGAGGCGGTGGCGCCGGTGCGTGCGGACGGGCCCGACCGGGGCGTCCTGGGCGCGGCCGAGCGGGCGGTGTACCGCGCCTGCGGGGTGCGGGGCGCCCGCGACATGTACGCCAGGCTGGCCGACGCGGCCGACCTCGACCTGTCGCCCGGCGCCTGCTGGGTGCTCACCCACCTGGCGGAGACCGGGCCGCTGGCCCCCGGCGAGCTGGAGGAGCTGTCCCGGGGGGAGGTGTCCCCGGCGGCGGGGATCCGCGGCGAGCTGGAGTCGGCCGGGCTGATGGAGCGGGCGGGGGAGGGGGAGGCCTGGCGCCTCACCGCGCAGGGCCGGGACGCCGCCCGCCGCCTGTTCGACGCGCAGGAGGAGGCGCTGCGCCGCCTGGTGCGCGGGTTCGGGCCCGACGCCGACCCGGAGCTGGCGGCCGAACTGCACCGGCTGGCCCGCAGCACGCTCGGCGACGAGGAGGACGCGGGGCTGGCGGGCGAGGAGCCGCCCCGCAGACCGCTCTGACGTGCGCCTCCCCTCCGCCGGACCCCCGTGGCGGTACCCCGGTGCTGGGCGCCGCGGGCCAAACCGAATATGATTCGGTAAGACTCGTTGGAACGTCCCGCGCCACCCCCTGGAGGACCGCATGGCCGAGGCATACATCGTCGGGGCCGTCCGCACCCCCGTCGGCACCAAGAAGGGCGCGCTCGCCGGGGTCCATCCCGCCGACCTCGGCGCCCACGTGCTCAAGGAGCTGATGGTGCGCACCGGCGCCGATCCGGCCGCCGTGGAGGACGTGGTCATGGGCTGCGTGAGCCAGGTCGGCCCGCAGTCGCTCGACCTGGCCCGCACCGCCTGGCTGTCGGCCGGGCTGCCCGAGACCGTCGCCGGGGTGACCATCGACCG
This sequence comes from Nocardiopsis chromatogenes YIM 90109, assembly GCF_000341185.1. GTDB lineage: Bacteria > Actinomycetota > Actinomycetes > Streptosporangiales > Streptosporangiaceae > Nocardiopsis_A > Nocardiopsis_A chromatogenes. The sequence goes on from NZ_ANBH01000048.1 coordinate 15,119, forward strand.
CCAGTGCGGCTCCTCCCAGCAGGCGATCCACTTCGCCGCCCAGGGGGTCATGTCCGGCACGCAGGACCTGGTGGTCGCCTCCGGTGTGGAGAACATGGGCATGGTGCCCATGGGCTCCAGCGTCAAGTACGCCCTCGACGAGGGGCTGCCGCTGTTCGGCGACGGGTGGACCGGGCGCTACGGCACCCAGGAGATCTCCCAGTTCCGCGGCGCCCAGCTGATGTGCGAGAAGTGGGGCTTCAAGCGCGCCGAGCTGGAGGAGTTCGCGCTGCAGAGCCACCAGAGGGCGGCGGCCGCGCTGGAGGCCGGGCGCTTCGACGCCGAGACCGCGCCGCTGGCCGGGGTCGAGCGCGACGAGGGCGTGCGCCCCGACACCAGCCTGGAGAAGATGGCCGGGCTGGACCCGCTGCGCGAGGGGTGGGAGCTGACCGCCGCCGTGGCCAGCCAGATCTCCGTCGGCGCCGGGGCGGTGCTGATCGCCTCCGAGGACGCCGTGGAGCGGCACGGGCTGACCCCGCTGGCGCGCATCGTGCAGCTGTCCCTGATCGGCGACGACCCGGTGTACATGCTCACCGCGCCCATCCCCGCCACCCGCCTCGCGCTGGAGAAGGCGGGCCTGGCCATGGGCGACATCGACGTCACCGAGATCAACGAGGCCTTCGCGCCGGTGCCGCTGGCCTGGGCCCACGAGCTGGGCGCCGACATGGCCACGGTCAACCCCAACGGCGGCGCGATCGCCCTGGGGCACCCGCTGGGCGCCACCGGGACGGTGCTGATGACCAAGCTCGTGCACGAGCTGCGCCGCACCGGCGGCCGCTACGGCCTGCAGACCATGTGCGAGGGCGGCGGCCAGGCCAACGTGACGATCATCGAGCGTGTGTGACGCCGCCCTCCAGGCCGAGCCAGGAGGCCATCGACTCCAGCTCGGCCTGGAGGGCCGCCGACGTGTCCGCGGGCGCGTCCGGCTCCAGCGTGGTGCGGCGCGCCAGCAGCCGCCCCGAGGCCCGGTCGGCCTTCAGGTCGACCCGGGCCACCAGGCGGTCGCCCAGCAGGAACGGCAGCACGTAGTACCCGTGCACGCGCTTGGGTGCGGGCACGTAGATCTCCAGCCGGTAGCGGAAGCCGAACAGCGCCTCGGTGCGGTTGCGCTCCCACACCAGTGAGTCGAACGGGCTGAGCAGCGCGCGGGCGTCCACCCGCCGCGGCACCCGGGCGTCCCGGTGCAGGTAGGCGGGGGCGTCCCAGCCCTCCACCCGCACGGGCACCAGCTCGCCGGAGTCGACCAGGTCGGCCACGGCGGCGCGGCCCGGAGCGGACTTCAGCCGGAAGTAGTCGCGCAGGCAGGGCTCGGTTGCCACGCCATGGGCGCGCGCGGCGATGCGCACCAGCTCGCGGCGGGCCTCGTCCGGGTCGGGGTCGGGCGCCTGGTGCACCTCGGGCGGCAGGACCCGCGACACCAGGTCGTAGCGGCGCTCGAACTGGGGGGTGCGTCCGTCGGCGGTGACCTCGCCGCACCAGAACAGGTACTCCAGGGCGCGCTTGACCAGCGACCAGTTCCAGCCCCAGTGCTCCTTGGGGCGCGGCGCGTCGTGCTCCAGGGCCGCCTCGATCTCCCGGGAGGTGGCCGGGCCGTGCCGCTCGACCTCCTCGCGGACCGCCTTGACGAGGTCGCCGTGGTCGACCGCGACCTCCTGCATGAAGCCCCAGGACTCGTCCCGGGCGCGCGCCATCCGCCAGCGCAGCAGCCGGTGCGTCCGAGGCGGGACCAGGCTGGCCTCGTGTGCCCAGTACTCCACCAGGCGGCGGCCCCCGCGCCGGGTGGCGGCACGGTCGGGCAGCTCCCGGTCGTAGGGGCCCAGCCGGGAGAAGAACGGCAGGTAGTGGCTGCGGGAGAGCACGTTCACGCTGTCGATCTGCACGACGCCCACCCGGTCCACGACCCGCTGCACGTGCCGCATGGTGGCCGCCCCGGAGGGGCGCCGGTCGGTGAACCCCTGAGCGGCGAGCGCGATGCGCCGGGCCTGCGCCTTGGACAGGACGGAATCGCGCCGCGGGTGGGGAGCGGGGGGCGTCTCGTACATGAGTACTAACGTACTGGTGGTGGGCGGCACCACGCCACCCGCACGGCACGATCCGGGGCGGTGGCCCGGCCCTGCCCGCCGGGGGCGGGTTCTCCGCGGTCCGGAAACGCGGCTTGACCCGGTCCCCCGCTCACGGCCCCGGCCGTCCGGCGGGCCGGTGGGGCGCGGGGTGGAGGGCGTCGGCGAGGCGGGCCCGCGCCCTTTGCGGCAGCGTCGTCGGCCGCCCGGCGTGTGCGTGGTCGCCGGAGGGCGACAGCGAGAGCGGGGCGGTTCCCGGCCGTGCCTGCCGGGCGGCGGGCCGGTGCCCCCTGAGGGGGCCGAATCAGGGGGCATTCCGGGGATATCGGGCGCGGAGCCGTCCGTTCGGGCATCCAGGGTGGTGGAAGGGGCACTTCAGGGGCGGATCGTGTGGTGGAGACTCCACCCTCGCCGCCCTCTGGAGGCCGCCGCCGCGGACGGGCCGCCGCCCGGCCTGCTCAGCCCATCTTGCGGTGCTGGTCTTCGGCCTCGGACGGGCCCGGGGTGGACGGGGCGATCGCCGGGCCGGGCACCGACGGGTCCAGGACACCCTCCTCCAGCCAGGTGTAGCGGTCGTCCATCACCCGCCGTGCCAGCTTGCCGTCGGTGTCGTCGGAGTTGTCCCACAGTTCGGCGAAGAGCCGCTCGACCCGCCGCCGGGACTGGCGGCAGAAGGCGTCGGCCAGCTCCATCCCGGCCGTGCCCCGCCCGTCGCCGCCCTCCCGGTCGGCATCGTGCTCGTGGCGGGCGCGCACCACCGCCGCGCTCATCGCGAACAGCTCGGCGCCGATGTCCACGATCCGCGCCAGGAACGCCTGCCGGGTCTCCATGCCGCCCTGCCAGCGGGACATGCCGTAGAAGGTCGAGCGCGCCATCCGCCGGGCCGCCCGCTCCACGAAGCGCAGGTGGCCCGCCAGCGGGCCGAAGTCGGCGTAGGACCCCGGGCGCTGGCCCTGGCCCACCACCAGCGTCGGCAGCCAGGAGGCGTAGAACCCGCTCGCCTTGGCGAAGGCGCGCGCCTTGGCCTGCGGGTCGGCGGAGGGGTCCACCAGGTCCCCGGCGACCGACAGGTGGGCGTCCACGGCCTCCCGGGCGATCAGCAGGTGCATGATCTCGGTGGAGCCCTCGAAGATGCGGTTGATGCGCAGGTCCCGCAGCAGCTGTTCGGCGGGCACGCCGCGCTCGCCGCGCGCCGCCAGGGAGTCGGCCGTCTCGTACCCGCGCCCGCCGCGCACCTGCACCAGCTCGTCGGCGATCTCCCAGGCCCGCTCGGACGCCCACAGCTTGGCGATCGCCGCCTCGATGCGGATGTCCTTGCGCCGGTCGTCGGCCATCTGGCCGGACATCTCCAGCATGGCCTCCATCGCGTAGGTGGTGGCGGTGATGAACGCGATCTTCTTGGCGACCTCCTCGTGGCGGCCCACCGGGCGGCCCCACTGCACCCGCTCGCGCGCCCACTCGCGGGCGATGCGCGTGCACCACTTCCCGGCGCCCACGCACATCGCCGGAAGCGACAGGCGCCCGGTGTTCAGCGTGGACAGGGCGATCTTGAGGCCCTGGCCCTCCTTGCCCACGAGGTTGCGCGCGGGCACGCGCACCCGGTGGAAGCGGGTGACGCCGTTCTCAAGGCCGCGCAGCCCCATGAAGCGGTTGCGCCGCTCGACGGTGATCCCCGGGGAGTCGCCCTCGACGATGAACGCGCTGATCCCGCCGCGGTGCCCCGCGCCCTCGGGCACCCGGGCCATCACCACCAGCAGGTCGGCGACCACCCCGTTGGTGGTCCACAGCTTCACCCCGTCGAGCAGGTAGGCCTCCCCGTCCTCGGTGGGTACGGCGGTGGCCTGCAGGCGCGCCGGGTCGCTGCCCACGTCGGGCTCGGTGAGCAGGAAGGCGCTGATGTCGGAGGCGGCGCAGCGCGGCAGGAAGGCCTGCTTCTGCTCCTCGGTGCCGAACATCGCCACGGGCTGGGGCACCCCGATGGACTGGTGGGCCGAGAGCAGTGCGCCGATCGCCGGGCTGACCGACCCCACCAGGGTGAGCGCACGGTTGTAGTGGACCTGGCCCAGGCCGAGCCCGCCGTAGGCGCGGGGGATCTTCATGCCGAGCGCGCCCAGCTCCTTCAGGCCGCGCACCACCTCGTCGGGGATGCGCTCCTCGTGCTCGATGCGCTGGGCGTCGATGGTGGCGCAGAAGTCGCGCAGCCGCGCGAGGAACCGCTCGCCCTCCTCCTCGGCCGCGGCGTCCGGCCGGGGGTAGGGGTGGATCAGGTCGAGCCGGAACCGGCCCAGGTACAGCTCCTTGCCGAAGCTGGGCAGGCTCCACTCGGTCTCCCGTGCGGCCTCTGCGACCGCCCGTGCCTGCCGTTCGTCAGCACCGGCCGCCGCGGGGCGGCCGTTGACCGTCGTCATTTCGGGGATCACCTCACCGGTGGATGGAGTATGGCCTCCATCACACCCGTACCCGCGGGTAGGTCCGACCACGCCTCGCCCCGGGGCCCGGCCGCCGGTCGAACCGCCGCCGGGTCTCCGACGCCCCTGCCCGGTCCCAGGCCGGCTCCGTCAGGGGGCCTGGTCGCGCCCCTCCGGGCGCGCCGGGGGCTCCGGCGCCCCCGGCCGCTCCGGGCGCCTCGTCCGATTCGGCTCCTCGTCCGTGTGCTCCGGTGCGAACGGAAAGCGCACCGTGACCTCCGTGCCCGCGCCGGGGGCCGAGGTGATGCCCGCGTCGCCGCCGTGCGCCGCGGCGATGGCCGCGACGATGGACAGCCCCAGCCCGCTGCCGCCGCCGGGGGAGCGGGTGCCCCGGTGGAACCGGTCGAAGGCGCGGTCCAGGTCCTCGGCGCCCATCCCGGGCCCCGAGTCGCGCACCCGCAGCGCCGCGTACGGACCGGCCGTGCCCAGCCGCACCTCCAACCGTGTGCCCTCAGGGGTGTGCTCGGCCGCGTTGGCCAGCAGGTTGGCCACGACCTGCCGGAACCGGGCCTCGTCGACCCGGCACTCCAGCTCCTGCGGGGCGTGCAGCTCCACCGGGCGCTCCGGGTGCACCACCCGGTGGTCCTCGACCATGTCGCGGACCACCCGCACCAGGTCGCAGGAGTCCAGGTGCAGCGAACCGGTGCGGTCCAGCCGGGCCAGCTCCAGCAGCTCGGCCACCAGGGTGCCCATCCGCTCGGCCTCGCCCTCGATGCGGCGCATCGCCCCGGACAGCTCCTCCTCGGGGATGGCGCCCTGGCGGCACAGCTCGGCGTAGCCGCGGATGGTGGTCAGCGGGGTGCGCAGCTCGTGCGAGGCGTCGGCGGCGAACGCCCGCACCCGCTCCTCCGAGGCGCGCTGCGCGGCGAAGGCCTGCTCCAGCCGCCCCAGCATGGTGTTGATCGCCGATGCCAGCCGCCCCACCTCGCTGCCGCCCTCGGCCACGGGCATCCGCGCCGACAGGTCCGAGCCGGTGGAGATGCGGTCGGCGGTGGTGGCCATGCGGTCCAGCGGGTCCAGGCCGCGGCCGATCAGCCAGCGCCCGGCCAGCAGCAGGCCGCCCAGCAGCAGCACCGCGGTGACCAGCTGGGTGAGCACCAGGCTCCAGGAGTACTCCTCGCGCTCGTTGGTGGGCACCGCGGTGACCATCAGCGCCTCGCCGCGCTGGCGCACCGTGGCCCGGTAGGGCGGCACGGCGGACTCCCGGCCGTCCAGGTCGAAGACCTCCTGGGAGAGGGACAGGCGGCGCAGCTCGCGCAGCGGCACCTCGCCCAGGCGGTCCAGCACCACGTCGTCGCGCTCCAGGTCGCCGTAGACCTGGTTCACCCGCCCCGAGGACCGGTCCACCAGCACCACCAGGTAGGGGGAGGGGCTGGGGGCCTCCACGCCCACCGGCGGGGTGTCGTTGTCCAGCCGCACCATGGCCCGCTCGGCGGCCAGCACCACCTGGTCGTCGATCCGGTCGGTGATGTAGCCGCGCAGCGTGATGAACCCGACCACGAGCGTCACCAGCAGCCCGGCGGCGGTGACCGCGACCAGGCCGACCAGCAGCCGGAAGCGCAGCCGCCCGGGAGCCATCTAGGCGCCGTCCGGGGACTGCAGGACGTACCCCACGCCGCGGCGGGTGCGGATCAGCGGCGGGCCCAGCGGGTCCAGCTTGCGGCGCAGGTAGCTGACGTAGGTCTCGACGATCTGCGACTGCCCGGCGTAGTCCCAGCCCCACACGTTCTCCAGGAGCTGGCTCCGGGTGACCACCTGCCCGGCGTTGTGCACCAGGAAGGCCAGGAGCCGGAACTCGGTGGGGGACAGCTCCACCGGGACACCGGCGCGCTCCACGCTCCACTGGCGGTCGTCCAGCACCAGGTCGGCGTAGCGCAGTTGGCCGCTGTGGTCGCGCACGGCGGCCCCGGCCCCGGCCGGGTCGCGGCGGGCGCGGCGGAGCAGGGCGCGGATCCGGGCGACCAGCGCCTCCACCGAGAAGGGCTTGGTGACGTAGTCGTCGCCGCCGAGGGTCAGCCCGGTCACCGTGTCGGCGGGGGTGTCCCGCGCGGTCAGGTAGATCACCGGCACGTCGTCGCCGTCCTCCCGGAGCTTGCGGCACACCTCGAAGCCGCTGATGTCCGGGAGCAGTACGTCCAGCAGGATCAGGTCGGGCCGGGCGCGGCGGGGGGGGGGGGGGGNTCGGCGGCGTCGACGGCGAAACCGTGGAACTGCAGCGCCGCCCGGACGAGGTCCCGGATGTTCGGCTCGTCGTCGATGACGAGGATGCGGTGGGTGGGGGCGTCGTCGGTCATGGCTCGCTACCTCGGTGGGGCCGCACGGGTTCGGGTCCGGCTCCCCATGATGCCGCAGGTGCGGGGCGCCTCCGGCGTCCGGCGGGAGGGGCGCGGGTGCGGGCCGCGGCGGTGGAGCGGGCGCGGGTGCGGGCGCGGTTCGCGGCAGCGGGGCGGGCGCTGGCGGGACGACGGTGAACCAGGCGGCGGAACCGTGCGTCGTACAGATGGAGGGCGTGCGCCCCCGCGGCGCACGGACCGGACGGGCGGGCGGGGCCGGTGCGGAGGACGGCCGCACCGGACCCGCCCACTGCCCGAACTATGGCAGCGCCGGGGCGCCTTGTCCTCCCCGACACTCTCCCGCCCCGCCGTTCTGCCGCATCCGGCCATGTCGTCCCGGAGCACTAGGCTGGTCGCCGTGCGAATCGCTACCTGGAACGTCAACAGCATGAGGGCCCGCAAGGACAGGGTCGCGGCCTGGCTGGAGCGCAGCGACGTCGACGTGGTCGCCGTCCAGGAGACCAAGTGCCGGGAGGAGCAGTTCCCGGGCGGCGTCTTCACCGAGGCCGGATACGAGGTCGCCCACTACGGCCTCTCCCAGTGGAACGGCGTCGCCATCGCCTCGCGCGTCGGCCTGGACGACGTGCAGACCTCGTTCCCCGGCCAGCCCGGGTGGGGCGACCCGGAGCAGGTCGAGGCGCGGGCGATCTCCGCGGTGTGCGGGGGCGTGCGGGTGTGGAGCCTGTACGTGCCCAACGGGCGGGAGATCGACGACCCCCACTACGACTACAAGCTGCGCTGGCTGGAGGCGCTGCGCGCGGACGGCGCCGCGCGCCTGGCCGAGGACCCGCGGGCGCAGATCGCGTTCTGCGGGGACTTCAACGTCGCCCCGCAGGACGACGACGTGTGGGACATGGAGGCCTTCGAGGGCAAGACCCACGTCACCGACAAGGAGCGGGCCGCCTTCACCGCCCTGAACGACGCCGGGTTCACCGACGTCGCGCGCGCCTACACGCCGGGGCCCGGCGTGTACACGTTCTGGGACTACCAGAACCTGTCCTTCCCCAAGAAGAAGGGGATGCGGATCGACTTCGTGCTCGCCTCGCCCGAACTGGCCGGGCGGGTGACGGGTGCGCGGATCGACCGGGAGGAGCGCAAGGGCAAGGGCGCCTCGGACCACGCCCCGGTCATCGTCGAGACCGACTGAGGGAACTGAGGGACTGGTCGGGGTCGGCTGACGGTCCGGTGGGGAGCGGCCGAGGGGCCGGTCGGGGTCGGCTGAGGTCCCGACCCGTCGGACCTGGGTAGAGTCGGCTCCGTGACATCGACATCCGGAAACGTCCCGCGCATCGCGGTGTACGGCAGCATCAACATGGACCTGGTCGCCTACGTGCCGGTGCGTCCGGCCAGCGGGGAGACCGTGGCGGGCACCGAGTTCCGCCAGGTTCCCGGCGGCAAGGGCGGCAACCAGGCGATCGCCGCGGCGCGGGCCGGCGGGGACACGGCCTTCCTCGGTGCCGTGGGCGACGACCCGTTCGGCGTGCAGATGCGCAGTGCCCTGGTGGACTCGGGGGTCGACGCCTCCGAGCTGCGCACCGTGCCCGGTGCGTCCGGGGTGGCGCACATCGTGGTCGAGGGCGACGGGGCCAACTCCATCATCGTGGTCCCCGGCGCCAACGCCGCGATGACCGGGATCACCGAGTCCGAGCGGCGTGTGCTGGCCGGGTGCGACGCCCTGCTGCTGCAGCTGGAGCTTCCGATGGAGGGCGTGGTCGCCGCGGCCCGCGCCGCCCGCGAGGCGGGGGTGCGCACCGTGCTCACCCCGGCCCCGGCCCGGGAGCTGCCCGACGAGCTGCTGGACCTGGTCGACCTGCTGGTGCCCAACCAGCACGAGGCGGCGGCGGTCACCGGTGAGCAGGACCCGCGCCGCGCCCTGGAGGCGCTGCTGCGGCGGGNGGCGCACCGTGCTCACCCCGGCCCCGGCCCGGGGGCTGCCCGACGAGCTGCTGGACCTGGTCGACCTGCTGGTGCCCAACCAGCACGAGGCGGCGGCGGTCACCGGTGAGCAGGACCCGCGCCGCGCCCTGGAGGCGCTGCTGCGGCGGGTGCCGGAGGCGGTGGTCACGCTCGGCGGGGACGGGTCGCTGCACGGCGAGCGCGGCGGCGAGCCGGTGCTCGTGCCCTCGCGCCCGGTCGAGGCGGTGGACACGACGGCGGCCGGGGACACCTTCTGCGGCGCGTTCGCGGTCGCCCGCGCGGAGGGGCGGGACGCCAAGGAGAGCATGGAGTTCGCGGCCGCGGCGGCGGCGCTGTCGGTGCAGCGGCAGGGCGCCAGCACGTCGATGCCCCGTCGTGCGGAGATCGAGGCGCTGCTGGCCGGCTAGGGCCGTGGGTGCCGGGGCGGTGGGGCGCCGGGGGCCGCGATGCACTGAGCGCGAGGCACTGAGGCGGGGCGGTACCTGCGGTACCTGCGGAATCTGCCGGACCTGCAGATGTGCGTGGCCGTCGTCGTAGGCGGGGCGCGGTCGGGGCCGCGGCACCGCGGTCCCGGCTTGTCGGCCTGCCTGTTGCTGATTGTCGGCCGCCGGACGGGGCGATTGCCCGAGGCCGACTCTGGTCAGGGTTTTCGGCCGGGCCTTCGCGGCGACTGTTCGGCCCGGCCGTGTCTTCGTCCTCGCCGCTCCGCCGTGGTCTCCCCCGTGGTGTCCCCGTGGTGCCGTGGCCGCATCCGGCCTGATCGCGCCGATCCGGTCGCTCGGCGCCGGGCGGGGGTCGGACGGAGGCCGGGCGAGGGCGGCGCCGCCGCACGTGCGGCTACTGGAAGTGGCCGATCTGGCGGAGCCACTCGGTCGGGTCGGCGTTCTGGACCCGGACCTCCAGCACGATGTCGACGGTGTCGCCGATGACGCGGGTGCCCCATGCGGTCGGGCCCACATCGGCGATGCCGAAGTCGGACAGGGCGATCGAGCCGTTGGCGGCGAAGAAGTGCGCCTGGATGCCTTCGGGGTCCTGCAGGTCGGGGGCCTGGCCGCCCCACTGGCAGTCCAGCTCCAGGGGCCGGGTGGCGCCGTGCAGGGTCAGGTCCCCGTACATCCGGAAGGCGTTGCGCCCGCGGCCGCGCGGCTCCAGCGCGGTCGAGGTGAAGCGCATCCGCGGGTGGGTGTCGGTGTCGAGCAGGTCGGGGGAGCGCAGGTGGGCGTCGCGGGCCTGCACGCCGGTGTTCAGGCTGGCGGTGCGCACGGTCACGTCGACCTTGGAGGCGAGTGGGTCCTCGGCGACGTCGACGGTCCCCCAGGCGTCGCCGAAGGTGCCCTGGACCCGGCCGAACCCCAGGTAGCGCGCGACGAAGATGATGCAGGAGTGGGCGGGGTCGACGTACCAGGTCCCCGGCTCGGGCTGCGGCGGCCGCGCATCGGGCGGCGGCCCGGCATCGTGCACCATGTCTGATTCCCCCTGTTAACTCCGTTTTGCCGGGTTCCAGGCTAAACCCCGTGGATGCGTGGCGCCCAGCACACCCGGCGGGTGTCGGGCGCGCCCACCGACCAACGGGTACCGGGCGGCGCTGTCGGTGTGCTTTCACCCTCCTTCCACCTGTTCCCCCTGGTGTCCGCCCCTGTCGTATTCCTCACACGCCCGGCGGGCGGATCGTGCCCGATCGTCCGCGGGTGCGGGGGATGGGGGAGAGCGGGGGCGGATGGGTAGGGTGGGCCGGGTATCGCGGAGTGCGAGCGGTTGTTTACAGTTCCTTCCGGAACCCCTCCCCAGCGCCTTCCCGGGCCGACATGTTCGGCCCTCCCCACCCCGGAGCGCGTGATCCCCATGACCGGAGACCCCAGCAGCACACGGCCATTCGAGCCTGACGACCCTGACGGGTACGGCGAGCAGGCCGTGCCCGGTGAGCGTGCTGCCCGCGACGGGCGCGGCGCGCGCGGTGGGCACGCAGCCCCTGGAGCGTCGGGCGGCCCCGGTGCGGCTGGTGTGGCCGGTGCGGCCGCGTCGGGGACTGCACCTGAGTCGGGCTCCGTGCCCGCGCCGGGCGAGCGCCCGCGCGGCGGCGCGGCGGGGGCGTCCACCGGCGGTTTCGCCTACGATGTCCCCGTCTATGACGTTCCGCTCGGCCCTGTCGGCGGCGGATCCGCGGCGACGACCGCGGACGGGATGCGGGCGGGCGTACCCATCGAGCCCCAGGGCGTGCACAGTGGCAACGGCGCTCACGGCGGGCGCGGTGCTCACGGCGCTCATGGTGCGCACGGCCGGGAGCACGGGGTCACCGGTCGGATGCAGGGCGGCGACTTCTCCTACGAGGTTCCTCCCGAGGAGTCCGGTCACGAGTCCGCGGCGGCCCCCAAGGGCGGCGCCCCTGCGGATCGGGCCGGTGGCTCTGCTGAGGCGCCGACGGACGACGCGACGACGGCGTTCGGGGCTGCGCCGCCTGCTCCGTCCGCTGGGAGGATCCGTGGTGCGGTCCCCGGTGCGTCGCCGAGTGGGGCGCACCGCGCCGAAGCGCCGCGGGGTGCTCCGGCGGGCCCCGACGGCGGTGCCCCCGAGGCTCCGACGGCTGAGGAGACGATGGCCTTAAGGCCTACGCCGCCCGGTGGCGGTATTCGCCGTGCCGTCCCCGGCGCTGCGCCAGGTGAAGCCCGCGGTGCGGCCCCGCAGCCGGACATCCCTCCTGACGACGCGTTGGAGAGCCTCTGGGCCGTCGGCGGTTCCGGTGCGGATGACGCGGGGTCCGCTCCGACCGGCGCGTTCGATGCCGCCGCCCCGGCCACGGGCCTCCTGCCTCCCCTTCACGAGGGCGGACTCGACGCCGCACCTTCCGCCGACGGCTCGGATCCGCCGCAGGCGTGGGACGGGGTCGGCGACACCGGACCGCAGGACGCCTGGGACGGCGATGCGCAGATGTCCCGGTCCGAGCGCCGCAGGGTCGAGCGGCGCCGGTCGCGCAACCGGAAGGTCGCCGCGGGCGCGGTGACCGCCGTGCTGGCCGTCGGCGCCATCACCGCGGTGGGGGCCGGGCTGTCCAAGGCCCAGCCGGAGATCGGTGTGGACGACCCTCCGGCCCCTACCGGCATGCCCGACACGGAGACCACCGGTGGCGGGGGGCCGTCCGGAACCGGCGGCGCCGACCGCCCGGAGGCATCGTCCGAGGCGCGGACCGGGGTGGCGGAAGGCGCCGAGTCCGGGAACGCGCCCGCGGCGCCGGACTCCGGGCGCCCGGACTCGGCCGGTGGCGGGGCCGCTCCGGACCGGGGCGGTGACCGGTCCCAGCGCCCGACGCGGGAGCCGGGTCCGCCGACCGGGCAGCCCGGTCGGCCCACCTCGGACCCGGAGCCGCCCGACCCCGAACCCACCGAGCCGGAACCGTCCCCCGACCCCCAGCCGACGGGCTCGCCGGATCCCGGAGAGTCGAACGCCGCGCCGTACGTCTACTGACAACGGGCCTTCGCCGGAGGCGGCGCCGACAAGGGGCGGCGGCTTTTGCCGGAGCGTTGTCGGCCGTCGGGCGTGTGCGTGGTCGCTGTGGTGGGCGGCGACGGCGGGTGCGGGGCGGTTCCCCGGCCTTGCTTGCCGTCCGGCGGGTATCTCGTGGTCCGGGAGGGCGGCGCGGCACCGGGGTTCGTGGTTTTCGGCGCCCGGGGAGGCCGCGGGGCCTGCACGGCGAGATTCTACGGGGTCGTGACCTGGGTAAATACTCCGCGTTAGGTGCGGGTGGAGGCGGGGAGCGCGCCCAGCGGCGTCCCCGGCGGCCCCGAGGTGACGAAGACCGCGATTCCAGAACAGGTTCTCGGAACGGAATGCCCTGTTCCTGCCCGATTGGGGTGTCCGGATCGGGTGTGGGGGTGGACGCGGGGTCGCCCGGGCGTCTCCGCCGGGCTTCCGGAGGCCACGCGGGGCCGATATCGGCTACACACGGTGATGCCGGGCCCGGCAATCGGCCCGGGTGTTCCGTTTAGGGGCCTTTTGGCGCCGAATCGCGTTCACATATCGCGATGAACGCAGGTCCGCACCGTCCGTCGGGCTGCCCGGGCCGTCGAACAGGGCGCGGGAGGCGCCCCGGCGCCCGGGGAACCGGGTGAACCGGACGCCTGGGCCGGGAGTCTGGGATACCCGGTGGTTCGGGCGTCCTCCGGGGTGGGGCTCGACGGAAACTGTTCCAGATAGTGATACATCGGTACCGATATGTGGCCATCCAGGGGTGATCTCGGGGAAGCCGGCCGGTACGGGCCGGCTTCCCCGAGATCGACGCGGGGGCGGCTACATCTGCTCCGGTGCGCGGACGCCCAGCAGGTCGAGGCCCTGGACGAGGATGCGCAGCGCCGCCGCGCACAGTGCCAGCCGGGATGCGCGCCGCTCCTCGGAGTCGGCGGTCAGCACCGGGCAGTGCTCGTAGAACGTCGTCAGCTCCTGCGCCAGGTCGAACAGGTACCCGCACAGCCGGTGCGGCTCCAGGCTGTCGCCGACCAGCGCCACGGTCGGGCCGAAGCCCAGCAGGCGCAGCGCCAGGTCGCGCTCGGCCTTCTCGCCGATGCTGATCGCCCCGGCGGCGGCCTCCTCCGGTGCCACCCCGCCCTTGCGGAAGATGGACCGCAGGCGCGCCTGGGCGTACTGCAGGTAGGGGCCGGTGTTGCCGGTGAGCGCCAGCATCCGGTCGAAGTCGAAGACGTACTCGGTGTCGTGCGACACCGACAGGTCGGCGTACTTGACCGCGCCGATGCCCACCTCGCGGGCGATGTGCGCGCGGGTCCCGGCGTCCAGGTCGGGGCGGTTCTCCTCGACCACCGCCGAGGCGCGCTGCACCGCCTCGTCGAGCAGCTCCATCAGCCGGATCGGCTTGCCGCTCCGGGTGCGCAGGATCTTGCCGTCGGACCCGAGCACGTTGCCGATCTGCACGTGGACCGGCTCGGTGCCCTCCGGCACCCACCCGGCCTTGCGGGCGGTCTCCCACACCATCCGGAAGTGCAGGTTCTGCGGGGCCCCGACGACGTAGAGCACGCGGTCGGCCTCCAGCTCCCGGGCGCGGTAGCGGATGGTGGCCAGGTCGGTGGTGGCGTAGCCGTAGCCGCCGTCGCTCTTGCGGATGATCAGCGGAACCGGCTTGCCCTCGCGGCCGGTGTAGCCGTCGAGGAAGACGCACAGCGCGCCCTCGCTCATCACCGCCAGCCCCTGGTCCTCCAGCTCCTGGCACACGCCTTCGAGCATGTCGTTGTACATGCTCTCGCCGGCCAGGTCGCCGTCGGTGAGGGTGACCTCCAGGGTCGAGTAGACCCGGTTGAAGTAGGCCTTGGACAGCTCGATGAGCTCGCGCCAGATCTCCAGCGTGCCCTCGTCCCCGGCCTGCAGGGACACCACCCGCTTGCGGGCGCGCTCGGCGAACTCCTCGGAGCCGTCGAACTTGGCCTTGGCGGCCTGGTAGAAGGCGTTCGGGTCGCTCTTGAGCAGTTCGGCCTCGGCGGAGGTGTCGCCCACGTCGAGCAGGTGCTCGATGAGCATGCCGAACGGGGTGCCCCAGTCGCCGACATGGTTCTGCCGGATGACGTTGTGCCCGAGGAACTCCAGGGTGCGGGCCAGGGCGTCGCCGACCACGGTCGTGCGCAGGTGCCCGACGTGCATCTCCTTGGCGACGTTGGGCGCGGAGTAGTCGATCGGGATGTTCTGCCGCCGCTGCAGCGGCGTGCCCAGGCGCGCGTCGTCGAGCAGGGCGCGGGCCTGCGCGGCGATCCAGTCGTCGCGCAGGGTCAGGTTCACGAAGCCGGGGCCGCTGATCTCGACCTCGCGGCACAGGTCGTCGGCGTCCAAGTGCTCGACGATCTGCGCCGCGACCTCTCGCGGCTTTCGCCCCAGACGCTTGGCCAGCGCGAGCGCGGCGTTGGCCTGGTAGTCGGCGAACTGGGACGGGCGGATGACGGGGTCGGCGTCGGCGTACTCGGGGCCGAAGGCGGCACCGAGGGCGGACTGGACCCGTTGCGCGAGGATCTCTTGCGGGTCGGCCATGGGTAAAGCCTACCGACAGCACTCACCTGGATGGCCTGACCTGCACAGACGTGCTCAGGGGCGGGAGATGGGGGCCTCGTCGGGGCGCGACGGGGCGCGGGCGGTGCGCCAGAGGGCCCACCACGCGGCGGCGGTGGCCAGCCCGACGGCGGCGTACCAGGGCGCCCGCCACCAGGACGGGGGAGCGTGGGCGGAGGGCGAGGCGCCGTCCGGTGGCGGGACGGGGCGGGGGTGTTCGCCTCCGGCCGTGAGGGACCACACCAGGAACGCGTCGCCGACCGGGACGGCGCCGCCGAGGTAGCGGCGCTCGCCGCCGAGCCCGACCGGCAGGCCCCGCNGCCTCGGCGAAGCCGGTGAGCGCGGCGGCCGCGGCGGTGTCGCCGTAGACCACGGTGTTGCCGAGGGCGACCGTGCTGGCCGACGCCGACAGGCCCAGGATGAGCGGTCCAGAGTCGACGTCGCCGGGGGAGTCGTCGCCGCGGGGGTACTCGCGCACGCCGGGCAGCGGGCCGTAGGGGGAGGCGAACTCCTCCTGGAACGCGGCGCGGTCGCGGGCGGCCCACACCGGGTCGATGTCGGGCAGGAAGCGCAGCAGCATCGCCTGCGAGCTGCCCCGGGCGACCTCGGCGGGGGCGCCGGTGGCGGCGTCGACCCGGTGCGGGAGGAGGCCGGTGGCCGGGTCGGTGCGGTCGGCCGCGGCGTCCTGCCAGGCGGCGAGGACGGCGTCGTGGTCGCCGGTCCCGCGCACCCGGGCGTCCCGGGCGAGGGCGGCCGCGGCGACCACGCTGTCCACCGGCCAGGCCTGGCCGGGGTAGGCCTCCAGGAAGGGGGTGCCCCGGTCGAGGGAGGCGGCGAAGGCGTCGCGGAGTTCGGCGGTGTCCTCCTCCAGGCGGGCGGCCTCGGCGGGGGCGGCGTCTGGGCCCCCGGCGAGTTCGACGATGCGGACCCGCAGGTAGGTGCTCCAGCCCGCGTGGAAGACGCCGTGGGCGGGGTCGGCGTCGGCGGGGAAGGGGGCGGCGCCCTCGGGGGAGTCGAGGCGGTCCAGCGCCCACCGGGCCTCGCGCAGGGAGGTGTCGCGGCGGTCGGGGTCGAGGGTGCCGGTGTTGGCCTGGGCGAGGCCGTAGAGGACGTGGGTGAAGAAGTACCCCTCGGGGAAGAGCGCCTGCATGTCCCCGCCTGCGCCGCTGTGGAGGGCGGAGCGCAGGAATGCGAGCCGTGGGGCGGCGTCGGCGGCGACGGCCTCGGGGGCGCGCTCCAGTGGTGAGGGGGTGTGCGCCCGCACGGCGGAGACGGCGGCGAACGCGGTCACGGCGAGTGCGAGGAGGAGCGCGGCGACCACCCCGGCCAGGCGCGCGGGGGAGTACCGGCGACCGACGCGAGGGGGGCGCGGGGAGGCGGAGGCGACCATGCGGCCGATGCTAAGGGGGCTGCGGTGCCACCCCGCCTCAGGAGTCCCGCCTCGTCCGGTCGTGGAAGGGCCCGCCCACGGGGGACATCGGGCGGAACGGCTGGTGCCAGGCTCGTGGGCCCAGGCCGGACGGCGGGCCGCCGGAGTGTGAAGTGGCAGGCGGCGAGGAAGGCCGACCGGCCCTCGCGACGGCGCCGCCGACCGCACGGAGTGCGCGGGGCCGTTGTGTGGGTCCGATCCGGGAAAATCGCGCACGGGTTCGGCCGTTCGGGCATCGAGCGTGGCGAAAAGGTCACTCCAGAGCGGATCGGGTGGTGGAACCATCTCCCCCAGCGCCTCCGGACCGGCCGCGGAACCCGAAGCTGCACGCTCCTCGGACCCGGCGCACCACGCCGCGGCCCCGGGCACGGGAACCGACCGGGCCCGGGCATCCCTGCCCACCACTGTCGCCGCCCATGACAACGACCACCCGCACGCCCGCCGCCCGATGACGCTGCCGCGAGGGCCGCTGCCCTTCGTCGTCGGTGCCTTCTCCCTGACGCTCCGGTGGCCCGCCGCCCGGCCGGGGCCCGTGAGCGGGGTACCTGCCCAGCCGCCTACCCGGACCGCGAGGGGCCGGGCGGACGGCAGGCGCGGCCCGGGAGCCGCCCCGCTCACTCCGTCGCCGCCGAACCACACCGACCATGAACACTCCGTGCCATCGAACGACGCCGCCGCACGGGTCGCCGACGTCCCGACTGAGCCCCCCTGGTCAGACACCCTCGCTCGAACGTCTCCGCTCAGTGGTCGTCGGGGTGGCCCAGCCGGTGCAGCCATCCCGTGCTGCGGCCCGGTGGGGTCACCCGGCGCCTGATCTGGTCCACGATCCTGCCCGCGGCCAGGTCCGCCGCGAGCATGCACGCCCGTTCGATGCCCCGGGCGCGGCTCGCCCCGTGGGCGATCACCACCGTCCCGTTCAAGCCCAGCAGCACCGCCCCTCCGGTGCTCTCGCTGTCCAGGCTCTCCCGCAGCCCCCGCAGGGCCTTGCGCTGGAGCAGCGCCCCCGCCCGGGCGCGGCGGGTGGAGGTCAGCGCGTCGTGCACCGCATCGAAGGCGAAGCGCACCGTCCCCTCGACGGTCTTCAGCGCCACGTTCCCGGTGAAGCCGTCGGTCACCACCACGTCCACCTCTCCGGAGAGCAGCTCGTGGCCCTCGATGTGCCCCCGGTAGTCCAGCCGTGGCGGCTCGGTGGCCGTCGCGGCCAGCAGCTCGGAGCTCTTGCGCGCCAACCGGTTGCCCTTGCCCGGCTCGGCGCCGATGGTCAGCATGCCCACGCGCGGCTCGGCCACCCCGTGCGCCGTGTGCGCGTAGGCGGCGCCCAGGTGCGCGAACTGCACCAGCATCTCCGGCTTGGCGTCGGCGTTGGCCCCCGCGTCCAGCAGCACCGTGGGGTGGGGCCGCGTCGGCAGCACGACCGCCAGCGCCGCCCGCAGCACCCCCGGCTGGGTCCGCAGCCGCACCGTGGACGTGGCCACCACGCCCCCGGTCGACCCGGCCGACACCAGCGCCGACGCGTCCCCCTGCCGGATCAGCTTGCACGCCACCGCGACGCTGGAGCGGGGGCGCCGCCAGCTCGCCAGCGCCCCCTCGTTCATCGCCAGGGTGTCCTCGGCGTGCACCACCGGCACCTCCCCGGCCGCGCCGTGCTCGGCCAGCAGGCCGGTGAGCTCGGCGAGCCGCCCCACGAGCACGACCCGCATCCCGTGCTCGCGCACCGCGGCCACCGCACCGGCCACCGCCTCGGCGGGGCCGTGGTCGCCGCCCATGGCGTCCAGGGCGATGACGGGGCCGCCGCGCGGCGGCCCGGCCGTCCCCGCGGGTCCGGCTTGGTTCACGTGTGGATCCTCACTGCTCCGCCGGGGTTCGGCGGTCGCCCGCCGTGCCCCGGTCCGACGTCTTCTCGCACGTGGTGGGGGGTGTGCCCGCCCCCGGGGCAAGCGTATGCCTCGGGGGCTCCGGGCGCGCGGGGCGCCCCCGGTCGTCCGAGGTCAGGAGGGGATTTGTGGAAAGTGGGTAAGAATCAGCGAAGATCGGGTATATCGGACCGCTGGTCAGGAGGGTGACCACTCCGGGCCCGACAACCGATATGAGATCTCGCCGGGCGCCCCCGCTCTGCCGGGGGCGTCCGGATCAGGCCTGCCCTGCCGACCGCGGGGCGCCTGCCGCACCCTGAAGGGAGACGCGTGAGCTTGACGCAAGACGCGGCTATGTCCCCGTCCGCGGGACGTCGCTTCCGTGCCTACACCTCGAAGCACCTGGACGAGTTGACGGCGCGGGCCGGCCTCGGCGAGGACGAGCGGCTCGCCGTTCGCGCCGTCGCCACGGTGCTGCCGTTCCGGGTGAACAGCTACGTCATCGACGAGCTGATCGACTGGGACGCCGCCCCCGACGATCCGATCTACCGGCTCGTCTTCCCGCAGGCGGACATGCTGCCCGCCGAGGACGTGGCCCGGATGGCCGATCTTCTGCGCCAGGACGCGCCGAGGAAGGAGATCAACGCGGCCGCCAACGAGGTGCGGGCCAAACTCAACCCGCACCCCGCCGGCCAGATGGATCTCAACGTGCCCAAGGTCGACGGGCAGGACCCGCTGGAGGGGATGCAGCACAAGTACCGCGAGACGGTGCTGTTCTTCCCCAAGCAGGGGCAGACCTGCCACGCCTACTGCACCTACTGCTTCCGGTGGGCGCAGTTCGTGGGCGAGCCCGACCTGAAGTTCGCCTCCGGGGAGGTGGACCACCTGGTCCGCTACCTCAAGGAGAACCCGCAGGTCACCAGTGTCCTCTTCACCGGTGGCGACCCGATGATCATGGGCGAGGGGGTGATCTCCAAGTACATCGAGCCGCTGCTGGAGGTCGAGACCCTGGAGTCCATCCGGATCGGGACCAAGGCGCTGGCCTACTGGCCGCAGCGGTTCGTCACCGACCCGGACGCCGACGACACGCTGCGGCTGTTCGAGAAGGTCGAGGCGTCCGGGAAGAACCTGGCCTTCATGGCCCACTTCAGCCACCCCAAGGAGCTCGAACCCGAGCTGGTGCAGGAGGCCGTGCGGCGGATCCGCTCCACCGGCGCGATCATCCGCACCCAGGCGCCGCTGATCCGCACGATCAACGACGACCCGAAGGTCTGGGAGCACATGTGGCGCACCCAGCTCCGGATGGGCATGGTGCCCTACTACATGTTCGTCGAGCGCGACACCGGCCCGCAGGACTACTTCGCGGTGCCGCTGGCCCGCGCCTACGACATCTTCCGGGACGCCTACAAGAACGTCTCGGGGCTGGCCCGCACCGTGCGCGGCCCGTCGATGTCGGCCACACCGGGCAAGGTGTGCGTGGACGGCGTCACCGAGATCGCCGGTGAGAAGGTGTTCATGCTCCACTTCATCCAGGCGCGCGACCCGGAGCTGGTGGGCAAGCCGTTCTTCGCCAAGTACGACGAGAAGGCGGCCTGGCTCTTCGACCTGGAGCCCGCCCTCGGCGCGACCCACTTCCCCTACGAGGAGGCCCCGCCCGCGGACGTCTCCGCGCTGGTGGACCCCGCCCGCGCCTGACCGGGGGCCGGACACCGCGAACAGGACGCCGACCCGGGGCGCCCCGCCCGTTCCGTGCGAGCGGGGCGCCCTGCCGGGGCCGACGAGGGCTCAGTCCTGTGACGGCCGCCGCGCCGCCGCGGGGGAGGGCCTGCCCTGCGGCCCGCGCATGTTGCGGGAGAAGGCGGTGGCCACCAGCCCGGCGGCCATCGCCCCCACCGCCACCCAGCCGACCTCGCGGAAGGTGTCGGTGAAGGCGTGCGAGAAGACCTGCCCGGCCAGCTCGGCCATGCGGTCGGCCGCCGCCCCGGACATGCCCTCGGGCGGCGTCGGCGGTGCCGGGCCGCCCAGCTCCACCCCGGCGCCGTGCTCGGGCTCGACCGCCGTGATGAACGCTTCGCGGTGCTCCGGCGGCAGCGCGTCGGCGGCCGTGCGCGCCTCGCGCACCGTGTTCGCCGCCAGCGACGCCTGCATCAGCGCCCCCACAACGGCGCCGCCCAGCACCGACCCGAGCTGCCTCAGGGTGTTGAGCACCCCCGAGGCGGCCCCGGCCATGCGCGGATCGACCCGGTACATGGCCAGCGCGTTCATCGGCCCGAACACCGAGGCCACCGCCAGTCCCATCAGGGTCAGCGGCAGCGCGAACTCCCACCACCGCGAGTCCGGCCGGGCGCCCAGCAGCAGCCACCCCAGCCCGCCGCAGAACAGTGCGAACCCGCCCATCAGCAGGTACTTGCCGCCCAGCCGGTCGACCCACCGGCCCACCACCGGCGCGGCCACCATGGACAGCACCGACATGGGCGCCATCGTCAGCCCCGCCGCCAGCGCGGTCATCCCCAGGGCCGACTGCAGGTAGATGGTGAACAGCAGGGAGTGCCCGATCATCGTCACCGACACCAGGGCGGCGTTGAGGCTCATCAGGCTGAAGTTGCGGTCGGCGAACAGCCCGAACGGCACCAGCGGGTCGCGGCCCTGCCGTGCGCGCTGCTGCGCGATCAGGGCGGCGAACAGCACGGCGCTCAGGGCGAACAGCAGCGGGATGCTGATCGGCCCGTAGACCGTCCCCCAGCCGAAGCGCTCCCCCTCGACCAGGGCGAAGGCGAGCAGCCCGAGGGCGCCGGTGGCCAGCGCCACCCCGGCGGGGTCGAACCTCGGGCGGCGCTCGGGCTCGGGGTCGGGCGGGATGAGCACCGCCCCCAGCACCAGGGCGACCGCACCGAAGGGGATGTTGACGAAGAAGATGAACCGCCAGTCGAAGGCGGTCACCAGCAGCCCGCCCAGCGTCGGCCCGGCGACCGTGGCCAGGCCCGCCACCGCGCCCCACACGCCCATGGCGGTGCCGCGCCGCTCCGGCGGGAAGACCCGCACCAGCAGGGCCATGGTCTGGGGCATCATCACCGCCGCGCCGACCCCCTGCACCGCGCGGGCGGCGATCAGCCATCCGGCGCCGGGGGCCAGCCCGCACAGCACCGAGGCGGAGGTGAACGCGGCGACCCCGACCAGGAAGAGGCGGCGCTGGCCGTAGAGGTCGCCCAGCCGCCCGGCGGTGATGATCAGGACCGCCAGGGCGAGGGTGTAGACGTTGACCACCCACAGGACCTCGTCGGCGGCCGCGCCCAGGCGCCGGATCATGTCCGGGATCGCGATGTTGACGATCGTCAGGTCCAGCAGGGTCATGAAGAACCCCAGGCACAGGGCGGCGAGGACGGCCCACGGGTTGCCCCTGATCGAACGCATTCGGCCCCTTCCTGCGCGGACCCGGTCATCCTATGTGCGCAGGCCCGGCTGGTCCGGGCGAATCCGGCCGAATCCGGCGCGCCGCGCGCGGGGTCGGGGACGGGGCGCGGCCGAGGGCCGGGGAACCGTGCCGCTGCCTTGGGGGACCCGCCGCCGTCCTCCCCCCGCCCGCGGAGGCCCCCGCGCTCCGGGGCACCGCCCGCGGCGCGCAGGCCGTCCTCGATCCCTTCCAGGGAGCGGCCGCGGGTCTGGGGGATGCCGGACCGGGCGAACGCGATCGCCCCCGGCCCCGCCACCGCGAGCGGGAAGAACGCAGTGGTGGTGCCGCCCCCCGCCGCCAACGGGGCGGGAGGGCCGGGCCCACCGCGAGGTGTCGGCGGATGGGTTCGTCGGGTCAGGGCTCCGGCCGGAGCGGGTTCATGGGTGGGGGCGCGGCGCTGTCGGACGCCCCACACGGAGCTGTGATGGGCGCCCCAGCGCTGACGGAAGGTCGGCAGCGCACCGGGCCTTGTCAAGACAAGTGCACATCAGGACCAACGGCCCGACCGGGGGTGCGGCGGCGGTAAAGTGGGCAGGCCATGGCACTGAGAAGCAGGGGGCGTCGGCGCGGGCTCGTCATCGGCGTCGACATCGGGGGCACCAAGGTCGCCGCAGGGGTGGTCAACCCGGCGGGGCGGGTGCTGGCCCGCGGGCGCGCGCAGACCCCCAACCGCAGCAAGAGCCCCAAGGTGGTCGAGGACACCATCGCCGGGGTCGTCGACGAGCTGCGCCGGGAGTACCCGGTGACCGCGGTCGGCGTGGGCGCGGCCGGGTTCGTCGACCGGAGCCGCTCCTCGGTGCTGTTCGCCCCGCACCTGTCGTGGCGCGGGGAGCCGCTGCGCACCGCCCTGACCGCCCGCCTGGGGCTGCCGGTGGCGGTGGAGAACGACGCCAACGCCTCGGCCTGGGCGGAGATGCGGCTGGGCGCCGGGCGCGGGTCCTCCGACGCGGTGGTGGTGAACCTGGGCACCGGCATCGGCGGCGCCGTGGTGCTGGACGGGGCGCTGTACCGGGGGCGGCACGGCATCGCCGGGGAGTTCGGGCACATGGCGGTGGTGCAGGACGGGCACCGCTGCGAGTGCGGCAACCGGGGGTGCTGGGAGCAGTACGCCAGCGGCAACGCGGTCACCCGCGAGGCGCGCGAGCTGGCGGCGGCCGACTCGCCGGTGGCCCGCGGGCTGCTGCAGGCGGTCGGCGGCGACCCGTCGCGCATCACCGGCCCACTCGTCGCCGAGCTGGCGGCGGAGGGCGACCGCGCGTGCGTGGAGGTGCTGGAGGACGTCGGCCGGTGGCTGGGCAAGGGCCTGGCCGACCTGGCGGCCGCCTTCGACCCGGAGGTGTTCGTGATCGGCGGCGGGGTGTCCGAATGCGGCGACCTGCTCCTGGGCCCGGCGCGCACGGCCTACCGCAGGCACCTGACGGGGCGGGGGTACCGCCCCGAGGCGAGGATCGTCCGGGCGCAGCTCGGCAACGAGGCGGGCCTGGTCGGCGCCGCGCTGCTGGCCAGGGAGGAACCGCCGCAGAGATTCCGCGGCGTAGGGCGCACCTCCCGCGCCCCCCGCCGGAGGCCCCGCTAGATCGTCGACGGGCGATCGCTGAACCGGCTGCGGACACGGCGAAGGGCGCCCATGGTCTGACCGCACTCTACGTCCATCTGGACGGCCACGCCCTGCCCTCCGCCCGAAAACCGGCCCGCCGGGGGCGTCCCCGGCTGCTCACCGACGCCGAACTCGTCCGCGTGGCCATCGCCCGAGTCCTGCTCGGATGCGACTCCGAACGCCGGGGGATACGCACCGCCCCGGCCCTGCACGCAGCGGCGATCTAGGCGAGTTTCTCGGGTCGGGTCCGTAGCGAGCGGCGTCCAGGGGCGGTCATCGCAAGGCCGCTGTGCTCCCGAAATGCAGGAGGAGTCGGCCTGGGCGCGCTGTCGACCGATGAGAACGCGGCGAGGGCCGTGCCTGGGCGCCGCGTAGTAGGGCCTGATCCGAGGAACACGCCCGAGCCCTCGGCCCCTGTCCCTCTCGGCGGTCGATGCCGGGGGCGGTGGGCGTAGGGGCCCCGGGCCATGCTCGCCATCGGCCGAGCCCGCGGCACGGGTGGGCGGCTCGGCTGGTACCCCGTTCACGGCCCTGGGCCGCCCGCCTCTGTCGTCGCTGCCCTTTTCCCTGCATTCCGGACGGGGCCGGTGGGCTGGGTACCCGCTGTGCCGTCGTCTTCCCGGACCGCGAGGAACCCGCCGCCCGGCGGGTGGGGTAGGGAAACCGTCCTGCTCACTCCGTCGCCGCCGATCACGGCGACCACGCACACGCCCGCCATTCGACGACGCTGCCGCACGGGGCGCCGACCCCCCCTCCTCGCGGCCTGGCGAAGGGGTCCGAAGCCGACGGGGAGCCGTCGGCCCGGAGGGATATGGCGCCGTTACGGCAGGGCGACCGTCATCGTCTCGCCGCCGTATCCGTTGGCGCTGTCCCGGGCCTCGACGGTCACCTCGTCCGTGCCGTCCGGGATGTCCACGCCGCGCTGGGTCCGCGTGAAGGGCTGTTCGTCCGCATGGTCGTGGGCCAGCACGTGCTCGCCGAAAACGGTGCCGTCCGGCCCCAGCACCCGCCATCCGTCGGCGTACCGTTCGGGCGTGTCATAAGGGGAGCTGATGGTGACGGCGAAGTCGTACCCCGCGTCCCCCTGGGTGACGGTCACGTCGACGACGTCGGGGAAGTCATGGTCCTGCGCCGCACCGTCCTCCGCCTCCCCCGTGGGCGCCGTGTCCGCGGTGTCGGGCGCGTCGGCCGGAGTGCTCGTGCCGCCCTCGGGCGCGGCGGGCGGGGAGGGCTCCGGTCCGGTGCACGCGGCGGCCGCGAGGAGGGCTCCGGCGAGAAGGGCGGTCGTCGGGAAGCGTCCCATGCGGCCGTCCCTACCCCCGCCTCTCCGGCGGCACACCGGACGCCGCCCCACGGTTCGGCGGCACATCGGACCCTGCCCACCGCCGTCCGGGCGGCCCGCTGCGCACCGGGTGGACGCAGGGGGCCGTCCGGGCCGTCCCGATGACGTCCGTTGTGCACCACGGACATACGTTCGCGCATATTGCGCCGTTTCGGGACCTTGATCACTCCCCCGCGGCGGTGGTTTAAAGGTCCCCTGATCACCGTCCCTACCCCCTGAGACGGAGGGGACCTCCATGTCGGACGCCCCGAACACCCCTGACTCCCCAGGAGCCCCCGCATCCCCCGGCCCCTCCGGCGCGCCTGGAGCGCCCGGCGGGTCGGCCGGGCCGCCCGCAGCGGGACAGGACGGCTTCCTGAAGGTCCTCGGCCGCGGCGACGTGCTCGCGCTGGCCTTCGGCGCCATGATCGGCTTCGGCTGGATCGTGCTGACCGGCGACTTCATCGACGCCGCGGGAAGCCTCGGAGCCGCGTTCGCCTTCGTCCTCGGCGGCGTGGTCATCGCCCTGGTCGGGCTCACCTACGCCGAGCTGGTCGCGGCCATGCCCCGGGCGGGCGGCGAACACCACTACGCGCTGCGTGCGCTCGGCGCCCGGGGCGCCTTCACCGCCTCCTGGGCGATGGTGCTCGGCTACGTCTCCGTCGTCGCCTTCGAGGCCGTCGCCGTCCCGCAGACCCTCGGCTACCTGTTCCCCGGCGCGATGGACGCCGGGCACCTGTGGACCGTCGCCGACTACGACGTGTCCGCCGCCCAGGTCGCGGTCGGCGTCCTGGCCGCTGCGGTGATGACCGGCGTGAACTACATCGGCATCCGCCCCGCCGGGGTCTTCCAGACCATCGCCGTGCTGTTCCTGCTGGCGGCGGGCGCGGCCATGGTCGCCGGAGCCGCCGTCGGGGGCTCCGCGTCCACCATGGAGCCGCTGTTCACCGGCGGCGTGGCGGGCATGTTCACGGTCCTGGTGGCGGTGCCGTTCCTGTTCGTCGGGTTCGATGTGATCCCCCAGTCCGCCGGGGAGATCCGGCTGCCGTTCCGGCAGGTCGGCCGGTTGCTCGTGGTCTCGGTGGCCTGCGCGGCCGCCTGGTACGTGATGATCATGCTCACCTCCGGGGCCGCGCTCGGCCCGGAGGAGCTGACCGCCGCCGACCTGGCCTCGGCCGACGCCATGGCGGCGCTGTGGAACAGCCCCGCCATGGGCAACCTGCTGGTCGCCGGGGGCCTGGCCGGGCTGCTCACCAGCTGGAACGCGTTCCTGATCGGGGGTAGCCGCCTGCTGTACGCCATGGCCGAGTCCCGCATGGTCCCCGCCTGGTTCGGGCGCCTGCACCCCCGTTTCCGCACCCCCGGCAACGCACTGCTGTTCATCGGCGCGCTGTCGGTGCTGGCCCCGCTGTTCGGCCGGCCGATGCTGGTGTGGCTGGTGGACGCGGGCGGCGTGAACATCGTCGTCGCCTACATCGTGGTCGCCGTCTCCTTCCTGGTCCTGCGGCGGCGCGAACCGGGCATGGAGCGCCCGTTCCGCACCGCGGCGGGCCCGGCGGTCGGCGTCGCGGCGCTGGTGCTGAGCTTCGGGCTGCTGGCGCTCTACCTGCCGGGCATGCCCGCCGCGCTGGTGTGGCCCTGGGAGTGGGTGATCGTCGGGGCGTGGTGGATCGCCGGGCTGGCGATGATGGCCCGCCTGCCGAAGGTCGCCCCGGGGGCGGACGCCGAGGAGCGCCTGATCGCCGAGATCGAGCGCCGGACCCGGGGGCGGTCGGAACCGGCGGGACCGCCGTCCCGCTGAGGGGCGGTGGGACGCGGGCGCGGGTGGCGGTGTCCCGGCCGGCGCCCGGCCGTGGGCCGGGCGCCGGGGCCCGGAGGGGTCAGCGGACCGGGCCGGGGACGGCGGCCCGCTCGCCCGCCCGTGCGGCGGCCGCCTCGGCGAAGGCGCGCACCACGGGGTGCGGGCGCGGGTCCTTGGCCAGCTCCGGCTGGAACAGGGTGGCCAGGAAGAACGGGTGGCCGTCCAGCTCGGCGACGCGGGCGTGGCCGTCGTCGTTGTGGCCGGTGAACCGCAGCCCGTGCCCGGCGAGCCGCTCGTGGGTGTCGGGGGCCGGGCCGTAGGAGCACTGGTACCGCTCCACCCGGGGCTCCGTCCCCAGGACCCGGGAGGCGAGCGAGCCCGGCGCGCACCGGACCCGCCCCTCCTGGCCCACCAGGGAGCAGGCGAGCGGGGCGATCAGCGGCCGCGCGGCCCCGGGGTCGGACTCGGCGTGCCGGGCGTCGGCCAGGCCGCACACCCCGCGGGCGAACTCCAGGAGCGCGTGCTGGAAGCCGCCGCACGTGCCGAGGAAGGGCACCCCCTGGGTGCGGGCGGCGCGGACGGCGGCGAGCGCGCCCTCCTCGCTCCGGTAGGGGCTGCCGGGGAGGAGCCAGATGCCGTCGAACCTCTCGATGCGCGGGTCGGCGGCCTCCTCGGTGGAGATCCAGTAGGCGTCGGCGAGCAGGCCCTCGTGCCGCCGAAGGCCCTCCAGCAGGGCCGGGACACGGGTGTGGGCGCGCACGTGCGGGGAGCGGTCGGCGACCAGGGCGATGCGGGCGCTCGGCAGGGCCGGGCCCGGAGTGGCGTCTCGGAGCATGGGGAGAGCATCGCCCGTCAGGGGTGAGAAGATCCAACGATGATCCCGGATACCTCGATAAGCGATCGCGATCGCGCAGCGCGGGGCGGCCGCGACCCGCTGAACGCCCAATGGCTGCGGACCTTCGCCGCGGTCGCCCGGCTGGGGTCGTTCTCGGCGGCGGCCGAGGAGCTGCGCTACACCCAGTCGGCGGTCTCCCAGCAGGTGGCGGCGCTGGAGAAGGACCTGGGCACGGCCGTGCTGCGGCGCCGCCCGGTGGAGCCGACCGAGGCGGGCGCGCGCCTGTTGGAGCACGCCGGGCCGATCCTGCTGCGGTTGGACGCCGCCCGCACGGACGCGGCGCGGGCGCGTGAGCCGGGGCTGCTCCGCCTGGCGGTGGCGGCCTGCCCGGGGGCGTTCGGGGCGGCCGCGGCGCAGGCCCTGGCGGAGGTGCGCGCGGCCGAACCCCGGCTGGAGGCGGCCGTATGCACGGTGCCGCTCCCGGCGGTGGTCGAAGGCGTCGCCTCCGGGGAGTTCGACGTGGGGCTGGTCGACGGCGTGGCCGCGCCGAGCGACCCGCTGCGCCTGGGCACGGGGGAGGGCGGGCGGGAGGCGCTGCGGACGGAGCCGGTGTCCGAGCGGCCGCTGGCGGTCGCCCTGTCGGCCGCGCACCCGTTGGCGGGACGGGGCGGGGTGCGCCTGGCCGGTCTCGTGGACGCACTGTGGATCGACGCGCCGGGGGTCACCGTGCCGCTGGAGGTGCTGCGCGACGCGGACCCCAACGCCTCCCCGCGGGTGGCCCTGCGCCTGGACGGCGGGGACGCCGGGGCGTTGGAGGCCCTGGTCGGAGCCGGACACGGGGTGGCGCTCGTGCCTCGTGGACGCCTGCGGGACGTGGCCGAGTCCCCGGTCACCGAGCCGAGGCTGGTCCACCGGACAGAACTCCTCCACCTCGACCCGCAGGGCCCGGCCCTGGACTTCGCCGAGGCGCTGGTCCGGCAGGGGACGGCAGCCGTGTCCCCGGCGCGGTGACCTCCCCGCGGACGGGGCGACGGGGACGGAGCAGGGGCCGGGGCCATGGACGGCGCCGGGAGACCCCGAACGCTGCGCCAGCGGTTATCGGCCACCGCGTCCCTTGTGCCGCGTCCGATTCCTGCCGGTACACCGGCGCGCTTCCCGGCAGGATCGAACACATGAACACCACACCGGACACCGACACGAACCACCTGCCCCTCCTCGGGGCCGCCGCGCTCGTCACCGGTGGCAGCCGCGGGATCGGGGGCGCCACGGCCGTCCGCCTCGCCGAACTCGGGGCCGACGTCGCCATCACCTACCGCGAGCGCGAGGAGCGCGCCGCCCAGGTCGTCGACCGGGTCAAGGCCGTCGGCCGACGGGCGCTCGCGATCCGTGCCGACGCCGCCGACCTCGGCGCCGCCACCGCGGCGGGGCGCCGCACCGCCGACGCCTTCGGGCGCCTGGACATCCTCGTCAACAACGCGGCCGCCTTCATGATGGGGGCGACCGAGGAGGTCACCGACGAGGACCTGGACCGTGCGGTCGCCGCCAACGTCGAGGCGCCGTTCGCGGTGGCCCGCGAGGCGCTCCGCCACATGGGCGAGGGCGGCAGGATCATCAACCTGGGCAGCAACGTCTCGGAGCGGCTGCCGTTCCCCGGCCTGACCCTGTACTCGATGACCAAGTCCGCCATGGTCGGCCTGACCAAGGGCCTGGCCCGGGAGGGCGGCCCGCGCGGGATCACGTCGGCCCTGGTGGTTCCCGGCCCGACCGACACCGAGACGAGCCCGGCCGACGGCCCGATGGCCGGGACCATCAGCGGGATCACCGCGCTCGGCCGCTACTTCCGCCCGGAGGAGGTGGCCGAGACCGTCGCGTTCCTGGCGGGGCCCGGCGGACGCGCCACCACCGGAACGGCGGTCTACGTGGACGCGGGCTTCACCGCCTGAACGGGCGCGCTTCGTCTCCCGCCGCCCGCCACCGGCCGCCGGGACACCGTGCACGGGGGGTGCAGGCCCGTGATGCCCCGACGCGTCATTCCGACGGGGTGAGCCTCCGCTCGGGTGACGCGGTCGCGGTCGCCTCGCCCGCCCGGTTCCGGACCGCGGTGAGCCAGGCGACCGCGATGAGCATCGTGAGGATGAGGAGGGCCAGCACCGCTACGGTCAGGTGGAACGCGTCGGCGAACACCTCCCGGTGCGCGGTCCCGCCGACACCGCTGAGCACGCGCCCGGCGAGGTCGGTGTCCGGAATCCGCCGGGCGATGGTGGTGGTCATGGTGAGGCCGTAGACGGCGACGAAGACGGCCTCGCTCCCCATACGGAAGAAGTTGAGGACCCCGGCGGCGGCACCGGCCGCCGCGGGCGGGACGGTCGCGGTCGCCTCACCGTCGACGAGTCCGAGGGTCAGCCCGAAACCCGTGCCCACCAGCAGCGACGGCAGGACAACGCCGGTGGGCGCGCCGTGCGGCGTGACCAGGAGGAGCCCCGCGACCCCGGCCAGGAGCAGGGTGAGGCCCACGAGGTTCACCCGCGCGGCGCCGATCGCGGCGGCCAGCCGGTTCCCCGCCACCGGACCGAGGAGGACCGGCACGCTCAGGGCGAGCATGAAGAGGCCGACGCGGCCGCTGTCCAGGGCGAACAGCGCGCTGTAGGCGGTGGGCAGGTAGGTCAGGAGCGTCACGAACCCGACCGATCCGGCCATGGTCACGATGCAGCAGATGATGAAGCCGCGGTTCCACAGGGCGCGCAGCCCTTCTTCGCTCCGCTGCGCCGTGGTGCGCGGCGGTGCGGCGATGGCCGCCGTGCCGGCGAGGGCGAGCGCGAGCAGGGCGGTGTGGGCGCCGTACATGCCGCGCCATCCGGCGAGCGTGATGAGGGCGCCCGCGGCGCTGGGGCCGAGCGCGAGCCCCAGCCCGATGGCCGATCCGTAGAGGGAGAAGAGCCTGGCCCGATGCGCGCCGGAGAACATCGTCGAGATCAGCGCCGACCCCGAGGTGAAGATCGCGGCTCCGCCGACCGCCGCGAGGGTGCGACCGCCGGCGACGACCGCGACGCTCGGGGCGACCGCGCACAGGGCGGAAGCTCCGAGGTAGAGCAGGATGCCCAGGCGCAGCGTGTTCCCGTGGCCGAGTCGGCCCGTCGACGCTCCCCAGACGAGCGTGGACAGCGCGAAGGCGATGTTGAAGCCGTTCACGACCCATTGGAGGGGGCCGGGGGCGGTGCCCAGGCCGTCCGCGATGCCCGGCAGGGCGACCGCGGTTCCGGACAGGCCCAGGGGGACGAGTGTGACCGCCGTCAGGACCACCGTGCCCACGACGGCACGCTGCCGTCCGGTCGGATTGTTCATCTCCGAAGGTTCCCTATCTTACGCACGTTCGATGAGTGGCGAACCTACCATGCGTGCGGCGTCCAGGTACCATGTGAGGCGAACCTGGGAGGTGGCATGGCGGGAGAAGCGCCCGAGCCGACGATGGATGAACTGGACCTGGGCCGGATCTTCGCGGCGTTGGCCGATCCGTCCCGGCGGAAGGTGGTCTCCGACCTGCTCAACGAGCCCGTCGGAACGGTTCGCACCTGCTGGTCGTTCGAGCTGCCCGTGGCGAAGTCCACGCTCAGCCACCACTTCAAGGTGCTTCGTGAGTCGGGGCTCGTCTCCAGCATCGACCTCGGCAACCGGCGTGAGGTCGTCCTCCGCAAGGAGGAACTCGACCAGCGGTTTCCGGGCCTGCTCGCCCTGGTGAAGGACGACCGGGTCTAAGGCGCTGATGGGACGTCACTGACTGACCCGGCTGCGGACACGGCGGAGGGCGCCCGGGGGCAGTGTGCGAGGACGGACACGGACGCCCTTGTGACGGCACTCTGCGCCCGACCCGTAGGGGCGGGCGTGAGGCCCACTCCTGGAGCAGGGGCTGGTGGAAGCGCTCACCCCTGCCGTTGGCCTGCGGCCGCCAGGGCGCGGATCCACCGGGGCGAGGGGATACGCCGCCTCCCGCTCGTGTCCGCCGTCGGCGGACTCCCGGTGTTCGACCGGCCGCCCTCAGCGGCCCACCCCCAGCCGCTCCGACAGGTGGTCGACGGCGACGTTGGCGTGCAGGCGCACGCCCGTCTTGAGGACGGAGTCGTCGGTGTAGAAGGCCGGGTTGTGGTTGAAGACCATCCCGCGCCCGCCGGGCACCGCCTCCATCGTCCCGTCGTCGCGGTACCGCAGGTCCTGGCAGCCGAGGTTCACGTACAGCCCGCCGAAGCGGTCGATGAACTCCGAGACGTCGTCGTAGGGCAGCCCCGGCGGCGTCTCGTGGACGTTCTGCGCGCCCGCGACGCGCCGCAGCGTGGGCAGGGCAGCGTCCACCCACTCCGGCGTGTTGTGCACCGGCGGCACGTTCTGCAGGAACTCGGTGGTCGCCGTGCACCCGTACGCCCGCGCCATGTGGTCGGCGGTGCGCCGGATGTGGTCCTGCACGGTGTTCATGTCCGACTGGATCAGGCACCGGATGGTGCCCCACAGGGTGACCTTCCCGCCGATGATGTTGAACCGGCCCACGTCCTCCACGTGCCCGAT
Organism: Nocardiopsis chromatogenes YIM 90109; assembly: GCF_000341185.1. GTDB lineage: Bacteria > Actinomycetota > Actinomycetes > Streptosporangiales > Streptosporangiaceae > Nocardiopsis_A > Nocardiopsis_A chromatogenes. The sequence goes on from NZ_ANBH01000048.1 coordinate 46,813, forward strand.
GGAGACGGTCACCGGGGACGTCGCCGGGATCTGCCGGTACACCTGCCCGAGCGCCGAGATCGTGTCGGCGGCGGCCGGCATGGGGTCGGTTCCCTCCCAGGGCGTGGACCCGTGCACCTGCTTGCCGTCGATGCGGATCCTGATCACGCAGGAGGCGGCGTAGGTGTTGCCGCTGCCGTACCCGACGGTGTTCGCGGGAAGCGGTGCGACGTGCATGCCGAAGGCCATCGTCGGCACCGGGTCGGCCAGGGAGGGGTCGCCGGCCATCGCCCGCGCGCCGCCGGTCTCGTCCACCGGCGGGCCCTCCTCGGCGGGCTGGAAGATGAACACGACCGACCCGGGCAGGTGTTCGCGCAGTCCGGCCAGGACCTCCGCCGCACCCATGAGCATGGCGGTGTGGCAGTCGTGCCCGCAGGCGTGGGCGACGGGGAACGGGCCGCCCGGGTAGTCCCGGTCGACCACGGTCGACGCGAAGTCCACCCCGGAGGCCTCCTTCACCGGCAGGGCGTCGATGTCCGCGCGCAGCGCGGCCGCCCGTTCGCCGGGGCGCCCGCCCCGCAGCACCCCGACCACCCCGTGCCCGGCGATGCCGGTGCGCACCTCGTCCAGGCCGGTCGAACGCAGGTGGTCGGCGACGAGCGCGGCGGTGCGCTCCTCGCGGTTGGACAGTTCGGGATGGCGGTGGATGTCGTGCCGCCAGCCGACGACCTTGTCCTGGATCCGGTCGGCGGCGGCGTCGATGGCCCCCGCGATGTCGACGTCGGCCGTGGTCATCGCTCCTCCAAACGGTAACGGTAGGTGACCCGCAGTCACGAAGTTAGGCCGCGGCGGGCAATGCCCACCACGGCCCCGCGCCAAGCCCGGGTCGAGATCCGGCCACCCGGTCGGCCCCCGGCAGGGGACCGGAGCCGGTCAGAAGGGGAAGCCGACCGCCGTGTGGCCGCCGGACAGGGCCCACGCACCGGCCGCCTCGAAGAGCGGCTCCGCACGTTCCCCGGGGCGCTTCCCGGTGGGGGCCTCGAACCGCCGAGCCTCCTCGGCGGCGGTGCGGGCGTCCGGGAGGTGGTCGCCGCCCATGGGCGACGGCCCGCGGTCCGCCGTCCGGGCCATTCCCCGGGCCGGGGGCGGGGGTCAGCTCGTGAGGGTCAGCTCGAAGGAGTACCTCGACGCCCGGTAGACGTGCGAGCCGACCTCCACCACGCGGCCGATGTCGTCGTAGGCCGTGCGGTCCATGGTCAGCAGCGGGGTCCCCTTGGTCTCGCCGAGGGCCTTGGCCTCGGCGGCGGTCGCCCCCCGGGCGCCGATGCTCTGGGACGCGATCTTCAGCGTCACGCCCGCCGTCCTCAGCAGCCGGTACAGCCCCGTGTCCGCCAGCGTCTCGCGGGTCAGCTCCACCAGCCCCAGCGGCAGGTAGTTGTGCATCAGTGCCAGCGGCTCGTCCCCCACATGGCGCAGGCGCTCCAGGACGTACACGTCCGTACCGGGGTCCACCTCCAGCGCCCGGGCGACCGACTCCGGGGCCGGGCGCACGCTCAGCTCGCGCACCTCCGTCCACGGGCGCTGCCCGGCCTGCACCAGGTCGTCGTAGAGGCTGGACAGCTCCACCGGGCGCCGCACGCGCGGGGTGACCACCTGGGTGCCGACCCCGCGCTTGCGCACCAGCAGCCCCTGGTCGACCAGGTACTCGATGGCGCGGCGCAGCGTCGGGCGGGACAGCCCGAGCCGGTCGGCGAGCACGATCTCGTTCTCCAGGCGGGTCCCCGGGGGCATCTCGCCTTCACGGATGCGCCGTTCCAGTTCCTGGGCCAGCTGGAAGTACAGCGGCACCGGGCTGGTGCGGTCGAGAGCCACCTGCGGCTGCGATTGGGCCACGCGGTTCCGATCGGTCGGGGGACGGGTGCGGTCGGCGCGGGAGGGGCGCGTGTCCCGCGATGGGACGCGCTCGCCCGCCCTTCCAGTCTACGGCTCCGTCCTGTTGATGGCAGATGAGGAAGTGTATATGTCTAGACATACTATTGACATGCAGGTCAACGAGGCGTAGAAATCTCCCCAGACGTGACCCAGGGGACCGGCCCCTGTGTCCCGGGCCACAGGGGCCCGGATCCGGTAAGGAGGCGGCACATGCGCATCGGACTCGTCGGCGCCGGCCGGATCGGAGCCTCGCACGCCGCGGCCGTCGCCGCGCGCCCCGAGGTGGACGAGGTGCTGGTGGCCGACATCGACCCGGGGCGCGCCGCCGCGGTCGCGGGCGCCGTCGCCGGGGCGCGCCCCGCCGCCTCCCCCGAGGACCTGCTCGCGCCCGGCGCCGTCGACGCCCTGGTGGTCGCCTCCGCCACCGCCTCCCACCCCGACCTGATCCTGGGCGGCGTGCGCGCCGGGACCCCCGTCTTCTGCGAGAAGCCGGTCGCCCCCGACGTCCCCGGAACCGTGCGGGTGCTGCGCGAGGTGGAGCGGACCGGCGCCCTGGTGCACATCGGCCTCATGCGCCGCTTCGACGCCGGATACGCCCGCGCCCGGCAGGCCCTCCGCTCCGGAGAGCTCGGCGACGTGCACCGCGTGCACGCCGTGACCTGCGACGCCGCACCGCCGCCCGCCGGGTACGTGCCCACCTCCGGCGGCATCTTCCGCGACTGCCACGTGCACGACTTCGACATCCTGCGCTGGGTCACCGGCCGCGAGGTCGAGGAGGTGCACGCCTACGGCGCCAACCGCGGCGCCGCCTACTTCGCCGAGGCCGGGGACGTCGACACCAGCGCCGCCGTGATGCGCCTGGACGACGGCACCCTGGCCACCCTGCAGGGCTCGCGCTACAACGGCGCCGGGTACGACGTGCGCATGGAGGTGGCGGGGACCCTCGGAACCATCGCCGTGGGCCTGGACGACCGCACCGCCCTCGTCTCCGCCGAGCCCGGCGCCGCCTTCCCGGAAGGGCGGCCGTGGCAGGAGTTCTGGTCCCGCTTCACGCCCGCCTACGAGGCCGAGATCGCGGCCTTCCTGCGCATGGCCGCGGAGGGCGGCCCCAGCCCGTGCACCGTCGCCGATGCCTTGGAGGCCGTGCTCATCGCCGACGCCGCCGACCGCTCGATGCGCATGGGCCGCCCCGTGCGCCTGGCCGAGGTGCGCGAGGAGGCGGTCGCCGCATGAACCCCGATCCGGCGGCGCGACATGGAGCCGCGCCTTTGCACGGACCTCGGGGAGGGGGCCGCCATGGCTGATCACCGGTCATCCCTCTGGGACGCGGCCCACCACAGGGGAATATCGGAGTGTGCGAGCCCCACCGGGGGAGCCGCCGTCCGGAGACCGCCACGACCAGGGCGGACGCACCGGCGTCCGCCGCGACCGACGGAGGTCCGAGTTGAGTCCCACTGACCGCCGGCCCGACGGCGACCCGTTCGAGGTCGTCACCATGGGCCGCGTGGGCGTCGACATCTACCCTGAACAGGTCGGCGTCGGCCTGGAGCACGTGCGCTCCTTCGCCAAGTTCCTCGGCGGCAGCCCGACGAACGTGGCCGTGGCCGCCGCCCGCCACGGGCGCCGCACCGCGGTGGTCACCCGCACCGGGGACGACCCCTTCGGCCGCTTCGTCCGCGAGGCGCTCGACTCCTACGGCGTCGACGCGCGCTACGCCGCCCCGGTCCCCGGCGCCGCCACCCCGGTGACCTTCTGCGAGATCTTCCCGCCCGACGACTTCCCGCTGTACTTCTACGGCCGCACCCCCAAGGCCCCCGACCTGGAGATCCGCCCCGAGGAGCTGGACCTGGACGCGATCGGCGCGGCCGACGTCCTCTGGGTCACCGTCACCGGACTGTGCGCCGAGCCCAGCCGCACCGCGACCCTGGAGGCGCTGCGCGCCCGCGGCCGCCGCGGCACCACCGTCCTCGACCTGGACTACCGCCCCATGTTCTGGGAGTCCCGCGAACAGGCCCGGCGCTGGATCGCCGAGGCGCTCCCGCACACCACCGTCGCCGCGGGCAACCTCGACGAGTGGGAGACCGCCGTGGGCACCCGCGACCCCGGGGCCGCCGCCGACACCGCCCACGACCGCTTCGGCGTCTCGCTGGCCGTGGTCAAGCAGGGTCCCGCCGGGGTCATGGCCTCCGACGCCTCCGGCCGCACCACCGTGCCGCCGGTGCCGGTGGAGGTGGTCAACGGCCTGGGCGCGGGCGACGCCTTCGGCGGCGCGCTCTGCCACGGCCTGCTCGCCGGCTGGGACACCGGGCGCACCATGCGCTTCGCCAACGCGGCCGGGGCGATCGTCGCCTCCCGCCTGTCCTGTTCCGACGCCATGCCCACGTCCGACGAGGTCGAGGCCCGGATGGAGGAGGCGGCCGATGCGCGCTGACACCCTGCGCGAGCTGGCCGCGACGCGCGTCGAGCGGCCCGAGGCCATCGCCGAGGCCGCCGCCGCCCGGACCCGCCCCGCCTCCCCGCTGGGCGAGCACGGCAAGGCGATGATCATCGCCGCCGACCACCCCGCGCGCGGCGCGCTGCGCTCCGGGGACCGCCCCATGGCCATGGCCGACCGCGCCGACCTGCTCGACCGGCTGTGCGCGGCGCTGGCCCGGCCCGGCGTCACCGGGGTGCTCGGCACCGCCGACATCCTTGAGGACCTGCTGCTGCTGGGCGCTCTGGAGGGCAGGACCGCCATCGGCTCGATGAACCGCGGCGGCCTGACCGGCGCCGCCTGGGAGATCGACGACCGGTTCACCGGATACGACGCCGCCGGGCTGCGGGCCATGCGGTTCGAGGGCGGCAAGATGCTGCTCCGCCTGCACTACGGCGACCCGCGCACCGCCGACACCATGGAGGCCTGCGCGCGCGCCGTGGACGAGCTCAACACCGCCGGGCTGACGGCCATGGTCGAGCCGTTCATCTCGCACACCGTCGACGGGGCGGTCCGCAACGACCTGTCGCCCGACGCCGTCGCCCGGTCGGTGGCCATCGGCTCCGGCCTGGGCCGCACCACCGCGCACACCTGGCTCAAGCTGCCCGTCGTCGACGAGATGGAGCGCGTGGTCGCCGCGTCGACCCTGCCGGTCGTGCTCCTGGGCGGCGAGGTGTCCGCCGACCCCGACGCCGCCTACACCCGCTGGGCCGAGGCCCTGAAACTGCCCACGGTCAAGGGCCTGACCGTCGGGCGCTCCCTGCTCTACCCCGCCGACGACGACGTCGTCGGGGCCGTCGACACCGCCGTGGGGCTGCTGTGAGAGCGCGACACGCCCCGGCGGCCGCACCACGCCCCGGACCGGATCCGGTCCCGGGGCGCGAACCACGACCGAGGAGGCAGAACGTGCCCGGAGGCCGCCGATGACCGCGAACCACCATGTCCCCGCGGGCGCGACCGCGCAGGGCCCCTACGCCGCGGTCGTGACCCCCTTCTCCGCCGGGTGGGGCTACTCCGGCCTCAAGGTGCTGGAGCTGGCCCCCGGCCGGAGCGCCGAGTTCTCCACCGGCGACGCCGAGACCCTGGTCCTTCCGCTGAACGGCTCCTGCACGGTGGAGTGCGGAGGCGAGCGCTTCGACCTCGTCGGCCGCCCCGACGTGTTCTCCCGCGTCACCGACTTCGCCTATGTGCCCCGTGACGCCGCCGCAACCGTCACCAGCGCCGGGGGCGGCAGGTTCGCCCTGCCGTCCGCGCGGTGCGAGCGGCGGGGGGCGGCTCNCGTGCCGGTCGAGCTGCGCGGCGCGGGCCAGTCCAGCCGCCAGGTGAACAATTTCTGCACCCCGCAGGCCTTCGAGGCCGACCGGCTCATCGCCTGCGAGGTGCTCACCCCCGAGTCGAACTGGTCCTCCTACCCGCCGCACAAGCACGACGAGGCGACCGGGACGGAGTGCGAGCTGGAGGAGATCTACTACTTCGAGGTCGGCTCCGGCCCCGGCGGGCCGGGCGTGGCCTACCAGCGGGTCTACGGCACCGAGGACCGCCCGATCGACGTGCTCGCCGAGGTGCGCACCGGTGACGTGGTCACCATCCCGCACGGCTGGCACGGACCGTCGATGGCCGCCCCCGGCTACGACCTGTACTACCTGAACGTGATGGCCGGTCCCGGTGAGGAGCGCGCCTGGCGCATCTGCGACGACCCCGCCCACGGCTGGGTCCGTGCCACCTGGGAGCACCAGGAGATGGACCCCCGCCTACCGCTGTGCACCGCCGACGGGCCGACCCCGAACCGCGCCGACGGCGCGGAGGACGCCGAAAGCGCCGGAGAGGGGGAGTGATGGGCGCCACCGACACCGTCCGCCTGACCACCTCCCAGGCCCTCGTGCGCTTCCTCGCCGCCCAGTACAGCGAGCGCGACGGCGAACGGCAGCGCCTCATCCCCGGCGTGTGGGGCATCTTCGGCCACGGCAACGTGGCCGGGCTGGGCCAGGCCCTGCTCCAGGCCGCCACCACCGGAGAGGCCGACCTGCCCTACTACCCCGCCCGCAACGAGCAGGCCATGGTGCACGCCTCGGCCGCCTTCGCCAAGATGCGCGACCGGCTGCAGACCTTCGCCTGCACCGCCTCCACCGGCCCCGGCTCCACCAACATGGTCACCGGAGCCGCCCTGGCCACCACCAACCGGCTGCCGGTCCTGCTGCTGCCCAGCGACATGTTCGCCACCCGCGGCCCGGACCCCGTCCTCCAGCAGCTGGAGGACACCCGCGGCGGCGACGTCACCGTCAACGACGCCCTGCGCCCGGTCTCCAAGTACTGGGACCGCGTGGCCCGGCCCGAGCAGCTCGTCCCGGCCGCCCTGGCCGCGCTGCGGGTGCTCACCGACCCCGCCGAGACCGGCGCGGTCACCCTGTGCCTGCCCCAGGACGTCCAGGCCGAGGCGTACGACTGGCCGGTCGACCTCTTCCGCGAGCGCACCTGGCACATCGACCGCCCGCAGCCCGACCCGGCGTCGGTGCGCCGCGCGGCCGAGGCGATCCGCGACGCCCGGCGCCCGCTGATCGTCGCGGGCGGCGGCGCGGTCTACTCCCGCGCCACCGGGGAGCTGCGGGCCTTCGCCGAGGAGACCGGCATCCCCGTCGCCGACACCCACGCCGGGAAGGGCGCCGTTCCGTGGGACCACCCCTGCGCGGTCGGCGGCGTCGGCTCCACCGGCACCTCGGCCGCCAACGCCCTGGCCCGCGAGGCCGACGTGGTGATCGGGATCGGCACCCGCTACAGCGACTTCACCACCGCGAGCCACACCGTGTTCGCCGACCCGGACGTGGAGTTCGTCAACCTGAACGTGGCGCGCCTGGACGCCGCCAAGCACTCCGCACACCAGATCGTCGCCGACGCACGCTCCGGCCTGCAGGCCCTGCGCCGCGAGCTGTCCGGCTGGCGGGTCGAGGACGACTACCGGGAGCGCGCCCGCGCGCTGGCCGGGGAGTGGGCCCGCACCACCGACGCCTGCTACGCGGCCGACGACGGCGCGCTCCCGGCGCAGACCGCCGTCCTGGGCGTCCTCAACGACGTCCTCGACGACACCGACGTCATCATCAATGCCGCCGGGAGCCTGCCCGGCGACATGCAGATGCTCTGGCGCGCCCGCGACCCCAAGTCCTACAACGTCGAGTACGCCTACTCCTGCATGGGCTACGAGGTCGCGGCGGGGCTGGGAACCAAGATGGCCGCCCCCGAGCGCGAGGTCGTGGTGCTCGTCGGCGACGGCTCCTACCTGATGCTCTCCCAGGAGATCACCACCATGGTCGCCGAGGGCGTCAAGGTCGTCATCGTCGTCCTGCAGAACCACGGGTTCGCCTCCATCGGGGCGCTCTCGGAGGACCTGGGCTCGCAGCGGTTCGGCACCCGCTACCGCTACCGCGACCCCGCCACCGGACTCCTCGACGGGGCCGTGCTCCCCGTCGACCTGGCCGCCAACGCCGCCAGCCTGGGCGCGGAGGCCATCCGCGCCGACGGCCTCAAGGAGCTGCGCGAGGCGGTCGAGGCCGCCAAGGCCGCCGACACCGTGACGGTCGTGCACATCGAGACCGACCCGACCGGCCCCAACCCGCCCTCCAGCGGCTGGTGGGACGTCCCGGTGAGCGAGGTGTCCGAGCTGGACAGCACCCGCCGGGCCTACCGCACCTACGCCGAGCACAAGCGCGACCAGCGCCACTACCTGTGACGCGCGCAGAAGCCGTGCCTCTGAAAGGCAAGACCATGGAATACATCCGGCACTGGATCGACGGGGCCGCCACGACCGGGGTCTCCACCCGCACACAGCCCGTGTGGGACCCGGCCACCGGCGCCGAGCAGGCGAAGGTGCTCATGGCCGAGACGGCCGACGTCGACACGGCCGTGGCCGCCGCCGCCAAGGCGTTCGAGACCTGGGGCGAGTCCCCCCTCACCAAGCGTGCCCGCGTCATGTTCCGCCTGCGCGAGCTGCTGGTCGAGCACGAGGACGAGCTGGCCCGCACCATCGCCTCCGAGCACGGCAAGGTCGTCGACGACGCCCGCGGCGAGATCGTCCGCGGCCGCGAGGTCGTCGAGTACGCCTGCGGGATCGTCTCCGCCCTCAAGGGCGGCTACTCCGACCAGATCTCCACGGGCGTCGACGCCTTCGACTTCCGCCAGCCCCTCGGCGTCGTCGCCGGGATCACCCCGTTCAACTTCCCGATCATGGTGCCGCTGTGGATGCACCCGGTCGCCATCGCCTGCGGCAACACCTTCGTGCTCAAGCCCAGCGAGCGCGACCCCTCGGCCTCCAACCTCGTCGCCGAGCTGTACAAGGAGGCCGGGCTGCCCGACGGCGTGTTCAACGTCGTGCACGGCGACAAGACCGCCGTCGACGCGGTGCTCGACCACCCCGGCGTCTCCGCGGTGTCCTTCGTCGGCTCCACCCCGATCGCCAAGTACGTGCACGAGCGCGCCACCGCCTCCGGCAAGCGCGTGCAGGCCCTCGGCGGCGCCAAGAACCACGCGGTCGTGCTGCCCGACGCCGACCTGGACGACGCCGCCTCCCACCTGACCGCCGCCGCCTTCGGCTCGGCCGGGCAGCGGTGCATGGCGATCTCGGTCGCCGTGGCCGTCGGCGAGGCCGCCGACGCACTCGTCGGGGCCCTGGCCGACAAGGCCCGCGCGGTCAAGGTCGGCCCCGGACACGACGCGGGCAACGATATGGGCCCCGTCATCACCGCCGAGGCGCGCGAGCGCGTCGCCTCCTACGTGGCCTCCGGCACCGAGCAGGGCGCGGTCGCCGTCGTCGACGGGCGCGGCCTCAAGGTGGACGGCCACGAGGACGGGTTCTTCATCGGCCCGTCGGTCCTCGACAAGGTCACCGCCGACATGGACGTCTACACCACCGAGGTGTTCGGCCCGCTCCTGGCCGTCGTCCGCGCGGCCGACCTGGACGAGGCCATCGACATCGTCAACGCCAACCCCTACGGCAACGGCACCGCGGTCTTCACCGGCGACGGCGAGGCGGGGCCCCCCCCCCCNGCGTCGGGATGATCGGCGTCAACGTGCCGATCCCGGTGCCCATGGCGCACTACTCCTTCGGCGGGTGGAAGGACTCGCTCTTCGGCGACACCCACATCCACGGGCCCGAGGGCGTGCGCTTCTACACCCGCGCCAAGGCCGTCACCAGCCGGTGGCCGCGCGTCGACCGCTCGGTCCAGGCCGCCTTCAACTTCCCGACCCACGGCTGAGCCCGCCCCGGCCGCCCGCACCCCTTCAGCCACAGCAAAGGACGGCAGCAATGAGCACCGTGAAGGACAAGCTCGTCCTCGGATCCGCCCCCGACTCCTGGGGTGTGTGGTTCCCCGAGGACGAGTACCAGACCCCGTGGAACCGCTTCCTCGACGAGCTGGCCGAGGCCGGTTACGCGTGGGTGGAGCTGGGCCCCTACGGCTACCTGCCCACCGACCCCGACCGGCTCGCCGACGAGGTCGGCAGGCGCGGCCTCAAGGTGTCCGGCGGGACCGTCTTCGGCGCCCTGCACGACGACGACCGGTGGGACGGCATGGTCTCCACGGTGCGCAAGGTCGCCGGGCTGACCCAGGCCATGGGCGCGCACCACCTGGTGTTCATCCCGCCCATGTTCCGTGACGAGAAGACCGGCGGGTTCACCGAGACGCCCGCCCTCGACGACGGGCAGTGGAGGACCCTCTACCGCAACGCCGACCGGCTCGGCCGACTCCTGCTGGAGGAGTACGGGGTGCGGCTGTGCCTGCACTCCCACGCCGACACCCACATCCAGACCCAGCCCGAGATCGAGCGGTTCCTCGACGGCACCGACTCCGCATACGTCTCCCTGTGCCTGGACACCGGCCACGTCGCCTACGGCGGCGGCGACGCGGTCGACCTCATCCGCCGGTACTCCGAGCGCATCGGATACGTGCACATCAAGCAGATGGACCCGGAGGTGCTGCGGCAGAAGGACGCCGAGGAGCTGTCCTTCGGCGAGGCCGTCAAGCGCGGGGTGTGCGTCGAGCCGCCCGCGGGCGAGCCGGTGCCCTCCGAGGTCCTCGACGCCCTGGACGACGTGGACGCGCGCGTGTTCGTCATCGTCGAGCAGGACCTCTACCCGTGCGAGCCCGACGTGCCGCTGCCCATCGCGGTGCGCACCCGCGAGTACCTGAACAGCTGCGGACTCGGCGCCCGCTACCAGCAGGCCTGAGGACCGCACACCGGCCCCGGCCCCGGGCCCGTACATCCCCCATCCGAACGACCGGGACGACCGGACAGCGCCGGCGCCCCAGAAAGGCCCCACCGCAGCACCTTTGACACAGCAGAGCAGAGGTACCAGCAATGAACCGCACCCCTAAGCTCCCCGCCTACCTGGCAGCGGCGTCGGTCCTGGCCCTGGCCGCGGCCGCGTGCAGCTCCGGCGGGGGCGCACAGCAGGAAGAACAGGGCGCCAACGCCGAGGCCGGGGACCTGACGATCGCGATGATCACGCACGAGGTGCCCGGAGACACCTTCTGGGACCGGATCCGCGCCGGTGCCGAGGACTCGGCCGCCAAGCACGGCATCACCCTGGACTACAACTCCGACCCCAGCGCCTCCGAACAGGCGACCCTGGTGCGGACCGCGATCGACAAGGGCGTGGACGGTATCGCCGTCACCCTCGCCAAGCCCGACGAGCTCAAGGGGGCGGTGCAGGAGGCGGAGGACGCCGGGATCCCGGTGGTCGCCTTCAACTCCGGCATCGAGGAGTGGCAGGACATGGGCGTCACCGAGTACTTCGGCACCGACGAGTCCCTGGCCGGGGAGGCCTTCGGTGAACGGCTCAACGAGGTCGAGGCCGAGAAGGCGCTCTGCGTCATCCAGGAGCAGGGCCACGTGGCGTTGGAGACGCGCTGCTCCTCCCTGGAGGAGGCCTTCGACGGCGACACCGAGACCCTCTACGTCGACGGGTCGAGCATGCCCGACGTCAAGTCCTCCATCACCTCCAAGCTCCAGTCCGACGAGGACATCGACCACGTCGTCACCCTGGGCGGCCCCTTCGCCATGGCGGCGCTGGACTCGGTGTCCGACGCCGGGAGCGACGCGAAGGTCGCCACCTTCGACCTGAACAAGGAGGTCGTGGCCTCCATCGAGGACGGCACCATCGAATGGGCCGTCGACCAGCAGCCCTACCTGCAGGGGTACATGTCCGTCGAGGGACTGTGGCTGATCAACGCCAACGGCAACGACATCGGCGGGGGGGCCCCGCCGNCAGCTTCGTGGACGCCGACAACGTCGGCGAGGTCGCCGAGTTCGCCGAGAAGGGAACCCGGTGACGCGCAATGGCGAGCACCCTCGCGCCGCGGCCGGCGCCCGCGGCCACCACTGAGAAGGAGCTGCGGGCCGGGCGCCGCCCGCTGCTCAACCGCCTGCTGAGCCGCCCCGAGCTGGGCTCGCTCATCGGCGCGGTGGCGGTCTTCGCGGTCTTCTTCGCGATGGCCCCCACCTTCCGCCAAGGGGACTCCTTCGCGACCGTGCTGTACGCCGCCTCCGTGGTCGGCATCATGGCGGTCGGCGTCGCGCTGCTGATGATCGGCGGCGAGTTCGACCTGTCCGCCGGTGTCGCGGTGGTGACCGCGGCGCTGACCGCGGGCATGACCGGCTACTACCTGAACCTGAACGTGTGGGCGGCCGCCGGTATCGCGCTGCTGGCGGCCCTGGCCATCGGGTTCGCCAACGGCGCCATCCTGGTCCGCACCAAGCTGCCGAGCTTCCTGGTCACCCTGTCGATGTTCCTGATGCTCCAGGGCCTGAACATCGCCGTGACCAAGCTCGTCACCGGCAGCGTGTCCGGGCCCAACATCTCCGACATGGACGGCTACGCCTCCGCGCGGGCGGTGTTCGCCTCCTTCGTGCCGGTCCCGGTCCTGGGCAGCGTGCGCATCACCGTGATCTGGTGGCTGGTGTTCGTCGCCCTGGCCACCTGGGTGCTGATGCGCACCCGCGTGGGGAACTGGATCTTCGCGGTGGGCGGCAATGTCGAGAGCGCCCGCGCCGTCGGCGTCCCGGTCACCCGGGTCAAGATCGGCCTGTTCATGACCGTGGGCTTCTTCGCCTGGTTCAGCGGCATGCACCTGCTCATGGCCTCCGGGCGCCAGCAGTCCGGCGAGGGCGTGGGCATGGAGCTGCTCTACATCATGGCCGCCGTCGTCGGCGGGTGCCTGCTGACCGGCGGCTTCGGATCCGTCATCGGCGCCGCGATCGGCGCGTTCATCTACGGCATGACCACGATGGGCATCGTCTACGCCGGCTGGGACAACAACTGGGTGATGTTCTTCGTCGGCGCGATGCTGCTGCTGGCCGTGGTCGTCAACGCCTGGGTGCGCCGCCAGGCGAGCAAGAGGTGAGGACCATGACCGACACGACGCGGCCGAGAGCCGCCGACACCGCCGACCCTGCCGCGACGAACGGGGGCGGGGCCGACGCGCCGCTGCTGGAGCTGCGCGGCGTGGGCAAGTCCTTCGGCAACATCAAGGCCCTGACCGGCGTCGACCTGAAGGTCGGCGCGGGCGAGGTCACCTGCATCCTGGGCGACAACGGGGCGGGCAAGTCCACCCTGATCAAGATCCTCGCCGGGCTGCACGCCCCCACCGCCGGGACCTACCGGGTGGACGGGCGGGAGGTCGCCTTCGGCTCGCCCCGCGACGCCCTGGACCACGGCATCGCCACCGTCTACCAGGACCTGGCCATGGTGCCGCTGATGCCGGTGTGGCGGAACTTCTTCCTCGGCTCCGAGATCCGCACGGGGTGGGGCCCACTGTCCCGCCTCGACGTGGCGGCGATGCGCCGCATCGCCGACGAGGAACTGAAGAAGATGGGCATCGACCTGCCCGACATCGACGCCCCGGTGGCCAACCTGTCCGGCGGCCAGAAGCAGGTCGTGGCGATCGCCCGCGCGGTGTACTTCGGCGCCCGCGTGCTGATCCTGGACGAGCCCACCGCCGCGCTCGGCGTCAAGCAGTCCGGGGTGGTGCTGAAGTACATCAGCGCCGCCCGGGAGGCGGGGCTGGGGGTCGTGTTCATCACGCACAACCCGCACCACGCCTTCATGGTCGGCGACCACTTCGTGATCCTGCGGCTCGGCGAGACGGAGCTGGACTCCCCGCGCGCGGAGCTGACCCTGGAGGACCTCACCCACCACATGGCCGGGGGAGCCGAGCTGGACGCCCTGGAGCACGAGCTCGCCCGGGGTGAGGGCCCCGACGGTCGCCCGGCGGTGCCGCACCCGGCGCCGGGCGACGGCGGCCCCTGACCGCTCCCGACCACCCCTGATGTCCCGGCCGGTGCCGCGGCCCCCTCGCGCGGCACCGGCCGGGCCCAGCCCCCACCCCTTCGTCCGGAAGGAACGAGAAGATGACCGTGAACGTCGGCGTCATCGGCGCCGGGATGATCGGCACCGACCACATGCGCAGGCTGGACCGGGTGGTCAGCGGCGCCCGCGTCGCAGCGGTGACCGACATCGACCCCGCGCGGGCCGCCGAGGCGGCCGCCGGTGTCGGTGCCCGCCCCCTGGCCTCCGACGCCGAGGTGATCGCCGACCCGGAGGTGGACGCGGTCCTCGTCGCCTCCTGGGGGCCCGCGCACGCGGCGTCCGTGCTGGCCGCCATCGGGGCGGGCAAGCCGGTGCTGTGCGAGAAGCCGCTGGCCACCACCGCCGAGGACTGCCGCCGCATCATGGAGGCCGAGCGGGAGTACGGCTCTCGGCTGGTCCAGGTGGGTTTCATGCGCCGCTACGACACCGGGTACCGGGCGATGAAGGCGCTCATCGACGAGGGGGCGATCGGTGCCCCGCTGATGGCGCACTGCGCGCACCGCAACCCGACCGTGCCCGAGGCCTACCACTCGGAGATGGCGACCAAGGACACCGCCATCCACGAGATCGACACGCTGCGCTGGCTGCTCGGCGAGGAGCTGGCCACGGCCCAGATCATCCGGCCGCGCCGCACCTCCCGGCGGTTCGCCCACCTGGTGGACCCGCAGATGATGCTCTTCGAGACCGAGTCGGGCGCCCGCATCGACCTGGAGGTCTTCGTCAACTGCCGGTACGGCTACGACATCCGCTGCGAGGTGGTCGGCGAGGAGGGCGCGGTGCGCCTGCCCGAGCCGCAGGAGGCGGTCCTGCACGCGGCCGGGCGCCGAGGGGCGGCCGTGCACCAGGACTGGAAGCAGCGCTTCGGAGCCGCTTTCGACGCCGAGGTGCAGGCATGGGCGGACGCGGTCGCGGCGGGGCGGATCGAGGGGCCGAGCTCCTGGGACGGCTACGCCGCCGCGATGGTCGGCGACGCGGCCGTGCGCTCGCTGGAGACCGGCGAGGTCGTCCCCACGAAGGTGGAGGAGCGCCCGGACTTCTACGCCTGATGCCGACCGTCCTGCCGCCCCATTCGGAAAGGAGCCGACCGTGAAGATCGCGCTCGACCCGTACATGTTCCGCAAGCTGCCCATGGCGGAGATGGTCCGCACGGTCGCCGACATCGGCTACTCCTCCATCGAGCTGTCCCCGCGCGAGGAGTTCATGCCCTTCTTCCTGCACCCCCGCGCCGACGACGAGAGGGTCGCCGAGCTGAAGGGGGTGCTGCGGGAGACGGGCGTGGAGCTGGCCAGCGTGCTCCCGCTGTACAAGTGGTCCAGCCCGGACGAGGAGGAGCGGCGCGCCGCCGTGCGCTACTGGAGGCGCATGATCGAGGTGACCGTCGAGCTGGGATGCACCCTGATGAACTCCGAGTTCAACGGGCGCCCCGAGCGGGCCGCCGAGAGCGAGGCGGCGTTCTGGAGGTCGATGGAGGAGCTGCTCCCGGTGTTCGAGCGCGAGGGGATCGCGCTGAACCTGGAGGCCCACCCCGACGACTTCTGCGAAGTGAACGAGCCCGCTGTGGACCTGGTGCGGGCCATCAACAGGCCGTGGGTGAACTACCTGTACTGCGCCCCGCACACCTTCCACCTGTCGGGCGACGACCCGGGGGCGGACGTGCGGCGGATGATGTCCTACGCCGGGGACAAGCTGAAGCACGTGCACATCGCCGACACCTTCAACCACAAAGGGTCGAGCGGGCTGCGCTACATCCTCAACCCGCCCGGCACCCCCGCCCGGATCCACCAGCACCTGGACATCGGCCAGGGCGAGGTGGACTGGGACGCGTTCTTCGGCACGCTCCGCGACATCGGGTTCGACGGCGTGGCCACCGTGTGCGTGTTCGCCTGGGAGGAGCGCGCCCGCGAGTCGAGCGCGTTCATGCTGGAGCGCGTCACCAAGGAGCTGGGGGCCCTGGTGGCGTAAGGAGGCGGGGCGGACTCCGCTGCCCCGTCCTTCCGCTGCCAGGTCAGAGCCGGTCGACCTCGGTGAGGTCGATGTCGATCGGGAACGGCGTGGCCACCTTCAGCCGGTCATGGTGGATTCCGGTGGGGACATAGGAGGAGACCGCGGGGTCGAGCTCGTACACGTAGACGATGGGCCTTCCGCCGTCCGTCTCCACACGCCAGAAGTGCCGGATGCCTGCGTGCGCGTAGAGCTGCGGCTTGCGTTCGCGGTCCCGGACGCGTGATTCCGGAGATACCACTTCGACGACCAGTTCGACCGAGTCGGCGGGATAGGACGTCTGGTCCTGCTCTGTATCGGCGGAAGCCCGGACCACCATGATGTCGGGTTCCGGCCGTTGGCGCGGCCCGAGAACGGTGGTCATCTCTCGGCGGACTCTGAGATACGCAGGACAGTGCGATCGCAAGCCTGGAACGAGGACGTCGAGTATGAGCGTGTGAAACCTCTTCTGCGGACTCACGAGAACGAGGCTCCCGTCGATGAGCTCCGTGTGCGGCGGCAGGTCGGGAAGCCTGTCGAGGTCTTCGGCGGTGAACCCGTCAGTGGGCGGGATCATCCAGTCGGGGACCGGCTGGGCGCACACAGCCGCCACCTCCTTAGCCATCGGCCTGTGGGTACAGATTAGCCGCAAGCGGCCCAGGCGCTCGGTATCACCGCACATCCCTGGGCCGCTCGCGGGCTCCTTCACCGTCTCGGCGCCCCGTTCTCCAGGTACAGGTGGTCCCCCTCCCAGGTCCGGCGCAGCCACCGGTCGTGGCTGGCGACCGCCACCGCCCCCGGCGCGGTCTTCAGCGCCTCCTCCAACTCCTCGCTCAGCGCCAGGGAGATGTGGTTGGTCGGCTCGTCCAGCAGCAGCACGTGCGGGGCGGCGGCCACCATCAGGGCCAGTGCCAGCCTGCGGCGCTGGCCCACGCTCAGCTCGCCGACGGGGCGCCGGACGTCGCGCCGGGCCATCAGCCCCAGCTCGTCCAACGACGGCGCGTCCGCGATCCTCAAAACCCCCTCCTCGTTCAGCCGGGCGAGCTCCGCGGTGTAGATCTCCCGCGGGGTGCGCTCCGGGTCGGGGAACTCCACGTCCTGCTCCAGCAGCGCCACCCGGGTGCCGCCGCGCACCTCGACGCTGCCCGACACGGGCGCGATGCGCCCGGCCAGGACGTGAAGCAGCGTCGACTTCCCGGCGCCGTTCGGCCCGGTCACCAGCAGCCGCCCGTCGGGGAGCAGGTCGAGGCGGTCGAGACGCAGCCTCCCCGGCACCTCCAGGCCGCGTGCGCTCAGCGCTGGGCCCCCGCCCGCGGTCGCGCCGCCGGTGAGCGTCCCGGAGAACGACAGGGGCTTGGGCGGCCTGCGCACCTGCGTGCTCTCCAGCTCGTCGAGGCGGCGCTGGGCGTTGCGCACCCGGCGCGACAGCTGCTTCTGTACACGCCCTCCCTTGAAGTCGTAGAGCATCTTGCTGTTGTTGCCTATCGGCCGCCCCGGGGCGACCTGGCGTGCGGTCACGTCCACCGACACGCGCAGGGCGCGCAGCTCCTCCTGTTCGTCCCGGAACCGCTGCTCCCACCGCTGGTGGGCCTTGCGCTTCTCCTCCAGGTAGTAGGTGTAGGCCCCGCCGTAGTAGGTGGGCCCCTGCTCGGAGGACGGGTCCAGGTCGAGCAGGCCGGTGCAGACCGCGTCCAGGAAGGCGCGGTCGTGGCTGGCCAGGACCACGGCGCCGGGGAGGTCGGACAGGAACCCCTCCAGGAACGCCACCGCCTCGTCATCGAGGTGGTTGGTCGGCTCGTCCAGGATGAGCGCCTGCGGGCGGCGGATCAGCAGGGCGGCCAGGGCCAGCCTGCTGCGCTGCCCACCGGACATGGCGGAAACGGGCCGGTCGGACTCCACACCGGCCAGGCCGAGCCCGGCGAGCACCAGTTCCGCACGGCGGTCGGCGTCCCAGACGTCCAGGGCCTCCGCGCGTTCCAGCGCCGCCGCGTAGGCCCGCTGGGCCGCGTCGCCGCCGTCCTCCAGCGCCTGGGCGCACGCGGTGAGCTCCCGCTCGGCCGCGTGCGGCTCGGACAGCGCCTCGGCGACCGCCTCCCCCAGGGTGGTGGTCTCGGTGAAGGGCGGCTCCTGGGCGAGGTAGCCGGTGTCGCGGGGCCGGGACACGGCGCCGACGTCGGGGTCGGCGGTCCCGGCCAGCAGGGACAGCAGGGTCGACTTGCCCGCGCCGTTCTCGCCGACCAGCCCGAGGCGCTGCCCCGGGGCGACGTCGAGCCGCAGGCCGTCGAGGACGGGCCGGGTGCCGTAGGCCTTGGACAGGTCGCGGGCGCTCAGCAGCGGGGTCGGGCCCTCGGCCGCGCCCCCCTCTGCGGGGGAGCGGTGGGTGCGGCGGAATCGCGGTTCGGTCGTACGAGAGGTCAAGGCCACCTCCGAGAAAGGTCGGGGCGGGCCGCGGCGCCGGCGTCCATGGGTGCCCGAAGGCGGGCCCAGACGCGCGGAGCGCGCCGGACGCCGTCGTCGAGACCACGCCGGATCAGCAGAGAGCACGTCCCGGACAGGGGACGGGCCGAAACGGACGGGAGGCGCCGGGAGGGGGCCTGCTCCAGCCTCGGAGGGCGAGCGGCCGCGGCTCCCGGCGCGTGGTCTCGACGGTCAGTTACGCATCGCCGGAGACGTTACCCCGGCGCCCGGAGGAGGGCAACGGATTTTTCCGGCCCCGTCCGGTTTTCCCTTGCCGCCCTCCGGCCCACGCCGCGACGGCCTCGGCGGCGGTGCTGCCGCCGAGGCCGTCGAAACCGCCGGAATGGCGGCACTTTCCCCGAGATCGTCGCGGGCGCGTCCGGGCGGATGGCAGGCTGCAGGCAGCGGCCGCCCCGAGGGCGCGGCCGCGCACGGACCCCCTCCCGAGGAGAGAGCATGGCCTGGCCCCCCACGGACCCGCTCGGCAGGATCCTCATGGACCTGGCCGGAGCCAAGGTCGTCGAGTACCACGGCACCGAGCGCACCGACCGCGGCCGGGTGCACCGGATCACCACCGCGCACGGGTACGAGATCGCGCTCGCCGACGACGAGGTGCTGCCCTTCGCGGTCGGCGCGGGCGCCGCCGACTTCAACCGCACGCACGCCTACACGCTCGCCGCCGAGCTGGTCGACGAGGCCGTCTACGAGCGCTGGCAGAGCGGCCTCGACCAGGCGTGACGGCGCCGGTGCGGGGGCGGGCGCGGCCGTCCCGGCGGCCGCGGCAGGAAAACCGAACCCGGTTCTAGTCGTCGGCGGGGCGGGTCTGTAGTGTTCCGCACATGGATCTCAACGGAATTTCCGCCGTCGTCTCCGGCGGTGCGAGCGGGCTCGGGGAAGCGACCGTCCGGCAGCTGGCCGACGCCGGCGCCACCGTCGTGGTGGCCGACCTCAACGCCGAGCGCGGCGAGGCCGTCGCCAAGGAGGTCGGCGGCGTCTTCGCCGCCACGGACGTCTCCGACGAGGAGCAGGTGCAGGCCGCGGTGCAGGCGGCCGTCGACACCGGCCGCCCGCTGCGCGCCGCCGTGGCCTGCGCCGGGATCGGCTGGGCCACCCGCACCGTCAACCGCGAGGGGCAGCCGCACGACCTGGCGAGCTACAAGAAGGTCATCGACGTCAACCTGATCGGCACCTTCAACCTGCTGCGCCTGTCGGCGGCGGCCATGGCCAAGACCGAGCCGGTCAACGAGGACGGCGAGCGCGGCGCCATCGTCAACACCGCCTCCCTCGCCGGGATCGAGGGCCAGATCGGGCAGATCGCCTACTCCTCCTCCAAGGGCGGCGTCATCGGCATGACCCTCCCGGCCGCGCGCGACCTGGCGGCCGTGGGCATCACCGTGAACACCGTGGCCCCCGGCATCCTCGACACCCCCATCTACGGGCAGGGCCCCGAGTCCGAGCAGTTCAAGGAGCGCCTGGCCGCGCCGGTGCCGTTCCCCAAGCGGCTGGGCACCGCCGACGAGTTCGGCCGCCTGGTGCGCTCGCTGCTGGAGATCAGCTACATCAACGGCGAGGTCGTGCGCATCGACGGCGGCCTGCGCATGCCGCCGAAGTAGGAGGGCCGATGGCAGCGGAAGAGGGACGGGGCCCCGAGGTCGCCTTCGAGGCGGCCGACGGCGTCGCCGTGGTCACCATCGACCGGCCCGAGGCCAAGAACGCGGTGAACGCGGCCGTGGCCACGGGCATCGCCGAGGCCCTGGACGAGCTGGACTCCCGCAAGGACCTGACGGTCGGCATCCTGACCGGCGCGGGCGGCACGTTCTGCTCGGGCATGGACCTCAAGGCCTTCATGAAGGGCGAGGTGCCGGTGGTGGAGGGGCGCGGCTTCGCGGGCTTCGCCCAGCGCCCGCCGCGCAAGCCGCTCATCGCCGCGGTGGAGGGCTACGCCCTGGCCGGGGGGTTCGAGGCGGTGCTCGCCTGTGACCTGGTGGTCGCGGCCGAGGACGCGAAGTTCGGCATCCCCGAGGCCAAGCGGGGACTGGTGGCGGCGGGCGGCGGACTGCTGCGGCTGCACCGGCGCATTCCCCGCAACATCGCCATGGAGTTCGCCCTGACCGGCGACTTCGTCGGTGCGCAGCGGATGGCCGAGCTGGGCCTGGTCAACGCGGTCACGCCCGGCGGCGGCGCCCTGGAGGGCGCCCGCGCGCTGGCGGGGCGCATCGCCGAGAACGCGCCGATGGCGGTGCAGGTGTCCAAGGAGGTGATGGCGGCCTCCGACGACTGGTCCACCGAGGAGATGTGGACCCGCCAGGACGCGATCACCGGCCCGGTGTTCGTGAGCCACGACGCCATGGAGGGCGCGGCGGCCTTCGCCGAGAAGCGCAAGCCGAACTGGAAGGGCGAGTAGCCGCAGGTCTTTCGACCCTTTCGGCGGGGGCCGTCCCGGGACGCCGGGGCGGCCCGTCGGCGTCCTCGTGCGGAGGCGGCCGGAGCGGGCGCGGCCCCGGTGGGAGAGACGGGCGGCGGACGGAGCGCGCCGTCCACCCCGGGGCCGCTATTTGGCCTTCACGATGATGACGAGTGCGATCACGACGACGGTGAGGACCAGGCCGAGGGCGCCGATATTGACCTCCCACGGGCCGATGCCCACCGTTGCATCAAGGATTCTGGTCACGTCTTCGTATTCAGGTCCGTGGGGGTCGATGCCGAGGTCGATGCGGGGGTCGGTGTCGGTCCGGAGAGGACAACTATGGAACACCCGGCCGCTTTGCGCATCGTTCCCCGAGAGGATCTCCGTGTCATGAGAAATATGTAGGCGTGCCGTTCAGGCGGCGTCCCTGAGGGCGTCCAGAAACCGCTGGAAGAGCGTGGAGTCCGACAGGAGCAGGAACCCGGCGATCGCGAGCAGCCACGCCGTGTTCTCCTGCGCGTTGTCCCGCAGCCAGGTGTCGACCCGGTCCAGGACCGGGCGCAGCGCCCCGCGCGAGGCCTGGAACAGCAGGGTGGCCAGGAGGGCGGGGGCGACCATGGCCAGGCAGTAGACCGCGAGGACGGGGGCGGCGCCGGCCCCGGTGAGCCCCTGCCCGGACAGGATGTCCATCGCGGCCAGGTAGGGGAACATGGTGGGGACCTCGAGCGCCACGGCGAGGAGCGCCACCGTGAGGACCCCGCCCGCCGAGGCGTCCTCGCCGACCGCGGACTCGCGCCACCGGGTCAGGCGGCCCAGCCCGGAGGCGGGCCGCCTGCGCATCCCGTACCACAGCCCGGCCAGGATGAGCGCGGCCCCGGCCGCCCCGAGCGCCGTGTCGGCGGCCGGTGAGGCCAGCACGTCGCCCAGCGGGTCGCGCAGCCGGTCGACCGCGCCCGTGAGCAGCACGCCGAGCAGCAGGTAGCCGCCGCCGACGAGCGCCAGGTAGAGCAGGACGTTGCCGATCCGGGGGCCCCGGGGGGCCAGCAGGAACCAGACCGGGATCGCCAGCGTGGCGACGCTGACGGTGTCCAGGAGTGCGAGCGGGAGAAGCTGTCCGAGGGTTTCCACGTGGTGCCGTTCCTAGGTCGGGCGGTCCCGCCGGGGCGGGGACGCCCCGGCGGCGGCCTCAAAAGAGCCCGGGCAGCCAGTCGTCGCGGCGGCCGGTGGCGAACGCGACGCCGGTGAGCACCCCGGCGCCGCCGGTCCGCAGGTCGCCGGAGATCCGGAAGTTCCCGGAGCCCGGGTAGTGGAGGCCGCGGCCGTTCGGCCGCAGCTCGTGCAGTCCGAGCCGGTCGGCGTGCCGCCGGACCAGGGGGTCGGCCGACGCGCCGTGGCCGTCCCGCGCGAGCTGGGCCAGCCCCGCGAGGAACCCGGCGCGGCCGCGGAACAGCCCCGCCTGCACCATGAGCTCGGGACCCAGCGCCCGCATCAGGTCCGGCACCGAGGCGCCGCGCGGGCGCCACCCGTCGCGGCGGCCCAGCTCGGCGACGGCGAGCGCCGTGCCGCACGACCCCTCCTCCAGGTAGGCGAGGGTGCGCCTGCCCTGCTCGTTGTACTGCAGCGACCCGTCCGCGCACCGCACGTAGGCGGCCAGTTCGCGCTCCACCAGCTCCCGGGCCGTGTCCACGGCCGAGGGGTCGTCGGCCAGGACCCCGTACCGGTGGGCGGCCAGGCCGACCCCGGCCAGGCCGTGCATCAGCCCGTGGACGGCCCCCGGCCCGCCGTCGGGGGAGTGCGGCCGGGCGGCGAGCCCGTGGGCGCGGTCGGCCAGCTCGGCGCCGATCCGTTCGGCCTCCGCCCGCTCCACGATCGGGTCGGGGCCCACGGCCATCGCGGCGACGGCGAGGAAGATGCCGGCCGTCCCGCCGAACACGCCGGTGCCGCAGCCGGAGCGGTCCTTGGCCAGGGCGGCGTCCACGCACCAGCGGGCGTGGTCGGGCCATCCGGCCCTCCACAGCGCGTAGCCCGCGCCGAGCTCGCTGTCGTACAGCCCGCAGTGCGGCCGGTCCGTCGCGCCGCGGGCGTTGGCGACGGTCCACTCGGCGATCCTGCGCACGAGGCCGGGCTCGTGCACGCCGTCGGTGCCCAGGAGGGACCACAGGACACCGGCGCTCCCGGTGGCCAGCGACACCGGGGACAGCGAGAACCCCGTGGGGTCGCAGGGGAACAGGCGGTCGGTCCTCTCTTCGGACATGGAGGCGCGGAACCCCTCCACGACCTGCCCGGCCCACCCCTCGAACCCGAGGGCGCCGTCGAGGTGGCCGGAGGCCGCCGGGGCCACACCCGCGGCCCCGCCCGTCGTGACCGGAACGGGGTCCGGCGCGGGGGCGGGCGCGGTGTCGGGCGTGCCGGTGAACGCCCGGCGGATCCGCTCCGCCCACGCGGCGGGGAGGTCGAACATCTCCCGGGCGGCCGCCAGGAACGGGGCGAGCTTGGCCGGGTCGAGCCGCAGGAGCGGGGTCAGCGGCAGGTAGCACGACAGCTCCAGCAGGCGCAGCCCGTACTCGTCGCCGTCCCGGCCCTGGCGCCGCACGTCGCTGAAGCCGGGCGCCCCGGGGAACGGCCGCTGCTCGCCCAGGGGGACGCAGGCCTCCAGGTCGATGAGGGTGGCCTCGCCCTCGGGCGAGACCATGATGTTCCCGGGGTGCAGGTCCCCGATGGCGTAGCCGCGCTCCCAGGCCGCCTCCACCGCCCGGGCCACCTGTTCCAGGACCGCCTCGATCCGCTCCCGGTAGTCCTTGGCCTCGGCGGGCGCCGGAGGCGCGAAGGGGTCGGGCCGCAGCAGGTAGGGGTGGTTGGCTGCGGACCACTCCTGGAGGGTCGTGCCGCGGATGTACTCCATGGACGTGAAGACGTGCGACTGCCAGGTGAACCGGTCGTAGACCTCGGGGAAGCCGGGCAGGCCGGACAGGGCGCGCAGGGCCTCGTACTCGCGGTCGGACCGCCGGACGGCGTCGCCGCCGACGAGGTCGAGCCCGGCGTAGGGGCGCGCCTCCTTGAGCACGATCCTGCGCCCCGAGCCCGAGGCGCCCTCCGAGGCGAGGTAGACGCCGCCGCCGTTGCTGAAGTGCAGGGCCTTGTCGATCCGGTAGGGCAGGCGGTCGCCGCCGTCGCGGGATCGCGGGGGCGGCCGGAAGAGGGAGGGGACGCTCACGAAGCCGGGGGCCTTGAACGGCACCGTGCGGGGGTCGGGGACCGGCCGCCCGTCGCCCCCCGTCATCGCCTGGCGGACGCGGCCCCGCTCGTCCCGGCAGTACCGGCGCACGAAGGCGCCGTACCGTGCGTGCACGACGGTGTCCCCCACCCGGGCGTCGGACAGGATCCGCGGCCCCTCGGTCCCGCGTGTGCGCTCCGCCAGCTCGGCCGCCAGCGCGACGGACTCGTGCTCGTCGGCGGGGTAGACCGCGATGCCCTTCCCGCTTCCGGACCGCGCCGCGTACTTGGCGTTGACCAGCCAGGCGTACTCGTACCGGGAGAGGAACTTGAACGGGACGCGCCACTGGTGGCACACCTCGGCGACGGTGTGCAGGAGCGGCTCGAAGGTGTCGGGCGTCACCGAGATGTGCAGCTTCCACCCCTGCTGGGGCAGCGGCCGGTCCTCGGGGCGGCACAGGGTCCAGATCCCGGTGCCCGAGCGCGTCCAGCCCTGGGCGTAGGGCAGGGGGACCGGCCCCTTGCGGACGCGGGTGAAGCGCGGGTCGCCGGGGTCGCACCGCCAGCGGCCGATGTCGTCGTAGAAGTGGGGATCGGCGAAGGTGAAGTAGAAGCGTTCCACACCGGGCTCCTCAGGGGGCGGGGTCCGCGGCGGGGCCGTCCTGCGGGCCGTCCGTCCCCTGCCTGGCCTCTTCAAACGCGCTGACGGCCTCCCACAGGGGCGCGGCGACGTCGGCCTCGCGGTCGACGCTGCTGCTCGCCTTCTTCCGGGTGGGCACCAGCCGGTACCCGGGGACCTCCGCGAGGCGGGCGAGCACGCCGCGCACGATCGGGTTGTCGGCGACGCCCGGGGGCAGGGACGGCGCCAGGACCACGGGGACCTGGGCCCCCAGCGCGGCCAGGGTGAACGGCTTGTCCCCGGACCCCGAGGCGAGTGCGGACAGGAAGGCGACGGAGGCCGGGTAGACGATGATCCCGTCGTGGCCCTCGGCGATGGAGGTGTGCACCGGCCGCAGCCCGTCCGGGGTGGTCCAGGTGTTGGAGACCACCGGCGAACCGGTCAGCGCCGCGAGCGCGGCCGGGCTGACGAACCCCTTCGCGGAGTCGGTGAGCCCGGCGGTCACCGTGTAGTCCGGCCGGTTCGTCGCGAGCCAGTTGAGCCAGAAGGGCAGGTGGGCGGTGGACAGGGTGCCCGTCGCGATGAGGAAGAGGTCGGCCTTGTAGGACCGGGCCTCATCGTCGTGGCGGAATTCGGCCATGCGGTTCTCCATCCGGTCGGCCCGGTCTCCCGGGGTGTTCTGCGACTCCTCTCTCCCGGTGCGGAACCGGCCGCCCCGGGGCTCACCGGTCCCGGTCGTCCCGGCGGTCCCCGGACCCGGACGACCGGCCGCCGAAGCCGATGTCGTCCTTGATGTCCTCGAACAGGGACTTGGGCTTGTGGCCCCGGGACCGGCGGAACTCGTCGCCCAGGTCCAAAACGCCGATCAGGATGAGCAGAAGGCCCAGCGGGCCGCCCTGGAACCAATAGAATTCGAGGTCCCAGAAGAAAATGGAAAGAATCGCGCCGGCGGCCACGAGTGCAAGTCCGATGATCGTCTTGAAGCCCATGGCTCCCCCCTTCGGAATCGTCGTCCACCACTGCCTCCCGCAGCCTAGCGCGGTCCCGGGGGGCGGTGACTCCTGCGATCCGAGGAGATCCGGCCGGGCCGGTGTACATCTTTATGCGTATTGGCGGCACCGGTCGGCGATGCCGAAAACGGCGTTCCGTATGCGGCCGGAATCCTCCGCCAGAAGGAAGTGGCCGCCCGGGTGGAATACGACCTCCACCTCCTCGGCCACCTCCGTCCAGGCCCGGACCGCCTCGGGCGGGAAGAGCAGGTCCTCCTCGCCGCCGAAGACGTGCACGGGCACGCCCAGCGGGCGCTCCTGCGGCCGGTGGCGGTAGGAGGCGCACAGGTCGGCGTCGTCGCGCACCAGCCCCAGGAAGGGCTCCAGCCACTCCGGGTTCCTGACGAGCCACTGCGGGATCCCTCCGATCTCGTACAGGCGGCGGGCGAGTTCCCGGTCGTCGCCGGTGGAACCGAGGTCGGGACGGGACAGGTGCGGGGCCCCGAAGGCGGCGACGGCCAGCGCCGCCGGGCGCGGCCCGCCCCCCTCGCAGAAGCGCCGGGCCAGCAGGTAGGCCAGCAGGCCGCCCATGCTGTACCCGAACAGGACGTATCCGCCGTCGTCCACCTCGCGCTCCAGCCGGTCGGCGAGGACGGGGACGAGCCCGTCGGCCGTGCGGTGGCGGCGCCTGCGCACCCTCCCCCCGGTCGTCGGCAGCACCACCGGGGCCACCTCGACGCCGTCGGGGGCGGCCCGGCTCCACGGCCGGAACAGCGAGGGGTGCCCGCCCGCGTGGTGCAGGCACACCAGGGTCACGGGCGGCCCCGGGCCGCGGCTCCCGGTCGGGGGCGGCCCCGTCGGGTCCGGTGTCAGCACGCGGACCCCTCCTCTCCGGCCTCTCCGGCCCCGTCGACGGCCCGCAGCAGGTGGTCGGCGAGGGCGTCGACGGTGGGGTGCTCGAACACGACCGCTTGGGGCAGGCCGACGCGCGCCGCCTCCTGCAGGCCGTGGCGGAGCCGGATGGCCGTCAAGGAGTCGAGCCCGTCGGCGAACAGGTCGCCGTCGCCGTCCACCTCCTCCGCGCGGCCGAGCACGGTGCCGACCTGCCGCCGCACCTCCTGCACCAGCAGCGCGCGGCGCTGCTCCCCGCGGGCCGCGTCCAGGGCGGCCCGGAAGTCCGCCGGACGGGCCGCGGCGCCCGCAGGGGGCCGGTCCGGCAGCAGGGGAAGCAGGCTGGGCAGGGTGTCGGCGGCGTGGTCGNTCGGCAGGACGGCGACCGGATCCGCGAACGGCCGCTCCGCCAGCAGCCCGAGGAGCGCGGCCCCGCCCTCCTCGACGGGGATGGTGCCCTCACCGCTGCGCTCCAGGTCCTCGTCCAGCCCCGCGCGGTGGCTCATCCCGGTGCCCGCCCACGACCCCCACTGGACGGCGGCCGTCGGCGCGCCCAGCGCGTTCCGGTAGGAGGCCAGGCCGTCGAGGAACGCGTTGCCCGCCGCGTAGCCCGCCTGCCCCGGCGTCCCCAGGAGCGCGGACGCGGAGGAGTACAGGACCAGGGCGTCCAGGTCCGTGCCGCGGGTCAGCAGGTGCAGGTTCCAGGCGCCGACGGCCTTGGCCGCCATGACGCGGCGGACGCGGTCGCGGGTCTGGAGCAGGAGGGCGCCGTCGTCGAGCGCTCCGGCCAGGTGCAGCACGGCGGCCAGGGGCGGCAGCTCCGCCTCCCGCCCGACCGCGTCGAAGACCGCGGTCATCGACTCCAGGTCGGCGGCGTCGGCGGTGAACGTCCGGACACGGGCGCCCGCGTCCCGGAGCCGTGCGATGCCCCGCGCCGCCTCGGCGCCGGGTGCGCCGCGGCCGACCAGGACGAGGTGGCGGGCGCCCGCCGCGTGCAGGGTCCGCGCCGCCTCCAGTCCCAGGCCGCCCGTCCCTCCGGTGATCAGGTAGGTGCCGTCGGGCCGGACCGGGGCGGGGGCGGCGCCCGGCGCGGGGCGCCGCGGGTGCACGCGGGCGACATGGCGCCGCTCGCGGGCGTAGCCGACCTGTTCGCGGGGGAGCGGCCCGGCCCCGGCGGACAGGGCGGCGAGTTCGTCGAACAGCGTCTGGGCCTGCCGGTCGGGCGGGGTCCGGGGGTCCAGGTCCACCTGGGTCAGCGCCAGGTCGGGCAGTTCCAGGGCGGCGACCCTCGCCATGCCCCACAGGGCGGCCGCCGACGGGTCCGTGACCGGCCGGTCGGCCACCGGCTGCGCGCCGACCGTCACCAGGCAGAACCGGGGGACGGCGCCGTCCGAGCCCGCCGCGGTTCCGGCGCGCTGGACCAGGTCGAGCAGGCGGCCGCTCACCTCGACGGCGGCCCGGCCGTGGTCGGCGGTGCCTCCGGTGTCGCCGCCGGTGCCGCCGGTGCCGCCGGTGTGCGGTTCGGCGGGGCAGGCGGCGATCAGGTCGTAGCCGTCGAGCGGGAGGGCTCCGGACGCGTCGGACGCGTCGGCCGGGCCGCCGTCGGCCACGTCGCAGGGGATCCCCCGGCTCCGGGCCTCCTCGGCCAGCCGCCGCCCCGGTCCGGTTCCCGGGGAGACGACCAGCCACCGCCCCCGTGCCTGCGCGGCCGGGACGGCGACCGGCTCCCAGCCGGTGCGGTACAGCCACCGGTGCCAGCGCTCGACCCCCGGCAGCATCGCCGCGCGGTCGGTCCGGGTGAGCAGGACCCCGGCCATGGACAGGATCCGGCTCCCGTCGGGGGTGAACAGGTCCACGTCGGCCCGCAGGGTGCGCGGGTCCTCCTCCTGGGGCGGGCGCAACCGGGCATGGCACCACACCTCGGTTCCGGCGGGCCGTTCGGCGACCACCGACTCCGCGCCGAGGGGGACATAGGTGCGTGGGCCCGTCCTCTCGGGGTAGGCGACCGTGAGCGCCAGGAAGCAGGCCTCCAGCAGGACGGGGTGGACGCGGTGGCGGGCCGCCTCNAGGACCGCCCTGGACAGAACGGCCAGGCCGTCGCGCGACAGGTACTCGGTGGCCTGGAAGGCGGGGCCGAGGTCGATCTCGCGCTCGCGTTCGCGGCGGTAGATCTCCGCCACGTCGATCTCGTGCCCGGCCAGTGCGGAGCGGGCACCGTCCAGTGTCCCGAGGGGGGCGGTGCCGGTGGAGCCGGGCGGGGCGGGGGCCAGCCTGCCCGACGCGTGCAGGGTCCACGCGCCGTGCTTGCCCCCCTCCTCGGCGGGCAGGGAGCGCGCGTACACCTCGAAGGTCCGCACGCCGCCGTCCGGAGGGCCCAACGCGGTCTGCACCTGGCGGGCGCTCCGCTCGTCGGGGAAGGCCATCGCCCGGTGGATGTGCAGGTCCCGCAGCTCGACCGGGGCCGCACCGCCGTGCAGCCGCGCCGCCGCCGCCAGGGCGACCTCCTGGTAGGCGACGCCGGGCATCACGACCGACCCGAAGACACGGTGGTCGGCGAGCCACGCCGGGGCGGCGGGGTCCACGACGGCCTCGAACCGGGTCCCGCCGTCTCCGGCCAGGTCCATCCGGTCCCCGAGGAGGGGTGCGTCCCGGTCCTGCCTAGGCTCCGCACGGCCCGGGTGCGCGGCCGGTGCGTCGACCCAGTGGCGCTCGCGCTGCCACGGGTAGGTCGGCAGGGCCGTCCGCCGGTGGCCCCGGCCGCGGTGGAAGGCGTCCCAGTCGATCTCCGCCCCGCCGGTGTACAGCTCGCCGACGGATTCGAGCATCCGCCCCCACGGGCGGTCGGGATGCAGGCTCGGCACGGCGACCATGCCGGCCGAGCCCTCGCGCTCCTCCACCACCGGCAGCAGCGTGGGGCGCGGCGAGACCTCGACCAGCACCGCGGTCCCCAGCCGTTCGAGGGACGCGCACCCGTCCATGAAGCGCACCGGAAGGGCGAGCTGGTCCACCCAGTAGCGCCAGTCGGCCATCCGCGCGCCGATCGGCCGCCCCGTGGCCGTCGACACCACTTCGGTCCGCGGCGGGTGGTAGCTCACCGAGCGCGCCACCTTCTCGAACTCGGCGAGCATGGGGCGCACCAGCGGCGAGTGCGAGGCGTAGGAGATGTCCAGTATGCGGTGGCGGATCCCGCGCCCGTCCAGTTCGGCGCAGGCCCGCTCGATCTCGCCGGTCGGCCCGGAGATGACGGCCGACGCGGGGCCGTTGACCGCCGCGACCGCCGAGTTCGGGCCCAGCAGCGGGGCGAGGGCCTCCTCACCCGCCGACACCGCCGCCATCGCGCCGGTCTCGGGCAGCGCCTGCATCATCCGCCCGCGCTCGCACACCAGGAGCAGCGCGTCGTCCAGGGAGAACACCCCGGCCAGGCAGGCGGCCGCGTACTCCCCGTGGCTGTGCCCCATCAGGATGTCGGGCTCGATCCCCCACGACGTCCACACGCGGGCCAGGGCGTATTCGAGGGCGAACAGCGCGGGCTGGGCGTATCCGGTCTCCCCGATCGGGGAGGGCGCGCCGTCTTCGGGGAAGAGTACGGAGGTGAGCGGGCGGTCGAGGCGGTCGCGGACCAGCTCGTCGCACAGGTCGACCGCCTCGCGGAAGACGGGCACCCGTTCGTAGAGCTCGCGGCCCATCCCCGGGTACTGCGAGCCCTGCCCCGGCATCAGGAAGGCCGTGGGGCCCCGCCGCCCCCGGAGCGGCCGGCCGGAGGGCGGGGCCGCCGTCCCGAGCCGGTCGCGGGCCTGCTCCGCGGAGTCGGCGACCACGGCCATCCGGTGGGGGAAGTGGCGGCGGCCCACGGCGGCGGTGAAGCAGGCGTCGCCGAACTCCGAGCCGGTCCGGCCGCCGAGGAAGGCCCGGTACCGGGAGCGGAGCTCGTCCAGGGCCCCGGGGTCGCGACCGCTGAGGACCAGCAGGTGTTCACCGCCGTGCTCCCGTCCGGCCCCGTCTCGGACGTCGGCCCCGCCCCGGGCCTCGGCAGCGGGCAGGGCGCGCCCGCCGTGCCCGTCGTCCTCCGGCGGAGGGGGCTGCCGGAGGACGACGTGGCAGTTGGTCCCGCCGACCCCCAGCGAGGTGACCCCGGCGGTCCGCCCGGCCCCCTCCTCGGGCCACGGCTCGGCCTCGGTCCCCACGCGGAACGGCGTGCGGGCGAAGTCGATCTCCGGATTCGGGGAGCGGAAGTGCAGGCTGGGGAGCTTCACCCCGCGCTGGACCGACAGCGCGGCCTTGATCAGGCCCACGATCCCCGCCGCCTCGTCCAGGTGGCCGACGTTCGTCTTCACCGAGCCGATGGAGCAGCGCCCCGGGGCGCCGCCGGTGCCGTCCCCACCGCCGAACGCGCGGGTCAGGGCGGCCACCTCGACGGGATCGCCCAGGGCGGTCCCGCTCCCGTGCGCCTCGATGACGCCGACCTCCTCGGGGGACACCCCGGCCGCCTCCTGGGCGGCGCGGACCACGTCCGCCTGCCGGTCCACGCTGGGCGCGGTGAAGCCCGCCTTGTCCGCACCGTCGTTGTTGACCGCCGTGCCCTTGATGACGGCGACGATCCGGTCGCCGTCCGCCTGGGCGTCCCGCAGGCGCTTGAGCACGACGACCCCGCACCCGTTGCCGAAGAGCGTCCCTCCGGCGTCGGCGTCGAAGGCCCGGGTGTGCCCGTCCGGAGAGAGCACCATCCCTTCCTGGTGCAGGTACCCCGCCCCCTGGGGGACGCCGATGCGCACCCCTCCGGCGACCGCCGTCCGGCTGTCGCCGTCCCGCAGGCTCCGGCAGGCCAGGTGGACGGCGACCAGCGAGGTCGAGCACGCCGTCTGCACGGTGACGCTGGGCCCGCGCAGGTCGAGGGCGTGCGAGACGCGGGTGGCCAGGTAGCTCGGGTCGTTTCCGAGCTTGATCTGGAACTGTTCGAGCGAGGACTCGGTGAAGGCCGTGCCCGCGCCGTACCCGAAGTGCGGGAGCACGTTGTTGACCAGGTAGGTGCTCACGGCGCACCCGCCGAAGACGCCGACCGCCGCGCCGGGGCCGCTGTCGGACGCCGAGGCGCGGCCGGCGTCCTCCAGCGCCTCCCAGGCGCACTCCAGGAAGAGGCGGTGCTGCGGGTCGAGCAGCTCGGCCTCCCTGGGCGAGAGGCCGAAGAACCCCGCGTCGAAGGCGTCGATCCCGGGCAGGGGCGCGCCCATGCGCACGTACTCCGGGAGGTCCCGCAGGGCGGGGTCGCGCCGCGCGCGGTCGGCGTCCCCGAGTGGGCCCACCGACTCCACGCCGTCGACCAGGTTGCGCCAGAGCGCCTCGACGCCGTCGGCACCGGGGAAGCGTCCGGCCATCCCGATGATGGCGATGTCGCCGTCCCGGTCGTCCGGGTCCCTGTCGCGGCGGGGCGGGGCATCGGCCCCGGGGTCGTCGGCACGGTCCAGGTGCGCGGCGAACTCCCCGAGCGTGCGGTAGCGCACCAGGTCGACCATGGGGATGGCGCGGCCGGTGCGCCGGACCAGCTCCGCCCGCACCTCGGTGAGCAGCAGGGAGGTCCCGCCGAGGTCGAAGAAGCCGTCGTGCACGGAGATGTCGGGCAGCCGCAGCACGGTCCGCCACACGTCGGCGAGCAGCCGCTCGGTCGCGGTCCGGGCGGGCACGACCGGCGTGTCGGCGAACCGGTCGAAGGTGTCGGGCGCCTGCAGCCTCCCCCGGTCGGTCTTCCCGCTGGAGGTGCGGGGCAGCCGGTCGTGGAGCACGTAGGCCTCCGGGCGCATCACCGGCGGCAGGGCGGCGGTGATGCGTTCGTGCAGCAGGCGCCGGATGCGGTCCCCTGCCGGGCCTTCGGCCCCGGCCTGCCCGGCCTCCCCGGGGCGCGGGGCGACATGCGCGACGAGCCGGTCGTACCCGTCCACCTCGTGCGCCACGACGGCGGCCTCGGCGACGGCCGGATGGTCCAGCAGGACGGCCTCGACCTCACCGCACTCGACCCGGACCCCCCGGATCTTGACCTGGTCGTCGATCCGCCCCAGCAGTTCGATGTCCCCGTCCGGGCCGCGCCGGGCGAGGTCCCCCGTGCGGTAGAGGCGCCCGCCGCCGTGCGGGTCGGTGACGAACCCGCGCGCCGTGGGCCCGGGGCGGCCGAGGTAGCCGGGCGAGACGCCGGCGCCGCCGATGACCAGCTCGCCTTCGGCGCCGTCGGGGACCTCGCGCAGCCCCTCGTCGGCGATGCGCGCCTCGACCCCGTCGATCGGCCGGCCGATCGGTGCCAGGTCCGGCCACCGGTCCGGGTCGCCGTCGAGGGTGTAAACGGTGGCGTCCTGGAACTCGGTCGCGCCGTAGTGGTTGTGCAGGCGGGCACCGAGCAGGCGGAACATCTCCCGGATGTCGGAGGTGATGCGCAGCCGCTCCCCGGTGGTGACGACCTCGCGGACGCGCAGGCGCCGCGCGGGCGTCGTCTGGGCCCCGGAGCCGCCGTCGGCGTCCGCGGCGCCGACCGCCCGCGCGAGCTGCTCCACCATGGTCACCGGGAGGAAGAACCGTTCGATCCCCTCCCGCTCGGCGAAGGCGGCCAGGGCGAAGGGGTTGCGGCGGGCCTCGTCGCCGGCGAACACGAGTGTCCCGCCGAAGGCGAGGGTGGAGAAGATCTCGTGGACGGAGAAGTCGAAGCTCAGCGCGCACACCTGGGCGGTGCGCAGCCGGTTGGCGCCCGGCCTGGCCCGCTCGTGCCACCGCAGCAGGTTGACCATCGCCCCGTGGGTCATCACCGCCCCCTTGGGGACACCGGTGGACCCGGAGGTGAAGATCGCGTACGCGGGGTCGCCGCCGCCTGCGGCGCCGGGGCGGCCGTCCGGGGAGCCGCCGGGGGCGTCCCGCCCGTCCGCCGGACGGCACCCCTCGCCCAGCGCCAGGCGGGGGACCCGGCCCAAGGGCCCCGGCGCCTCCGGCGGGGGCGCCGCCCCCGGGGCGCCGGTGACCAGAAGCGCGGTCCCGGCGGTGCCGATCACGTGCCCGGCCCGCTCGTCCGGGTCGTCCGGGTCGATGGGGACGTAGGCCGCGCCCGCGCGCATGATCCCCAGCATCGCGGCGACGGCCTCCGGCCCGCGCTCCATCCGCACGCCGACGAACGCGCCGGTCCCCACGCGGCGCCGGACCAGCTCCGCCTCCACGCGGGCGGACATGGCGCCGAGCTCGGCGTAGGTGATCCGCCGGTCCCCGTGCACGAGCGCGAGGGACCGCCCCGGGGCTCCGCGTGTGTTCCGGTCGACCAGCGCGTGCACGGTGGCCGGTGCGGTGTCCGTCCCGGCGCTCACCGGCCCGCCCCCGCCGGTGCGGGCACGCCGCCGGGCCCGGGCAGGCCGCCCAGCTCGGGGAGGCCGCCCAGCTCGGGGAAGTAGTCCTCCGGGCCGCCGTCGCGCCGGATGTCCCAGGTGGCGCAGTGCAGCGACCCCCCGTACTCGAAGACGTTGCGGAACGGCACGGTCAGGACCTCCATCCCCATGCCGCTCAGCAGCTCCTGGAGCGGCCGCTCCCGCTCCTCGCAGACCACCGTCGTCGGGGACAGGCTGAGCACGTTCATCGACAGCCAGATGGAGGACTGGCAGTACTCCGGCATCTGCTCGTCGGCCAGCACGGGCTGCGGGGCCTCCACGAGCTTCCAGCCGTTCTCGGTGAACATCCTGCGCTCGCCGTCGCGGATCGGCCGCTCCGGGTTGGTGAGCACGAGGCCGGGGGCGAGGGGGACGAAGGTGCAGTCGATGTGCGAGGGGAAGTGGTCGAGGGGGAAGTGGACGGGGTGGACGCGGAACCCCCGGGGTTCGAGGTGCCTCTTCAGCCAGCGGATCCCGGGCCGGTTGGTCGTCATCGACTCCTGCACGATGATGTCGCGGCCCAGGCGGCTCATGTCGGCGGCGTCGAAGACCACCTGGTCCTGGGTGACGCAGAACTCCGACTCGTGCATGCGCCGGTACCGCTCCTCCAGCGGCCACTCCCAGAACTCCTCGCGGTACATCTCCGGGCCCATGGTCGGCTTGGGGGCCACCGTCCACTCCACCCGGGGGTCGGACTCCCAGTACCCGTAGACCAGCGGCCGGTAGGGCTCGTACTCGAAGAAGCGGGCCCGCCGCGACATGGTGGCCTCGATGATCCCGTTGCCGACCGTGGCCATCACGTCGCGGGGGCACACGGCGCAGTACTGGTTGGCCACCTCGAAGCGGGGGGTGCTGACCGGCCGGGAGAAGTCGTGCTCGGCGGGCCGCCTCACCACGATGCCGCGCGACTCCAGCAGCGCCGCCAGGCCGTCCAGCTCCTCCTCCGCGCGGGCGATGCGCTCCCGGGGCTTGGGGCCGGTGGGGAAGGGCCGGTCCGAGCCGCGGACCCTGGGCCGGTTGCCCGGTTCCACGGGTTCGTAGCAGGCCCCGGCGGCCGACCCCACCACCACCTCGCGCAGGGGGTCCCACTCGTTCCAGGCGTTCACCGCGGGCGTCTCGTCACTCGTCGTCATGAAACCTCTCCTGTCGTCCCCAGTCCTTGATCCGGATGCGTCCCGCGGTGCGGCGCCGGACGCGGTCGGCCCGGGCGTCAGCCCGGCAGGGCGAGGAGCCGGTGCCCGCCCCGGCCGCGGACGAGGTCGCGCATCCGCGCGACATAGACCGACCTGGCCGGTGACACCAGGTCCACCGCGTGTACCCCCTCGGCGCCGAGCAGGCCGTCGACCAGGCGCGGCAGGCTGGCCGTGTCGAACCACTGCTCGACGAGCATGGCGCGCAGCGCCTCGGGGCCGCGGTCGACGGCCTTGCCCGTGAGGGGGGACACGACGGGCACCCGCGCCGGACCGATCGGCGCGTCGGCGAGGATCCCGGCGAACTCGTCGCGGGTCGGCGCGGCGTAGGGGCAGTGCTCCGCCCGGTCGGCGGTGTCCAGCACCATGACGCCCAGGCGCCGCAGCCGCTCGGCCAGCGGCTCCGGGTCGTGCGCCGGGACGGCGATCCCGACCACCCCGCCGCCCAGGTCGATCGACCACCACGGGTCGTGCCCCTCCTCGGCGAGCAGGCGCATCAGGTGGACGGCGTCGGCCTCCGACGGGGCGAGCACCGCCACGGTGGTGCCGGTGCGCCGCAGGCCCGTGCGCGCGGCCTGCAGGGTGTTGATCTCGTGGGCCAGGCGCAGGCAGGTGCGCTCGCCGATGGCCCCGGCGGCCAGCAGCGCGGGAAGGCACCCGGCGCTCAGCCCGCCGACGGCGTCCCAGCCGCCGCCCTCCTCCTCCATCCGGCGGACGACCGCGACCGTCAGAAGGGCCTCGTGCACGGTGGTCGGCAGGCGGGACGGGTCGTCGGCGCGCACGCGGGCCGGGTCGAACCCGCACACCTCGGCGGCCAGCTCCAGGTGGGCGTCCTCCACCCCGAGGATCGCGGCCAGGTTCCCCGGCGCCAGGGGGACGAGGCCGGGGAGGACCAGCGCTCTACCGTGCGCCATTCCCGATCCCGCCCGCCTGGGCGGCCAGGCCGCACTCGGGGTCGAACGCCATCGACTTCAGCACGAAGTCCGAGGGCTCCAGGACCACGCAGGTGTCCAGGCCCAGGCCCTCCAGGTAGCGCAGGACCCTCCGCCAGTCCAGGACGGTCGTGTACTGCTCGATCGCCAGCTTCCAGATCGCCTCGGAACCGGTGTGCGGCCGGCCGTCGTTGATGCTGATGGTCGGGATGGCGAGGTTCCCGCACGGGTCCCGGAAGCGCCACTCGGCCGCGAACCGCTCCTGGACCTGGCCCATCAGGTCGCAGTGGCCGGGGTAGCTGTAGGGGATCACCTTGAAGAACGCCCCGAGCTCGGCGAAGGCCGGTTTGAGCTCGGGCAGGTCCCCCTCGTGGCAGGCGGCGATGAACTGGTTGCCGGACATCAGCACGGACATGTGGAGCAGGTGGTCCAGGCCGCGGTCCTTGAGCGCGGCGAACACCGCCTCGTGGTCGCAGTTGGAGAAGAAGACGCTCTTGTACCCGGTGCCCTCGAAGGCGTCCATCTCGATCGCGGCCATGGTGTTGGACATGCGCACCATGTCCTCCAGGGACACCCAGCCCGCGGCGGCGGCCGCGCTCAGGAAGCCCAGGCTGATGCCGGTCACGCAGACCGGCCGGAGGCCGCGCCTGCGCTGCTCGGCCCGGTACCCGGCGATGCCCATCATGTTGATCAGGGGGCGGCGGAAGCGCGGATCGTTGGCCTCCTCCTCGGTGCCGTCGCGCAGGACGGCGCGCAGATCCATGTCCAGCGTGTCACCCGCGAGGTCGAGCAGCAGGTCCATCTCGTCGGACTCCAGGCAGCGCCGCCGCAGCTCGTCGTCCAGATAGACCTGCGAAGGGAAGATGTAGGCGCCCTTCTCCTGCGTCATAGCGAGAACCCTTCGTCGACGGTGACGATCTCTCCGTTCACGGCCGCGAACTCCGGACCGGTGACGGCCCGGATGACGTCGGCGACCCGCTCGGGGGGCAGCAGGCGGTCCTCGAAGTCGGGGCCGCCCATGATCTCCTCGACCGCCTCGCGGGGCACGGAGCCCAGCAGCCGGGTGTCCCTGATCGGCCCCGGGGACACGGTGGTGAAGCGCAGGCCGAGCTTTCCCCATTCGCGGGCGAAGCCGCGCGTCATCGCCTCGATCGCGGCCTTGCTGGTGATGTAGCCGATCGCCCCGGTGATGTACTTCCGGGTGAGGATCGAGGACACGTTCACCACCGTGCCGCCGCCGGAGGCGGCGAGGGTCTGCGCGCTCACCGCGTTGACCTGGTAGGCGCCGAAGATGTTGGCGTCGATGACCGCCTTGAACCGGTCGGCGTTGGCGATGGTGGTGACCGCGGCGTCGTTGGCCACGGCGCAGTTGACCACCGCGTCGCAGGGCATCGCCGCCATGAGCAGTTCGCGCACGCGCGGGCCGCGGGCGTCGGGGTCGGGCAGGGCGAGCCGGTGCACGCGGGCGGCGCCGCCGGCCTTGGCGACCTCCTCGGCGACCTGCTCGGCCTCCTCGCGGCGGCCGTTGTAGGTGAGGTGGACCCGCTCGGCCACCGGGGCGAACACGCCGGCCACCGCGCGCCCCAGACCGCTGGTTCCGCCGATGACCAGCACGTTGCGGTACTGGGGGGCACCGCCGCCCGCCGCGGCCGTCACCGCTCCGCCAGCAGGCGGTCGGCGATGGCGCGGGCGTCCAGCCCCTCGGCCAGGGCGCGGTTGCGCTCCTCCAGCCGCCCGGCGTCCAGGCGGCGTCCCACGCGCGGCTGGTAGTGGGGGTAGGGGCGGTAGTACTCCTCCCGGGTGAGCGCGGACTTCACCGCCGCCACCGGTCCGTTCGGGGTATCGAAGTAATCGCGGCAGATGGCCTCGAAGAACATGTCGTCACCGAATCCCAGATCGATCGTCGTCGTGTTGTGGGCGCCCGTGGTGAATTCGACCCGTCGGCAGTTCAGGACTTCGAAGAGGTAGTCGACGAGGAGCGCGGCGGCCTCCATCCCGATTCCGGTCCGCCACAGGCGCTCGTCGCCGGTGGCGCCGCCGACCTCGTAGACGCCTTCGCCCAGCCGCCACCAGTGCACCAGGCCCACGACCCGCCCGCGGGCGTCGGCGACCAGCGCCGCGCGGCGCCCGTCGCCTTCGAGGCCGGCGTAGGCCGCGGCCCGGGGCAGCGAGGCGGACGTGCCCCGCAGGAGCGTTTCGCATTCCGTGCCGGTCAGCCATTGGGCGATCCGGGGCAGGTGCTCCTCCGAAACCGGGAGCAGACGGCAGGTCAGGCCTCTCATGGCGCGGCGCCTCAGGCGCCGCCGAGCTGCTCGTGCACGCTGCGCAGCGTCGTCAGTTCCTCGACCTTGAGGTCGTAGACGCTGTCCCCGTACAGCGGCAGCAGCTCGGAGACGAATCTCAGCGTCTCCATCGACTCCAGCGCATAGGTGCTGTCCGGTCCGAACACGGTGGTGTCGGGGCCGGGCGGGCCGCCCTCCAGCCGGGACTCGAACAGGCGGGCGAAGATCTTCTGCAGCTCGTCCATCACTCACTCCTCACACGCGGATGTCGTCGGCCAGCCGGAAGCAGAGCGACCCCCACAGGAAGCCGGCGCCGATGGCGGACACCACCAGCACGTCGCCCCCGCCCACGCGCCCGTCCCGGGCGAGCCGCCACAGCGACGTCAGCGGCGAGGCCGCGCCGGTGTTGCCCAGGGTGTCGGCCGTGACCGGCATGCGCTCGGGGTCCACCCCGATCGAGCGGGCGATGTGCTCGACCATGCGGGCGTTGGCCTGGTGGACGGCGAACCCGCCGACGTCGTGCACGTCGACGCGCGAGGCCTCCAGCGCCTGGTGGATGGACTTGGGGATCTGGGTGGTGGCCTCCTGCCACACCGCCCGGCCGTCCATCTGCAGGTACCGGCTGTGCACCTCCTCCCCGTACACCGCCCGCTCGTGGCACAGCTTGGAGGGGGAGGCCATCTCCACGGCGTGGGAGTAGGAGTTGCCCAGGTCGTAG
Organism: Nocardiopsis chromatogenes YIM 90109; assembly: GCF_000341185.1. Classification (GTDB taxonomy): domain Bacteria; phylum Actinomycetota; class Actinomycetes; order Streptosporangiales; family Streptosporangiaceae; genus Nocardiopsis_A; species Nocardiopsis_A chromatogenes. The sequence continues at coordinate 85,618 of NZ_ANBH01000048.1, forward strand.
CCGAGCAGGCCGACCGGGGGCGGTGCCGCGGCGCCTCCCCCGGGTGCGGGGGCCTCCTCCGGCGGGGTCTTGCGCAGCACGGTGGCGCCCGCCGCGTCGCCGAAGAAGATCCGGGTGGTGCGGTCGAGGGGGTGGGTGTTGCGCGAGATGCACTCGGCGCACACCACGAGGGCGGTCTCCAGCCCGTCCTCCTGGAGGAGGAGGGACGCGGTGTACATCGAATACACCGCCGAGGCGCACGCGTGCTGGGTGATGTCGATGATCCGGGGCGTCGTGATGCCGAGGGAGTCGGCGATGATCACCCCGAGGGAGGGCATGACCCAGTCCGGGCTGCTGCTGCCGACGACCAGGACATCGACCTCGTGCGGCTCCATGCCGGCCGCGGCGACGGCTCTCTCGGCGGCCTCGGTCGCCAGACCGGTGATGTCCTGGTCGTCGGCGACGTAACGGCGCTCCATAATGCCGGTCTTTTCCGCGATCCACTCGGGGGTGGTCCGCATCTCCATGGACTCGCACAGCTCGGTGTTGGGGACGACTCGGTCGGGGACCGCTACGCTGACACTGCAAGGGCTCACGGGAGCCAGAGTCCATGTGGGCATGGATGTCCTTTCTTGGTACAGTGCTGCGAAGGGAAGGTGGGCCGGGTCTTCCAGGCGCAAATGTGAAATACCCGGGCCCACCCCCTGGCTAGCCGCCTCAGCAGCCGTCGCTGGCAGTGCTGGCGGGCAGCTCGACGCCGTCGGCGACGACCTCCTCGCCCTGAAGGTCCATCACGTCCGCGATGTCCATCATTTCCTTACCTCCCTTCCCGGAGTCGTGTTCCTTTGATTCACCGCCGGGGGCGGTGGCTCGGTGGGCCGGGATCGCCCGGCGCGATTCTTCAAAGGCCGCCGTATTATTCAGAGGCCGCCGTCGGGGTCGGAGGGGGCCTCACGGGCGGCGCCGAGGCCTTTGGACGTCAGATCCTCGATGGTCTTCTCGTGCAGCCGCCGCATCAATTCCTCGCGGTGTTCGTCCGGTTCGCGGCGCGCCGGGCGGAACAGTTCCATGTCGGCGCTGCACAGGACGCCGGGCCAATGGCGTCCGTCGATGAAGAACCGGTCGCGCAGGATGCCCTCGACATCGAAGCGGCCGCGTTCGGAGGTGACGTACTCCAGCAGGGGCTCGTTGTAGGCGCCGAAGAGCAGTTCGACGCGCCGCACGTGCGACGTGCGGGTGATGTGGTCCATCGCCCGTTCGACCGCGGCGGCCACCGTGGCCGCGTGCCAGGCCGCGTCGTCGTTGGACACGATGTCCAGGCGCAGGAAGCCCGGTGTGTGGCCGGGGCGCCAGGTGACCGCCCCGATGGTGTCGGCGGGCGCGCACACCGCGATGCTCGAGCGGCCCGGGTCGTCGCGGAACCGGTCCCGCTGCGCGGCGGTCCGCCACAGCGGCCCCTCGGTGGAGACGTGGGAGAACGGCTCCGACAACACCGCCTCCAAGAGCTCCTCGGAAGTCGGGGACACGACGGGAAAGAATTGGAGTTTCTGTTCCCCTTCCGCGTTATGCCGTTCCAACTTCCCTCCCCGATTGGCGGGTGCAGTTCTTCGCTGAACCGGTCATGAACGTAGTTGTCCGTTGATATGAGTGTCAACGGTCATACTGTAATTATGTGAGTACGCTGAGTTGTGTACGTTCTTTTCGGTCGTTTCCGCTGGTCTCGGGCGTCGTTCCTGGACAGTGCGCATGATCGGCTGGCCCCGGTGACCTGGAAAAAAGGTTCGTGCCTGCGGGAAATCGCGGTTCCGGTGGAATGCGTGATGACCTGGGTGTACGACGAAAGGAGGCCGGAGAACGGCGTGCTCCTCCCGCGGGCGTGGCCGGGGCGGCCGGCCGAAGGATCATCAGCGGGTCGGAAGGGGCCTACATACAAATATGTACGTGCGCCTTATCCTCGGGGAGGATTGATCGGCTCTCGGGGGGTGTGGTCGCATTAGGCTCATGCACACGGGCGTATTGGCCACCCGGGACGGGAAGGCCCGGGCGATGGCCTGCGTTCTTTTCGCCGGCGGAGTGGTCCTCCTGCATGCGGGGGGATACGCCTCCAGTGACGCCTCCGTCCCGTGGGCGCGTACACAATACGGATTCCCGTCCCAGATCCTGGTCGTGACCCTGGCGCTGGTATGCCTCGGGGTCGCCCTGCGCTTCCAGGCCCCGCTCATCGCCCTCGGCATCGGGACCGCCGCCTTCATCGGCGATGTCGTGATGGGCGCGTCGCTGGCCACCATCCTCATCTACACGGACAACATCTACGCCGCCTGCGCCTATGGGCCCCGGTCGATGTGGCGGCTGATGCTCATGGTCACCACCACGGTGAGCCTGGCCATGGGCGGTGTGGTGTACGTGGCCCAGCAGCAGCAGCTGGGCGGGAGCGTCGTCCTGACGGTGGTCGTCGCGATCGTGCTCGTCACCCCGGTGGTCACCGCGGCGGTCGTGCGCCAGCAGCACGACCGGGCCGCGGACGAGAGGATGCGGGCCGACCGCCTGGCGCGGCTGTCGGAGCTGGAACGGCGCAACGCGGTGGCCGCCGAGCGCGGGCGCATGGCGCGCGAGCTGCACGACGCCGTCGCCAACCGCTTCAGCGTCATCGTCGTCCAGTCCAGCGCCCTGCTGCGCCGGGACGACCTGGACGCACAGACCCGGACGCGGCTGCTCACCCGGATCCACGACGACGGCCGGCAGGGGCTCGAGGAGCTCCGCATGATGATCGACGTCCTGCGCAGGGAGACCGGCGAGGACGGCGGCGACGAGCCCTCCGTGACCGCCTTCGGCGGGGCGGAGGACATCGGGTCCCTCGCGCGGAGCTACGGCGCGGACGTGGACCTCGAGGTGTCGGGGACGGTGCGCCCCCTGTCGGCCGCGGCCGGGCACGCCGCCTACCGCATCACCCAAGAGGCGATCACCAACGCGCTCAAGCACTGCGGGGGACCCGTCCGCGTCCGCATCGCCTACCGTGAGGAAGAGGTCGAGTTGTCCATAGAGAACACGCTCTGCGGGGGCGCCCGGCCGGGGCCGCCCGGCGGCGGATTCGGCGTCCCCGGCATGCGGGAGCGCGCCGAGTTCCTGGGCGGGCGCATCACGGTCGGCCCCGCCGGGCACGGGGTGTGGCGCGTGTGCGCGGTCCTGCCCGCGCCCGTGGGGGCGGGCCGGTGATCCGCGTCGTTCTCGCCGACGACCAGGACGCCGTCCGCACCGGGCTGTCGCTGATCCTGAACGGGGCCGAGGACATCGAGGTGGTCGCCGAGGCGGCCGACGGCCAGGAGGCCGTCGACCTCGCGCACGAGCTGGTCCCGGACGTGCTGATCATGGACATCCGGATGCCGCGCAGGGACGGGATCTCCGCCACCCGGGAGATCGGTCAGACCTGCGACGTCCTCATCCTCACCACCTTCGACCTCGACGAGTACGTCTTCGCCGCACTGCGCGCCGGCGCGGCGGGCTTCCTGCTCAAGAGCACCGACAGCGACACGCTCATCCACGCCGTGCGCCTCGTCGCCCGGGGGGAGGGCATGATCGCCCCGGCCGTGACGCGCCGCCTCATCCGCTCCTTCGCGGCCTCGCCCGCGGACGCCTCCCCGGAACCCCGGCTGGAACGCCTGACCGGCCGCGAGCGCGAGGTACTCAGGTGCATCGGCCGGGGGCTGTCCAACCTGGAGATCGCCGAGCGGCTGGACATGGCCGACGCCACCGCGAAGACCCATGTCAGCCGGATCCTGTCGAAGCTGGAGCTGAAGAGCCGGGTCGAGGCGGCCATCCTCGCCCAGGAACAGGAACGGGGGCTGTGAGCCCGGCGGAGGGGGCGGGCGGCGGGCCGCCCGCGCCTCCCCGCCGTGCAGCGTGAGCCGGGCTGGAAAGGCGAACGGCCCCGAGCCGTCAGAGAATACGGGCCGCCCCGGGACACCGGGGCGGCCCGTCGTCGTAGGCGGGGAACGTGCGCGCGGGAAGGGATGTAAGGAACCTTCATCATTGAGTAAACCCGTCTCATGCAAAGGGCGTCTAACGGGTGAAATCTGGGGGGACGAGAGGTCCGTGTTCGCCGCTGTCCCGGGAACGGCGGGCGGACCCCCGGTCTCCCGGCAGTGCCGAGTGCTCTGGGATGCGCAGGTCAGAGGTCCACGACGAAGAGAAGGGTGAAGCGCATCCCTCGACGGCCGTGCGCGCTCGAATGAGCGCGCCGCCGTTCCATCCCCCGTTTCCAGGGTGCCCGACGCTGTCTTTTCCGTGCCCGCCGTCAATTACACGGAGTAGTCATCGATGCCCTCTGACGGGTTCACTCTCGCCGATGTCCGCGAGAAGACCTATAAGAAGCGTGATTCGTGGTGGACGGTCTACCTTGTGGACCCCGTCGCCGCGCGCCTGGTCCTGTTCACCGCGAACCGGACCTCCCTGACGCCCGACCACCTGACGATCGCCGCACTCCTCCTGGGCGTCGCCGCCGCCTTCTCCTTCGGCCGGGCCGACGTCCTCGGGCTGGTCCTGGGGGCGGCCGTGTTCCACGTCAGCTTCCTGCTGGACTGCATGGACGGCAAGATCGCCCGGTTGAAGGGCAACGGCACCGTCTTCGGGTCCTGGCTGGACTACGTGTTCGACCGGGTGCGCGTCCTCATCTGCACGATCGGCCTCATGGGCGGGCAGTACGCCGCCACCGGGGACACGGTCTACATCTGGTTCGCGCTCGCCGTCGTCTTCACGGACATGTTCCGCTACCTCAACTCCCCGCAGATGGCGAAGGTCCGCAAGAAGATGCGGCGTGCGCAGAGGGCGCGCGTGCGGCGCGGGCTGACCGAGGGGGAGATCGGGGAGGAGGAGTTCATCCGGGTGCTCGGGGAGAAGCGGTTCGGTGAACTGAGGCCCCGGCTCCTCGACGACGAGTCCGACGCACCCGACGGGTCCGCCGAGGGCGGCGGGGAACGGTTCGGCGGGTCCGGCGACCCCCGGCCCCTCCACCTGCCCGAGGAGCCTCCGTCGGGCAGCCTCGCCGAGCGCTTCCCCGCCTATGCCCGCTTCCGGGACGCGCTGCTGCGCCACCGCGTCCGTCCCCACCTGTTCAGCGGCATCGAGTTCCAGATGGGCGTGTTCATCGTCGCCCCGCTGGTGGGCGCCGTCTTCCCGGGCGCCATGCTGTGGGTCGTGGGAGCCTCCTGCGCGGGCCTGCTGTTCTTCGAGTCCTTCATCGTGGGGCGGCTCTGGCAGGCGTCGCGGCGCTATGAGCGCGAGCGGATCGTCCTGGAGGAGCTCCTGCCGGAGGAGGACGAAGGCGCCGCGCCCGGCGGGGACCGGGCTCCGGAGAAGGCCGCCGTGTAGCGCGGTCCGGGCCGGGGTGCGGCCCCGGAGAAGGCCGCCGCGGGGCGGGCACCGGCACTGCGTCGGCGCCTGCCCCGCCCGCGTCCGGGGGTGCGTGCACCTATACAAGGAAACAGTGGCTGGCGTGGCCATCGCGTGAGGGATCGATGGCGAAACTGGATTTTTACAACGGAATCCCTTGTCGTAAGCCTGTGACCTCTGTCAAGGTACCGGGGACAGCAAATGTGCCCTGCATCACCTTCGTCAGGAGTGCCACGCATGACCGAGCAGGCCAGGCCGCGCCAACTGCGGAACTTCGTCAACGGCGACCACGCCGACGCCGCCGACGGGCGCACCAGCGACATCGTCGACCCGGCGACCGGGCGGGTCATCGCGCAGGCGCCGGTCTCCTCGGCGGCCGACGTGGACGCGGCCTTCCAGGCCGCCCGCGCCGCCTTCGAGGGCTCCTGGCGCGACAGCACCCCCGCCGAACGCCAGATCGCCCTGAACCGGTTCGCCGACGCCGTCGAGGAGCGCGCCGACGACCTGGTCGCCGCCGAGGTCGCCAACTGCGGCAAGCCGGTGCACAGCACCCGCGACGAGGAGCTGTGGCAGGTCACCGACGCGCTCCGGTTCTTCGCCGGGGCCGCCCGCAACCTGGAGGGCAAGGCCGCCGCCGAGTACCTGGCCGACCACACCTCCTGGGTGCGCCGCGAGCCCATCGGCCCGGTCGGGCAGATCACCCCCTGGAACTACCCGATGGCGATGGCCGCCTGGAAGATCGGCCCCGCCCTCGCGGCGGGGAACACCGTCGTGCTCAAGCCCTCCGACACCACCCCGGTGTCCACCCTGCTGCTCGCCGAGATCGCCGCGGAGTTCCTGCCCGCCGGGGTGTTCAACGTCGTCTGCGGCGACCGCGGCACCGGCCGGGCCCTGGTCGAGCACCCCGTCCCCCGGCTCATCTCGCTCACCGGCTCCACCCGCGCCGGGTTCGAGGTCGCCCAGAGCGCCTCCACCGACCTCAAGCGCCTCCACCTGGAGCTGGGCGGCAAGGCCCCGGTCGTCGTGTTCGACGACGCCGACGTGGCCAAGGCCGCCCGGGGCATCGCCGAGGCCGGGTTCTTCAACGCCGGGCAGGACTGCACCGCCGCCACCCGCGTGCTGGCCACGCCCGGCGTCCACGACGACCTGGCCGCCGCCCTCGCCGAGCAGGCGCGCACGACCCGCACCGGCGGCCCCGACGACACCGGCGCCGACTTCGGCCCGCTGAACAACCCCGACCAGCTCGCCCGCGTCTCCGGCTTCCTCGACCGGGCGCCCGGCCACGCCGAGGTGCTCGCGGGCGGCAAGCGCACGGGCGAGGCCGGGTACTTCTTCGAGCCCACCGTCGTCGCCGGGCTCCGCCAGGGCGACGAGATGGTCACCGACGAGGTCTTCGGCCCGGTCATCACCGTCCAGCAGGTCCCCGACGAGGACACCGCCGTCGCCTGGGCCAACTCGGTCCGCTACGGCCTGGCCTCCAGCGTGTGGACCCGCGACCACGCCCGCGCGCTGCGCGTCTCCCGCCGCCTGGACTTCGGATGCGTGTGGATCAACACCCACATCCCGCTCATCGCCGAGATGCCGCACGGCGGGTTCAAGCACTCCGGCTACGGCAAGGACCTCTCCCTGTACAGCCTGGAGGAGTACACCCGCGTCAAGCACGTCATGAGCCACATCGGCCGGGACTAGGGGAGGGCACGATGGAGAGCATGACCGAGCCGACCCCCGTCGGCGCCGCCGAGGCGCCGCCCCCTTCCCCCGACGTTCCCGCCATCGCGCTGGAGGGCGTCGCCAAGACCTACCGCTCCGGCCGCGAGGAGGTGCGCGCCGTCTCCCGGATCGACCTGGAGATCGCCCAGGGCGAGTTCTTCTCCCTGCTCGGCCCCTCCGGGTGCGGCAAGACCACCACCATGCGGATGGTCGCCGGGTTCGAGGACCCCACCGAGGGGACCGTCCGGCTCAAGGGCGCCGACGTCACCCGGGTGGCGCCGGACCGCCGCGACGTCAACATGGTCTTCCAGAGCTACGCGCTCTTCCCGCACATGACCGTCTTCGACAACATCGCCTTCGGGCTGCGGCGCAAGGGCACGCCCGCGGACGAGATCCGCCGACGGGTCGGCGAGATGCTGGAGCTGGTGGAGCTGTCCGGCCGGGAGAGGACCAAGCCCGGACGCATGTCCGGCGGCCAGCAGCAGCGGGTCGCCCTGGCGCGGGCCCTGGTCAACCGGCCCAGCGCGCTTCTGCTGGACGAGCCGCTGGGCGCCCTCGACCTCAAGCTCCGCCAGTCCATGCAGATGGAGCTCAAGCGCATCCAGCGGGACGTGGGCATCACCTTCGTCTACGTCACCCACGACCAGGGCGAGGCGCTGACCATGTCGGACCGCATCGCGGTGATGAACAACGGCTCCGTCGAGCAGCTCGGCGGCCCCCGGCAGATCTACGAGCGGCCCGCCTCGCGGTTCGTCGCCGGGTTCATCGGCACCTCCAACCTGCTGTCGGGGAGCGTCGCCGACGCCTCGGGCGGCCTGGTCACCTTCCCGGCCGGCGACGGCGGCGCGGTCTGCGCCACCGCCGAGGCCGCCGTCGGCGCCACGGTGGAGGTCACCGTCCGTCCGGAGAAGATCGCGCTGCACACCGCGCGCCCGGACGGGGCGGGCACGCGCTCGCGGGTGCCGGGCACGGTCCGGGAGGTGGTCTACCTGGGCGCGTCCACGCACTACACCGTCGCCCTGGAGGGCGGTGGGCCCGGCGGCGGGAGCGCCGCGCCCGAGCTCACCGTCTACACCCAGAACGCCGCCGGGACCGACGACGGGCCGGTCCGCGGCGACCGGGTCTGGCTGGAGTGGAGCCCCGAGCACTCCTACGTGCTGCCCGCCTGAGGCACCGGGCCGCCGGACGGCCCGCACCACCGGGAACCACCATCCCCCGACACGGAAGAGAGTCCTCCCGTGAGCAGAATCGACCGCGCCCTCCTGCGAGGGATGACCCGTGCCCGCATGAGCCGCCGCGGCCTGCTGGGGGCGGCCGGGCTGGCCGCCGCCGGTGCGGCGCTGACCGGCTGCGGCGTCGGCGGGCAGGGGGGCAAGGCCCCCGAGTCCGAGGACTTCTGGGCGGGCAAGGAGAGCAACGGCAAGCTGAACTTCGCCAACTGGCCGCTGTACATGGACGCCGACCGCACCCAGCTCAAGGAGTTCACCGAGGCCACCGGGATCAAGGTGGACTACGACGAGGCGGTGCAGGAGAACCACTCGTTCTTCGGCAAGATCCAGCCCAAGCTCGCCGACGGCGAGTCCATCGGCTACGACCTGATGGTGCTGTCCACCGGCATCGAGCTGGCCAAGCTGGTCGAGCTGGGCTACCTGGCGCCGCTGGACCACACCAAGATGCCCAACTTCGCCGACTACGCCGGGGACAAGTACCAGGACCCCGGCTACGACCCGGGCAACCGGTTCACCGTGCCCTACACCTCCGGCATCACCGGCATCGCCTACAACCCCGAGTACGTGGACCGGGAGATCACCGGCATCGCCGACCTGTGGCGGCCCGAGTTCGAGGGCAAGGTCGGCATGATGGCCGACCCGCAGGAGATCGCCAACTTCGGGCTCCTGCTCAACGGGGTGGCCCCGGCCGACTCCACCGAGGAGGACTGGGAGAAGGCCGCCGACAGGCTCAAGGAGCAGCGCGACAAGGGCATCGTGCGCCGCTACTACCAGCAGGACTACATCCAGCCGCTGACCAACGGCGACGTGTGGCTGTCCATGGCCTGGTCGGGCGATGTGTTCCAGCAGAACGCCGAGGAGGGCGCCGGGCTGGAGTTCATCGTCCCCGAGGAGGGCGCCACGCTCTGGAGCGACCTGATGATGATCCCGCGTACCGCCGCCAACCCGGTCGACGCCCTGATGCTCATGGACTTCCTCTACGAGCCGCAGGTGGCCGCCGGGCTGGCCGAGTACATCAACTACATCCCGCCGGTGCCCGAGGTGCAGAACATCCTGGAGGAGAAGGCGGCCGACGCCTCCGGCGAGGAGAAGGAGTTCCTGGAGGACCTGGTGGGCAGCCCTCTGGTGTTCCCCACCGAGGAGGACTACGCCAAGCTGCACAACTACGTCCCGCTGTCGGTGGACCAGGAGGAGTCGTTCTCCCCCTTGTTCCTGTCGGTGACCCAGTCCTAGGGCGGCGCGCATGACCGACGAACGCAGACCGCGGCTCGCCGCGCGGGCCGCCCCCTACCTCCTGGTCGCCCCGGCCTGGCTGTGGCTGGCGCTGTTCTTCGTGGTGCCGATCGCCACCATCCTGTCGATGTCCCTGATGAGCGGAAACCTCTACGAGGGCTACTCGCTCACCTGGGAGTTCGGCAACTATGCCGCGGCGATCGGCACCTACTGGGAGCAGATCGGCCGCTCGCTGGTGTACGGCGCCTGCGCGACCGTGCTGTGCATCCTCATCGGCTACCCGTGCGCCTACTGGATCGCCTTCCGGGGCGGGGCGTACAAGAACGCCTACCTGCTGCTGCTCCTGCTGCCCATGTTCGTGTCGTTCGTGCTGCGGACGATCTCCTGGAAGGCGTTCCTCGCCGACGAGGGCGTCATCCTCGGCACGCTCAAGGGCATCGGCCTGCTGCCGGAGGACGCCTACGTCCTCAACAGCGCGGTGGCGGTGGTGTTCGGGCTGGCCTACAACTTCCTGCCGTTCATGGTGCTGCCGATCTACGCGGTGCTGGAGCGGATGGACCACCGGGTGGTCGAGGCCGCCCGCGACCTGTACGCCGGGCCGGTGCGCGCCTTCACCCGGGTGGTGCTGCCGATGTCGCTGCCGGGCGTGTTCGCCGGGGTGATCATGACCTTCATCCCGACCTCGGCCGACTACGTCAACGCCACCGTGCTCGGCGGCGCGCACAACACCATGGTCGGCAAGGTCATCGAGAGCCAGTACCTGGTGAACAACGCCTACCCGATGGCGGCCTCCATCACCTTCGTGCTGATGGCGGTCCTGCTGGTGGGCATCTTCAGTTACGCCCGGGCGCTGGGCACCGAGCGAGTGATGGAGGCGAGTGCCCGATGACCGCGACGAGCGCGCCCGCCCCCGCCGCGGCCCCCGCACCGGCCCCGGCCCGCGCCCGCCGGCCGCGGCGGCGCGTCGACTGGGGCAAGTACGTCACCTGGGCGGTCATCGCCTGGCTGCTGTCCCCGATCGCGTTCATGATCGTGTTCAGCTTCAACGACATCAAGGGCCGCCACAACGTGACCTGGCAGGGGTTCACCCTGCGCTGGTACGCCGACGCCTTCGCCTACCCGGACCTGACGCAGGCGCTGGTGAACTCGCTGCTGATCGCCCTGCTGACGATGGTCTTCGCCGGGCTGCTGGGCGGTCTGCTGGGCCTGGCCCTGGGCCGGTACACCTTCCGCGGGCAGGGCGCCACCAACCTGGTGATGTTCTCGGCCATCTCGGCGCCCGAGGTGGTGCTGGGCGCCGGGCTGCTGTCGATGTTCCTGACCATGAACATCGCCACCGGGTTCTGGACGATCGTGATCAGCCACGTGATGTTCTCGGTGTCGTTCGTGGCGATCACCGTGCGGGCCCGGGTGCTGGCGCTGGACCCGGCCCTGGAGGAGGCCGCCCGCGACCTGGGCGCCTCGGCCTGGACCACGTTCCGGCTGGTGNACCCTGCCGATGCTGACCCCGGCGCTGATGGCCGGCGGGCTGATCGCCTTCGTGCTGTCCATCGACGACTACATCATCACCACCTTCGTCAGCGGCAACACCAGCACGTTCCCGCTGTGGATCTGGGGCACCACCCGGGTGGGCACCCCGCCGCAGGTGAACGTGATGGGGACGCTGATCTTCGCGGTCGGCGTGCTGCTCGCGGTGGTGAACGCGGCCATGGCCCGGCGCCGGGGCTGACCCGGGCGTCCCCGGCTCCCTCCCTGGGGAGGAGGGAGCCGGAGACGCCTGACTGTCCGTTTAATCGATGAACCGTCCGCGATGGACGATTCGGCTGGATCCCCTGGCCGACCCGACCGGCCCCAGGACGTCCAGGGCCGTCCGCCGCCGAGGAGTGAGAATTTGAAGGCTCCCCCGCCTGAAGGCGGGGGATTCCAGCCTCCATGGCGTGCACGGGGATTCACGGCTTAGGCAGCCACCCGGACCAGCGGCCTGGGTGGACTCACACCGTCGACACCGTCCGGGGTCCAACCCGCCCGGTCCAGCTCCACAACAGCCTATGAGGAAGGTACGACAGATGCGGAGACCATTGGCCTCCCTCGTGGAGGAGTCCCTGGCGGGGGTCCGCCCCCGCACCTTCTGGCTCGACCCGTCCGTTCCCGGGCACGACGAGCCCGAGGCGGCCCCGCCGCTGGGCGGGGAGTCCGCCGCCGACCTGGCCGTCGTCGGCGGCGGCTACGCCGGGCTGTGGGCCGCCCTGCTGGCCAAGGAGCGCGACCCGGGCCGGGACGTGGTGCTCATCGAGGCGCGCACCTGCGGGTGGGCGGCCTCCGGGCGCAACGGCGGCTTCTGCTCCTCCAGCATCACCCACGGATTCGGCAACGGCGCCGAGCGCTGGCCCGACGAGATCGCCGAGCTGGAGCGGATGGGCCGGGAGAACCTCGACGGCATCGAGGAGGCCGTGCGCCGGTACGGGATCGACTGCGAGTTCGAGCGCACCGGCGAGATGGCGGTGGCCACCGAGTACTGGCAGCTGGAGGAGCTGGAGCGGGAGGCCGGGGAGCTGGCGGAGCTGGGGTACGCCCCCGAGGTGCTCACCGCCTCCCAGGTCCGCGCCGAGGTGGACTCGCCCACCTACGTCGGCGGCACGATCGACCGCTCGGCCTGCGCCATGGTGCACCCGGCCAAGCTGGCCCGGGGCCTGCGCGAGGCCTGCCTGCGCCTGGGGGTGCGCATCCACGAGCACTCGCCGGTCCGCGGCATCGCACCCGTGCGCGGCGGGCTGCGCCTGGCCTGCGACGGCGGCGCCGTCACCGCGCGCCGCACCGCCTGGGCCACCGGGGCCTTCCCCGGGCCGCTGCGCCGCCTGCGGCACTTCGTGGCGCCGGTGTACGACTACGCGCTGATGACCGAGCCGCTCACCGCCGAGCAGAAGGCCGCCATCGGGTGGAAGGGCCGCCACGGGATCGGCGACTCGGCCAACCTGTTCCACTACTACCGGCTCACCGCCGACGACCGCATCCTGTGGGGCGGCTACGACGTGGTCTACCGCTACGGCGGCCGCATCCGCCCCGAGCACGACCAGCGGCCGGAGACCTTCCGCCGCCTGGCCGAGCACTTCTTCACCACCTTCCCCCAGCTGGAGGGGGTGCGGTTCGGACACTCCTGGGGCGGGGTGATCGACACCTGCAGCCGCTTCTGCGCCTTCTACGGCAGCGCCTACCAGGGGCGGCTGGCCTACACCGCGGGCTACACCGGCCTGGGGGTGGGGGCCACCCGCTTCGGCGCCCAGGTGCTGCTGGACCGGCTGGAGGGCGCCGACACCGAGCGCACCCGGTCGGCGATGGTGCGGGAGCGGCCGATCCCCTTCCCACCCGAGCCCGCCCGATATGCGGGGATCGCGCTGACGCTGCGCGCGACCGCGGCGGCCGACCGGGACCGCGGCCGACGGAACCTGTGGCTGCGCACCCTCGACCGCCTTGGAATGGGATTCAACAGCTGATCGGAGCCCGGGGCCGCGCTCTTGGCAGGTCACGGGAGGGTGTGCTTCGATTCACACCGGTACTTGCTCGGGGGAGGGGCGAGGACGGTGATGGCTTCGGAGTATCGGGCCGGGCCCGCACAGGGGCGGACGGAGGGGGCCGACGGCGCCTCGGGCGCCTCGGACGGGGGAGCGGTGACGCTGACACTGCCCCGGGGCTTCGCGTCCTGGCTGACCGGGACCGACGCGATCCGGACGCCGGGCGGGGACCCGTTCCACGCCTCGGCCCGCCGCGCGGTCGCCGGGGCGCGGGCCCGGCCCACCGGTGACGTCGACGTCACCTGCGACATCGGCGGCATCTGCGTGATCGGCGAGCAGGCCTACAAGCTGGCGCACACCCCGGGCATCCCGGAGGCGCTGCTGGACGAGGCCCTGGTGACCCTGGAGCGGTTCCACTCGGCGATGGACGCCTGGACCGCCAAGGAGGGCATGTGCGTGGACTGCGGCGGCAGCGGCCGCGGTCCCGACGGGGAGCCGTGCCCGCAGTGCAAGGGCACGGGGCGGATCCCCACGGGCTGGTGAGGCCCGTGGCCCGGGAGGGCGCGGTGACCGCGCACCCGGTGGACGGGGCGGCCCCGCAGCGCACCGGTCCGTTGCGGACGGGTGCGCTGCGGGGCCGCCCGGCCGGGCCCGGCGGCCCGCCGGGGCGACCGGTCAGGCCTTCTTGTCCATCAGGGTGATGAGCCGGGCGAAGGCGCTCTCGCCGAACCCGGCGTCGATGCCCCGCCGGAACACGGCCAGGACGGCCTCGGGCAGCGCGGTGTCCACACCCGCGTCCCGCGTGGCCTGCACGACGTGCTCCATGCTGGCGGTGCCCATGGCCAGGCGGTCCTCGTCGCCGGGGAAGCGGCCCTCGGCGACGACCGCGGCCGTCGTCTCGAAGAACCCCGCCATGTCGTTGCCCTCGATGATGTACGGCGTGATGGTCTCCACCGGGATGCCCTCGGCGCGGGCGACCGCGAGGGCGTGCAGGAAGCCGGTCATGGTGGTCCAGAAGAGGTCGAGCTGGATCTGGTAGTAGACCTGGGCCAGGCCGGGGTCCTCGCCGCGGAAGTCGGTGGAGGTCAGGACCTCCAGGAGCGCCCTGTTCTCCTCGAAGGCGGCGCGGTCGCCGCTGTAGTAGGTCGACATCGACGGGTCGCCGATGCCCGGGGCGGGGGACATGACGCCGCCGGTGAGGTAGCGCGCGCCGTGCCGCCCGGCCCACGCCGCGGCCTCGCGGGACGCGGCTGGGGTGTCCGAGCCGAGGTTGACGACGGTGCGGCCGTCGAGGTCGGCCTCGGCGCCCTCCAGCACGCTGTACATGGCCGCGTGCTCGGTGAGGCTGAGGAGGACGGGGCCTCCGGCGCGCAGGGCCTCGGCGGGGGAGGCGGCGACGTGGGCCCCGCGCTCGGCGAGGGCGTCGGCCTTGGACCGGGTGCGGTTCCAGACGGTCAGGTCGTACCCGGCCTTGAGGAAGGCGTCGGCCATCGCCTGGCCCATGGGGCCCAGGCCGATGAGGGTGACGGGGGTCGTGGCCGGAGTGGTCGGCTTCGTGTTCGCCATGGTGGGTGTCCTTGTCCTCTGCATCCGCTGTGTCCTCTGCCGCCGGGCGCCGGTCTTCGATGCCTCCGGCCGTCGGCCCGGTCGGTCGCGATGGGTCCACAGTGGCGGCGGGCGCTACGGATCGGCTGTCAGGGCGCTACGGGAGGCGCTACCGGTAGCCTTGGGCGCCATGCGCTTGGGGGTGCTCGGTCCGCTCGTACTGTGGGACGACGAAGGCGGCGAGGTGCCGCTGCCGGGCGCCAAGGTGCGCGCGCTGCTGGCGTCCCTGGTGGTGCGCCGTGGTGGGCCGGTGCCGGTGGACACGCTGGTCGACGACGTGTGGGGCGACTCCCCGCCGTCCGACCCGGCAGGAGTGCTGCAGGCGCGGGTGTCCCAGTTGCGCAAGGCCCTGAAGGGGGCGCGCACCGGCGCCGGTGAGGCCCCGGGGGTGGTGTTCCGGTCCCCCGGCTACCAACTGCACGGAGCCCTGAGCGTCGACGCCGACGCCTTCGAGCAGAAGGCCGATCGGGCGTCGCGGCTGCTGAGGGGGGCCGATGCCGGTGGTGCCGGTACTGCTGCCGTCGCGGCGGCGGGGCTTCTCGACGAGGCCCTGGCCCTGTGGCGGGGCCGCGCCCTTGCGGAGTTCGCCGACGAGCCCTTCGCGCGCGCCACCGCCGCCCGCCTGGAGGAGCGCAGGCTGACCGCCGTGGAGGACAGGGCCGAGGCCCGGTCGGCGATGGGGGAGGACGCGGCGCTCGCGGGGGAGCTGCGGGCGCTGGTGGACGCCCATCCGTTCCGGGAGCGCCTGCGGGCGGCCCACATGCGGGCGCTGTACCGCGCCGGGCGCCAGGGCGAGGCGCTGGACTCCTACGAGGAGCTGCGAGCGAGACTGGCCGACGAGCTGGGCACCGACCCGGGACCGGACATCGCGGCGCTGCACACGGCCGTTCTGCGACACGACCCGGCCCTGGGGCCGGGTGCGGGCACGGCGGCCCGTGCGGGTACCGGGATCCGCCGCCCGGGGGCCGGGGCGGTGGGCGAGGCAGGTGCGTCCGCGGTCTCCGCCTCGCCTGCCGGGTTCTCGCCAGGGGCCGCCATACCGGCGGGGCCCCNGAGACGCCGTCCGGGGCCGACGCGACCGCCGCCGGGACGCCTGCTGAAACCGCCGTGTCCGCCAGGGCGCCCGGCGCCGACAGGCCCGCCGCCGGTTCCGGCGCCGGTTCCGTCGACGGTGAAGAGGGATCCGCGGGCTCTGTCCCGTCGGAGCAGATGAGGGTGACGACGGCATCGCCCGTCCGCGCGTCGGCGGCCTCCCCGGGTGCGCCGTACCCCGGAGCGGAGGGGCCGCGCGGGCGGCGGGGGCGCCTCCCCGTCCCCGTCGGACCGCTGATCGGCCGGGACGGGGAGGCGGTGCGCGTCGGCGCCATGGTCGAGAACGGGCGCCTGACCACGCTGACCGGGCCGGGCGGCGTCGGCAAGACACGGCTGGCGGTCGAGGCGGCCTCCAGGATCGAGGAGCGGTTCCCCGGCGGGGTCGTCCTCGTCGACCTGGCGCAGGTGGACTGCGGGGGCGACTCGGCCCCCGCGGTGGCGGCCGCGCTCGGGCTGCGCGACGACGCGCAGACGGCCGACCGCGACCCCGTCGCCCGCGTCGCCGCCGCGCTCGCCGGTGAGCGGGTCCTGGTCCTCCTGGACAACTGCGAGCACGTGATCGGCGGTGCGGCCGAGCTCGCGGCGCGCCTGACGGCCGAGGCCCCGGAGGTGCGCGTGCTGGCGACGAGCCGGGAGCCTCTGGGCGTGCCGGGCGAGCGGGTGCGCCCGGTCGCTCCCCTGGGGCTCCTCGCGCCCGGCGCCCCGCCCGACGCGGGGGCGCTGCGCCGGACCGGCGCCGGACGCCTCTTCGCCGAGCGCGCGGCGGCGGCACGGCCCGGGTGGGAGCTGACGGACGCCAACGCGGCTGCGGTCGCGGCCGTCTGCCGCCGCCTCGACGGGATTCCGCTGGCGTTGGAACTGGCCGCCACGCGGGTCAGGGCGATGAGCGCGGGCGAGCTGGCGGAGCGGCTGGACGACCGGTTCCGGGTGCTGTCGGGCGGGCGCCGAGGGGTCCCCGAGCGGCAGCGGACCCTGCGCGCGGTCATCGACTGGAGCTGGGAGACGCTGGAGGCCGACGAGCGCGCCCTGCTGCGGCGCCTGTCGGTGTTCCGGGGCGGCTGGACGCTGGAGGCCGCCGAGGCGGTGTGCGGGGACGAGGCGGCGCTCCTTCCGGCGCTGGTGGACCGGTCGCTGGTCGTGGCCGTCGACGAGGGCGACGGGACGCGGTACCGGCTGCTGGAGACGGTGGCGGCCTACGCCGCCGAGCGGCTGGCGGAGGCGGGCGAGGAGAAGGGGATCGGCGTCCGGCACGCCGTCTACTACGCGGGGTTCGCGGAGCGGGCGGATGCGGGGGTGCGTGGGCCGGAGCAGGGGGTGTGGCTGGAGCGCCTGGACCGCGAGTACGCGAACGTCAAGGCCGCCGTGGGGGCGGCGGCGCGGACGGAGGACGTGGAGGCGGCGCTGCGCATGGCCGTGGCGTGCGCCTGGTTCGGTGCGGTTCGCGGACGGCTGGGGGAGGTGCGCGCCCTGCTGGAGGAGGCCCTGGCCCTGCTCCCCGGCGACCGGCTCGACGGGCCTGACCGACCCGACCGGCCCGACGACATCGCCGCCCTCTCCCTGGAGGCCGAAACGGTCCATGCCGCCGTCACGGCTCTGGGCGTGGCGTTCGACGGGGAGGAGCGTTCCGTCGACACCGCCCTGCGGGAGCGCCTGGCGCGGGGCAGGGGACACGCGCGCCTGCGGCGGGCCGAGTGGTTCCTCACCTACGCCGAGTGGGGGATGGGCGACTTGGAGGAGGGCGGCAGGCGCGCGGCGCGGGTCCTGGAGGCGGCCAGAGCGGCGGGCGACCGGTGGGGGACGGCGGCGGCCTTGGTCGTGGACGCGTGGTGCGCGCAGATCCGGGGGGACCTCGGCCGCCACCGCAGCGCGGCCCGGGAGAGCGAGCGCCTGTTCCGGGCGGAGGGGGACGGCTGGGGGGTGCTCCAGGCGTCGGACCTGCTGGCGCAGGCCGCCGAGATACGGGGCGAGTACGGGGAGGCCGAGCGCCGCCTCCGGGAGGGGCTGGAGGACGCCGAGCGCCTGGGGCTGTGGGGCGTGGTCGCGGCCCGGCTGTCGGGGCTCGGGAGGATCGCGATGCTGCGGGGGGACCTGGCGGGGGCGCGGCGGTCGCTGGAGCGGGCGCGCGCGATCGCCGTGGAACGGGGCGACGAGGGCGGCCGGGAGTTCGCCGACGCGGGGCTGGCGCTGGTGGCCCGGAGGGAGGGGCGCCTGGACGAGGCCGAGGAGCGTACCCGGGCGTCCATCGCCCGCAATGATCACGGGCAGGGCGACATCGGGCTGGCGTTCATCGAGGCCCAGCTGGGATACGTGGCCGAGCAGCGGGGGGACGCGGAGGCGGCTCTGGACCACCAGAGGCGGGGATTGGACCGGGCGAGGGTGTCCGGTGACCCGCGCGCGGTGGCACTGGCCCTGGAGGGGATGGCGGGGGCGCTGTCCTTGGCGGCCGGTGCGGAAGCCGTAGGCGAAGCGGACCTTGCGGGTGCGGCGGATTCCGAAGGCGAAGCCGAAACAGCGAGTGCGGCGCGCAAGGCTGCGGAGCTGCTGGGCGAGGCCGATGCCCACAGGCTGTGGACGGGCGTTCCGCTGCCGGAGGCGGAGCGGTTCGACGTTCGGAGGGCGGAGGGACGCATCCGGGCGGCGTTGGGCGAGGAGGACTTCGAGGAGTCACGGACCCGGGGGAGGTCGCGGGCCCGGTCGGCGGCCGCATCCCCGACGTGCGGAGGCGGAGGGGACCTGTACTGAGGCCCGTGGACCACAGGCGCACGTGTGCGGGCTCCCCGGCGCCCGGCCATGTCCGCTCGACAGGCGTCATTCCCGTTCGACCCCCGCGATGACCCCGACGATGGTGCCGTCGAAACTGCTGGCTCGATGGCACCATCGCCCAGGAGGTCCGGCGTGCGGCAGGGAAGGAAGACGCCCGCTGGAGTGGTGGAACCTTGTGGCCGCCACGGGCGGGCGGCCGAAGGCCGATCGCCGACAGGCAGGCCGCCGGGCAGGGCGCCGACGCCGAGGAGGGCCCGCCCCGAGGCCGTGACGGTCGCGCTGGCCTGGGGAGACGGGGATGACATCACCCCAGCGGACACGGCCTGTGGAAGGCCGCCCCCCGACGGACACCATCCGGGGCCCTGTCGACCCGGACCGCGAGGAACCCGCCGCCCCGCCTCCGTCGCAGCCTTCCACCCTGCACACCGGAACCGTCCGCCTCCGCTGGAGTGGTGGAACCTCGCTGCCCCGACCGCCCTACGCCGCCTGGGCCTTCGGCCGCCCGCTAAGGGACCCGCGCTGCTCGGCGCGCCCGCCGACCGGCGAGGCCCGACCGTCGGTGCGGCTGCCGCGCCGACCCGGGTGGACAGGAGCGACACCACTCCAGTGAACGCGGGCCGGGGCACGGCGCACGGCCAGGGGGAGCGGGGGACCGGTCGGCCCCCGCCGAGCTCGTCGCTGTCGCTCTTCATGTGCTCAGAAGGCGGGATGCGCCATCGGCCGGCCCGCCCGTCGGAACCTGACATCTGTCACCCGACCGGCGCTCCTCTGCGTCAGCGGGGAGCGGTGACAGCGGCATCTGTCGGTGGCGGTCCCGTGGCGGGCATTCTTGGTCACCGCACGGGATCGATCGGCCTCGGCCGCGGGTCCCGTCCCCGGGTGGACGCGGGCGCCCGCCCGGGGCCACGGCGGGGCCGGGAGGACGGCCCGGTCCCGCCGGACACCTCCGAGTGCCGTCCGGACGCGGCCGGACTCTCCGACCCCGGTTTTGCCCGGCCGCGGCCCGGCGGGGACCATCAGTGCATGTTCCGTATCCGCGAGGCCCGCCGTCGGGGCCGAACCGAGGGCGCCACCGAGGGCGGCCGCCCGGACCGCCGTGTCCAGGGCGGCGGCGGGCGCTTCGGCTCCCGGGCAGCGCCCTCCCGACTGGACCGGCGGGTGCGGACCGCCCAGTGGGTGGCCTTCTCCATGCTGTGCTTCACCTCGGTCCAGATCCTCATCTACGCGGTGGTCGCCCTCACCCTCCCCGCATTCCTCGGGATCGGCGACCCCCGCTGGCAGGACGGCGTCGGCATCGCGGGCGCGGTGGTCCTGGCAGGGCTCACGCTCTGGATGCTGGTGATCCGGGTGTTCTCCGGGGTCTTCCCCTCCCCCCGGCTCTACTGGTCCTCCTTCGCGCTGGCCCTCGCCGTGATGTGGGCGCTCGGGCTCTGGTTCTGGACCATGCTCCTCCTGGGCGCCTGGTGGTCCGCCGCCTACCTGTGCGCGCGGGGCAGGGCGCTGTGGTCGGCCACCGCCGTGCTCCTCGTCGCGCCGTGGGCGCTCGCCGCCTGGCAGGAGTACTCCGGCGTCGGGGTCCCCTGGGGCCAGTTCGCGCTGGTGTGGGTGGTCGCGGCCGTCTACGGGCCGCTCGCGATGAGCGGCAACCTCGTCTCCGTCTGGCTCTACGAGCTGGCCCGGGACGCCGTCGCAGGGCGGGAGGCGCAGGCGCGCCTGGCGGTGAGCGAAGAGCGGCTGCGGTTCGCCCGGGACGTGCAGGACCTGCTCGGCCACAGCCTGTCCGGCATGGCGGTCACGAGCGAGCTGGCGACCCGGTCGGCCGACAGGGGCGACCCGGGCGCGGCGGCGCGGCACATGCGCGAGGTGCAGTCGGCGGCGCGCACGGCGCTGCGCGAGATGCGCAGCGCGGTGGCCGGGTACCGCGAGATGGACCTGGCACAGGAGCTGGACACCGTCGGCGGCGTCCTGGCGGCGTCCGGGATCAGGGTGTCGGTGGAGGGCGGCCCGGAGGAGGTCCCGGCCGAGGTGCGCGGACCGGCGGCGTGGGTGGTCCGCGAAGGCGCGGCGAACGTGGTCCGGCACAGCGACGCCGGGCACTGCGCCATCGTGCTCCGGTGCGAGGAGGGGCGGGCGGTCGTCGAGGTGCGCAACGACGGGGCGGCCCGGTCGGGAGGGGCGGCGCCGGGCTCCGGGATCACGGGGCTGACCGAACGGGTCGCGGCGGTCGGCGGCACCCTGGAGGCCGGGCCGAGCGGTGAGGACGGGTTCGTGCTGCGGGCGGTCCTGCCGGTGGACGAACCGGACGGGGAGTGACGGCGGGACTGGGGCGTGACCGGCGGGCCTCGGGGGCTCCGCTCCGCGGGGCCGTCCGTCGCGTATGGGGCCGATCGCCGGGATGATGGGCGTCGGGGATCGCACCCGGGTGCGGTGCGGCGCCCCCGGAGAAGGGACGGCAGGACGGATGGCGAGCGGTAGCGGGGTCCCCGGGGCCCGCGGGGACGCGGTGGACGACCCCCGGTGGCGGACGGCGTGGTGGATCGTCTTCGGCGCGCTCGCGTTCCTCGCCCTGGCCATCGCCGTGTTCAGCCTTCAGACGGTGCTCGTGGTCGGCGACTCCATCGCGCTGTGGCGGCGGGTCGCGGCGGTGGTGCTGTCCGTGCCCCTGGCCGCCCTGTCGATCCGGATGGTGTGGCGGCGGGTGAACGGTGCCACGTCGACGAAGGCCCTGTTCTGGGCGTCGGTCCTGTTGCTGGCCGCGGAGGCGGCCGCCCTCGACATGTGGGTCGGCACGGCCATGGTGGCCGGAACGTGGTGGTCGGCGGCGGGTGTGGCCAATTCCGCCGCGCGGATGGCCGCCCCTACGGCGGCGCTGCTGGCCGCGCCCTGGGTGCGGGCCGCCTTCTTCGACGAGGCCGACTGGGGGCTGGTGGCGCTGCTGGTCGTCGTCGGCGCCGCGTGGGCGGTGCTGATGTACCTCGGCCATGTCGGCCTGCTGTTCCTGTGGGACCTGGCGGGCGCCGCGGCCGCGGGCACCAGGGCGCGGGCGCGGCTGGCGGTGAGTGAGGAGCGCCTGCGCTTCGCCCGGGACATGCACGACCTGCTGGGGCACCGGCTGACCGGCATCGCCGTGGGCAGTGAGCTGGCGGCCCGGCTCGCCGAGCGCGCCCCCGACCAGGCGGCCGACCAGATGCGGCAGGTGCAGGCGGCGACCCGGGAGGCGCTGCGCGAGATGCACGGCGCCGTGTCCGGCTACCGGGAGGTGGAGCTGGCGAGGGAGCTGGACGGGCTCCGGGCCGTGCTGGACTCCACCGGGGCCCGGTTCACGGTGGAGGGCTCACCGGAGGACGTCCCCGAGGAGGCGCGCCCGCTCGCCGCCTGGGTGGTCCGCGAGGGCGGGACGAACGTGGTCCGGCACAGCAGGGCCGAGCACTGCGGCGTCGTGCTGCGGCGCGAGGAGGGGCGGGTCGTCGTGGAGGTGCACAACGACGGCGCGGAAGGCGACGCCGCCCCCGGGCGGGGCAACGGTCTGACAGGGCTCGCGGAGCGTGTGGCGGCGGTCGGCGGCACACTGGAGGCGCGGCGCAGCGGGCGCGACGGCTTCCTGCTGCGGGCGGCGCTGCCCGCAGGGCCGCCCGCCGGACGGGACGGGGGCGCCCGGGAGCGGGCGCCGAAGGGAGCGGATACGTGATCAGGATCGTGCTGGCCGACGACGAGCACCTGGTGCGCGGGGCGATCGCCGCGCTGCTGGGGCTGGAGGAGGACCTGGAGGTCGTGGCCCAGGTGGGGCGCGGCGACGAGGTGGAGGCCGCCGTCGCCGAGCACGCCGCGGACATCGCGGTGCTCGACATCGAGATGCCGGGAGCCACGGGGCTGGAGGTCGCCGGTCGGCTGGCCGGGAGCGCGCCGGGGTGCGGGGTGCTGGTGCTGACGAGCTTCGGGCGCCCGGGCTACCTGCGCCGGGCGCTGGACGCG
>NZ_ANBH01000049.1 GCF_000341185.1 Nocardiopsis chromatogenes YIM 90109
CGCCCGGACCATCCACCTGACGGAGGGCACGGTGCGGAACTACCTGTCGTCGGCCATCACGAAGACGGGCGCGAGCAACCGCCTGGGCGCCATCCGCAAGGCCCAGGAAATGGGGTGGCTGTAGAGCCTGCGGCGGGTCACGGAACCGCCCCGCCGCCTGCGGCGACAGCGCTCATGGGACCGCCGGACAACGAGGCGGCGAGAAGGGGGCGGCGCCCCTTCCGGTAGTGCCGTCGGCCGCCGGGGTAGGAGGGGGAGGGCGACGACGAGGCGAGGTCGGCGGGCCTTCCCGCATCGCTGTCGGATGGCGGGCGTGTGCGTGGTCGCCGGGATGGCCGGCGACGGCCAGAGCCAGGCGGCTCCCGGGCCCTGCCTGCCGTCCGCCGGGTCTCTCGCGGCCCGGGAGGGCGGCGCGGCACACGGGGTTCGCGGTCTTCGACACCCGGAGCGGCCCCCTGCCCCGCACGGCGAACCCTGGCACGCCTGTGACCTCGGTAAATACTCCGTGTTAGGTGCAGGTCGAGGCGGGAAACGTGCTCAGCGACGCCCGCGAACGCCCCCGGGCGACGGACACCGTGATTCCAGAACCGGTTCTAGGAGCAAGATGCCCGGTTCATGCCTGTTCGGTGCACCTCGGCGGGGTGTGGGGGCGGGCGTGCGGCCGTCCGTGCACCTCTGTCGGGCCCGCGAGGCCTGTACTGGGCCGATATCGGCTACACGCAGTAACAGTAGGCCCGGCAAGCGGACTAGTCGTGCCGTTTGGGAGCCTACTGGTACCGAATCCCGTTCGGGTATCGCCATGACCGCGCACCCGCACCGCCCCTCGGGCCGCCCCGGCCGTCGAACAGGGCGCGGGGAGCCCTTTCATGCGCCAGGAACCGGGCGAAGCGGACACCGGGCCGGTAGCGGCTGGCCCGGAACTTGTCTTCTGGGCCCCACGGACACCCCGCCAGCATCCTGCGCGGCGGAACCGCCACGCAATCGCCGATCGCCAGCCCCCAGGATCACCGGCCCCCTTCTCGTTCGCCCGTTATGCCAGGAATGCACCCCGGAGGGGGCGCCCCTCCGGGCCTGCGCACTGGCCCGGCGGCCGCCACGAGCGCGGGCGAGCACCCGCCCTCCCGGCCGCGCCGCCTTCCCGGGCCGTGAGGGGCCTGACGCCCGGCAGACAGCGCCCGGGAACCGCCCCGCCTACACCGTCGCCGCCGATCACGGCGACCATGCACACGCCTGCTGACGGAGACGACGGCGGGGTGGGGGGCGGCATCCCCGGTCGTCGCCGCTTCTCCGGCGGGGCCCAGGGGGCCCGGCGGTCGGAAGGGCGGCAGGGCCGATCGCCGTCCCGCCGCCCGCCCTCCGACCACGCCTGACCGCCGAGACCGCGTCCGACCGGCTACGGCTCGTAGCGCATGAAGCGGATCGCTCCGGCCCCCAAAGCCGCTGCCGTGTAGGCCGCCAGGACCGCGAAGCCGATCATGGGCGAGCCCTCTTCGCCGAAGGTCGTGCCCCCGGACATCAGGTTCGACGCGCCTCCCGGCAGGTACCCCGCCGCTTCGGGCATGTCCGCCGTGTTCAGCACGATTCCCAGGATCGGCTCCAGCAGGAGCGTCGCCACCAGGGCGATCGTCAGTGCCGCCGCCTGGTTCCGCAGCAGGGCCCCCAGGCCGACGCCCATCAGGCCCCACAGGGCCAGCGACACCAGCGTCCCGGCCAGCGTCGACACCACCGCCCCGTCGGTCAGGAACGTCTCATCCCCGTTCGCCGCGAAGACCGTCGCCCCGACCGCCACCGTCAGCACCACGGCGGCCGCCGCGCATACCGCCGACGCCGCCGCGCCGCCCAGCACCTTGGCCCCGTACACCGCCCCCCGGCGCGGCTCGGCCAGCAGCGTGGGCACGATCGTGCCCGTGTTGTACTCCCGCGTGACCAGCAGCGTCCCCACCACCAGCGGGATCACGTACAGGGTCGCCGCCGGCTGCTTGTACACCAGCTGCGCGCCCTCCCGGACCCCGGGGGCCGCGCCCGCGTAGTCCAGCGCGTACCCCGCGAACAGCATCGCCCCCGCCAAGCCCCCGGACAGCGCCGCCAGCGCGCCCAGCAGCCACCACGTGGACCGGGTGGTCGTCAGTTTCCGGATCTCGGCCCCGACCAGGACGGTCATGCCCGGCCTCCGTTCTCGTCGTCGGTGAGCTGCAGAAACGCGGATTCCAAGGTGCACCTCTCGGCGCGGGCCCCCTCCGCCGCGGGGTCCGCCCCCGTATTCGACTCCAGGGCGGCCAGCGCCTCGCGCTCCGGGGCGCCGACCCACACCCGGTCGTCGGGGAGCACCTGCGCCCCGAGCCCGGCCGCCTCGACCGCCGCGGCCACCGCACCGGGCCCGCCCCGGTCGGCGGCGCCCACGGACAGCACGCACTGCCGGTCGTGCAGCAGCTCCTCCAGCGGCCCCTCGTGCACCAGCCGCCCCCGGTCCAGCAGCACCACGTCGTCCACGGTCTGCTCCATCTCCCCGAGCAGGTGGCTGGAGAGCAGCACCGCCCCTCCCGTCTCGGCGAACCCCCGCAGGAAGCGGCGCAACCACAGCATCCCCGCGGGGTCCAGCCCGTTCGCGGGCTCGTCCAGGACCAGCAGCTCCGGGTCGCCCAGCAGCGCCGTCGCCAGCGCCAGCCGCTGGCGCATCCCGGTCGAGTAGCCGCCGACCCGCCGCCGCCCCGCGTCCGCCAGGCCCACCAGCTCCAGCACCTCGTCCACCCGCTCCGGTCCGCACCCGGCCGGGCCCGCGGCGCAGCGCAGGTGGTTCCGGCCGGTGCGGCCCGGCACGAACGCCCCCGGCTCCAGGGCGGCCCCGACCCGCCGTGCCGGGGAGCGCAGCCCCCGGTAGGGGCCGCCGAGCACCTCGGCGTCGCCCGCGTCCGGCCGGACCAGACCGAAGACCATGCGCAGCGTCGTGCTCTTGCCCGCGCCGTTGGGCCCCAGGAACCCGGTGACCCGGCCCCGCGCCACCGTGAACGACACCCCGTCCACGACGCGGTGGCCCCGGTACTCCTTGGTGAGGCCGCGCACGGCCACCGCCGCCGTGCCACCGCCCCCGCTCCCGCGCCCGTCGGCGCGTTCGGCCCGCTCCGGGGCCCGTGCTTCCACCGCCACCGCTGCCTCCTCTTCTCGCGGCCTCCCGGGGCCGCGTCCTCGTCGCTCGGCAGGACCCTAGGGGCGCCCTTCCGCGCCGACCGGGGGCCGAGCGCGGCGCCCGGCCGCCGCTCGTGCGGCGTCCGTGCAGGCGGGGCGCGTGCGTCCGGGGCGCCCTGGGACATGTGTCATGGGTGCGCCGGTGACGGCCCTCAGCACGGGCCGGTGACGCAGGGGACTGGGCGGCTTCCGGGGCCGTGCGGGCACCCGTGCCATTTGTCACGGCCGCCCGGTGACTCCGGCGACTACCTGCGGCGGGCCGCCGCGCGACAGGGTGGTGCGGCGTCGACGGGACGGGGTGTCCGAGGAGAGGGAGGGCCGATGGAGGCGCCGGACGACAAGGCCTTGCGCCGGGCGAGGCGGGTCCTGCTCGGGATCTACGGGTCGGTGGTCCCCGCGTTCCCGCTGGTGATCCTGTTCGGCGTCGAGAACGCCTACGCGGGGTTCGGCAAGGGCCTCCCCGAGCTGTGGCGCTACATCGCGGCCGCCGTCGTCGGTGCGCCCCTGGGCGTGTTCATGCTGCTCCTCGGCGCGGTCAGGTTCGGCCGGCTGGAGGGCGCCGTGGAACGGGTCTACTACACGGCCTATGCCCTGCTGGCGGTGGTGTTCCTGCTCGCCGCGCCGTACCACCCCCGCGACCCGCAGTTCTTCACCGGGATGCTCCTCGGCATGTGGTGGGCCGCGGTCGCCCTGTCCCTGCCCCGGCGGCGCGTGCAGGCGACCCTGATGGCGCTGCCGCTGCTGCTGGTCCCGATCGCCGCGGCCCCGGTCACCGCCGACGGCGCCTGGGACGTCATGGTCGTCCAGTCCGTGGGCATCGCCTGGGGTGCCCTCATCGGGGGCGCGTGCTTCTCCGCCCTGACCTCGGGCCTGATGACACTGTGGGACCTGTTCGAGCAGGCGGTCGAAGGCCGGGAGATGCGGGTGCGGCTGGCGGCGAGTGAGGAGCGCCTGCGCATCGCCCGGGACATGCACGACATCCTCGGCCACAGCCTGTCGGGGATCGCGGTCAAGAGCCAGCTCGCCGCCCGCCTGGTCGACCGCGCCCCGGAGGCGGCCAAGCAGGAGATGTCCTCGGTGCAGGCGACGGCCCGGGAGGCGCTGACCGAGGTGCGGTCCGCGGTCGCCGGGTACCGGGAGGCCGACCTGGCGGCCGAGGCGCGGTCGGTGTGCGACGCGCTGCGGGCGGCGGGCGCCGCCTGCTCGGTGGACATCGACGAGGACGTGCCCGCGCGGCTGACCGGCCCGGCGGCGTGGGTGGTGCGCGAGGCGGGCACGAACGCGCTCCGGCACAGCGACGCCCGCCGTTTCAGCGTCGCGGTGCGGCGCGGCGGCGGGTCGCTGGTGGTGGAGGTCGCCAACGACGGCGTCCCGCGCGGGACGGGCGCGGGGGCGGCGGACGGCGGCGGCAGCGGCCTGGCCGGGATGCGCGAGCGCGTGTGCGGGGCCG
The DNA here is from genome assembly GCF_000341185.1 of Nocardiopsis chromatogenes YIM 90109. Taxonomy (GTDB): domain Bacteria; phylum Actinomycetota; class Actinomycetes; order Streptosporangiales; family Streptosporangiaceae; genus Nocardiopsis_A; species Nocardiopsis_A chromatogenes. The sequence goes on from NZ_ANBH01000049.1 coordinate 4,634, forward strand.
GAGGCACGCTCGCCGCGGGGCCCGACGGTGCCGGCGGCTTCCTCGTCCGGGCCGAGTTCCCGACCGGGGACGGCGCGGACGCGGTCGGCGGGGCCGTCCGCGTGGCGGAGGGGGGCGGCGAGTGATCAGGATCGTGCTGGCCGACGACGAGCACCTGGTGCGCGGGGCGATCGCCGCGCTGCTGGGGCTGGAGGAGGATCTGGAGGTCGTGGCCCAGGTGGGGCGCGGCGACCGGGTCGTGGGCGCGGTCGCCGAGCACGGGGCCGACGTCGCGGTGGTGGACATCGAGATGCCGGGAGCGACCGGGATCGAGGCCGCCGCGGAGCTGGCCGACCGCCGCCCCGGCTGCGGGGTGCTGGTGCTGACGAGCTTCGGCCGCCCGGGCTACCTGCGCCGGGCGCTGGACGCGGGCGTGCGCGGCTTCGTCGGCAAGGACGCCCCGGTGGAGGAGCTGGCCGACGCGATCCGGACGGTTTACGCGGGCGGCAGGAGCATCGACGCGGCCCTGGCCGCGACCGCGCTGATGGCGGGCGACAACCCGCTGACCCCGCGCGAGGCCGAGGTGCTCCGGGCCGCGGCCGACGGCCGCACGGTGGCGGACATGGCCGCCGACCTGGGCCTGGCCAGGGGGACGGTGCGGAACCACCTGTCGTCCGCCATCGGGAAGACGGGCACGGCCACCCGCCACGAGGCCGTGGTCAAGGCCCACGATATGGGCTGGCTGTGATCCCGGCAGGTCAGGGAAGGTCGTCCTCGTCCAACCCGGCTTCCGCGAGGATCGATTTCTGTGTGCCGATACGGAGCGGGTCACGCCCGAGAGGCACGACGACCGTCCGCCCGGCACGCCGCATCTTGTAGTGGTCGCCCCGGGTGGACACGTGGGTCGAACCCTGCCTGCTCCAACAGCTTGATCAGCGCCTTGCTGGATAGGCGCTTCGCACGAGGGCTCATGCGCTCAACCGGATGGCGAACGGGACGACCGCCGCCTCAGGGTGGATGAGGTCGAAGTCGACGTCCTCGTCTTCGTAGTAGAGCTCGACGGCCTCTTGAATGTTCTTCAGGGCCTCTTCGTAGGTGTCGCCTTCGGTCGTCACACCGTTCTCGACACACTGGATGACGAACCCGTCTTCCTCCGGCCAGATCCTTGCCGTAAGTCTCAACGTCTCTGACGGTGGCATGGAGCCTCCTCGATCAGGTGGACGGATTCCAGGATAAGAGCTACTCGGCTCTGGCAGGGTACGAATATGGAGCCTGTTGACATCGTGCGCCTATCCGAAGGGTTCGACACCTGCGACCAGAGCGCTGCGATCCTGCGGTCCGAACCCGGGACGCCCGCCGGTGGGACCCCCACGGTGATCATCCCGGTCGCCTTCTCCAAGCCTCTGCTCGACGAGGTCCGGCGACTCGCCGACCGGAGAAGGGTCGGCGTCGGTCGGCTTCTGCGCGAATGGGCTGAGGCCGGTATCCGGCAGCAGGACACGGGTGCCTGACCAGGGAGCGAGTCCGCCGCCCCCTACAGGAACCGCAGCACCAGCATCGCCGTGTCGTCCGTGTGGCCGCCCGGGGCGAACTCCTCCAGTTCGCGGTCGATGCGCACGATCACCGCCTGCGCCGTCAGCCCGCTGCACGCCGAGAAGATCTCCGTCAGCCCCTCGTCGCCCAGCATGCTCGTCTCGCTCCGGCGCTCGGTCACCCCGTCGGTGACCGCGAGCAGCACGTCACCGGAGGTCACCTCCACCGTCTCGGTGAAGAAGTCGACGTCCTCGAACGCCCCCAGCAGCGGCTGCGAGGTACCCACCGGCCGCACCTCGCCCTTGCGGTCCAGCTTGAGCGGCAGCGGGTGGCCCGCCGACACCAGGCGCAGCCGCATCCCCTCGCCCGGGCCGCCGACCGGGGTCATCTCGCCGTACAGCATGGTCAGGAACCGGGTCGAGGTGTTCTCGTCCAGGATCGCCAGGTTCAGCCGGTGCATGATGTGCGCCGGGGAGTACCCCTCCCGCGCCAGCGCCCGCAGGGTGTGCCGGGCCAGCCCGGTCACCGCGGCCGCCTCCGGGCCCGTGCCGCACACGTCGCCGATGGCGAAGCACCACCGCCCGTCGGTGGCGAACACGTCGTAGAAGTCCCCGCCGACCACGGTCCGCTCGTCGGCCGGGCGGTAGAACACCGCGTGGTCGACGCCGGGGATCTCCGGCTCCTTCTCCTTGGCCGGCAGCAGGCTGCGCTGCAGCGCCTCGCTCATCTCGGTCTGCCCGGCGTACAGCCGCGCGTTCTCCATCGCCGAGGCCACCCGGCGCGCCAGGTCGTTGGCGACGTCCACGTCCTCGCGAGTGAAGTCGGCCTCGGCCTGGCGCCCCAGCGTCATCCGGCCCAGCTCGCGGCCGTGCGCCACCAGCGGGATGCTGATCGCCGGGCTCTCGGCGAGCTCCATGCTCAGCTCGTCCTCCAGCCCGGCCGCGGCCACCATCTCCCGGTTCCACAGCGGCCGCGCGCCGCGCTGCTCGCGCGGCGGCAGCGTGGACAGCAGGGTGCGCAGCACGTCGTTGTAGTTCTCGTTGGCGTGCATCGCGTGCGCCAGCCGGGTCACCCCGAGGTCGTTGATGATGTGCACCGCGCACCAGTCGCCCAGCCGCGACGTGGTCAGCTGGGCCGCGAGCGCCGCGGTCAGCGGCTCGTCCAAGGTGCCGGTGAGCAGGTCGCTCGCCTCGGCCAGGAAGCTCAGCGACGCCCGCCGCTGCAGCTCCACCTCGGCCAGCCGGGCGCGCTCCACCGGCAGCGCCATCTTGTCGGCGCCCTCCTGCAGCCGCCGCGCGGCGGTGTCGCCGAAGTGCCGGATGCGCCGCGAGGCCACCCCGATCAGCCCGGTGATCCGCCCCTCCACGATCAGCGGCGCGGTCACCAGCGAGCGCATGCCCGCCTGGGCCAGCCGGCCGCGGTGCGCGCGGGCGAGCATCAGGTCGTCGTTGATCACCGCTCCGGGCGCCGGGGCCGCCGACGGGAAGGTCTCCTCGGTGCGGCTGCGGAACGGCCGCCAGGGCCCGTCGGTGAGCCCGACCCCGGCGCGCACCTCCCACTCGGTCTCGTCGGTGGTGGCCAGGGAGATGTAGGCGGCGTCGCCGCCCAGCGCCGACCGGGCGTACTCCACGGTGCGGTCGAGCAGGTCGGGCAGGGGCAGCCGGGCCGACAGCGCGGCGTCCAGCGCCGCCCACGGGCCGGGTCTGGGGGCGCGGCGGCGCGGCGGGCGCACCGGCTCGGGCGGGGCCAGCGGGGCCTCGGGCGCGTCGTCGGTGTCCATGACGCGGAACCAGACGGCCTTGTCCTCTTTGCTGTAGGCCACGCCCCAGGAGGAGGCGATGGCCGCGGCGAGGGCCAGCCCGAGCCCGCCGCTGCGGCCGTTGTCGGTGGAGGGGGAGGTGTCCACGGTCAGCGGGCCGGCCTGCGGCACCGCCCGTTCGGGGACGCGGTCGGCCACGACCACCTCGACGGCGCCCCGCAGCCTCCGCACGGTGACCTCCAGCGGGCTCTCGGCGTGGATCACCGCGTTGGTGACCAGCTCGCTGGCGAGCAGCACCGCGTCGTCGGCGGACCGCCCCACGGCCCACTCGTCGAGTGTCTCCCGCACGAACGAGCGGGCGTCTCCCGCCGCCTCCGGTACAGGGGGGAACTCCCTGTGGGCGACCCTCATCGCGTCATGTGGCATTGTGAAGCCGTACGGTTTCCTTCAGTGTCGGTCGAGGGCGGACGAGCCCTGGCGCCGCATCCGCATGATTCACCCATACCCCCATCTCGCCCACTACCGGCCCCCAGCGGTGTCGGAAACGCGTTCACGTGGGCACAGTAGGAGACAACGCAAGTCATGATGGCAGAACGGCCCTGTGCCGAGCAGCCCGGCCGCGCGGTGTGACCACCGCGGACCCCGCGTCCCCGCTCCCCCCGGCGGCGGTGGCGCGGGCTGCGGCGGACCGCGGCCCCGCACGCAGCGCTTAGGAGGGGATCGATGCCCGAGGCGACCCGGGCGCCGGCGACGGAAGAGCACATGGATGAGCTTCTCGGCGCCCTCTACAGTATGCGCGACGGTGATTTCAGCGTTCGGCTGAACCACCGCGCCGACGGCAAGGCGGGTGAGATCGCCGCCGTCTTCAACGAGGTCCTCGACCACTGCGAACAGCTCAGCAGCGAACTGCAGCGGGTGGGCGACGTGGTGCGCGAGGAGGGGCGGCTGACCGAGCGGGTCTCGGTGAGCCCCGCGCGCGGCGCCTGGGGCAAGAGCGTGCGCGCCCTCAACCACATGCTCGACGAGGTGAGCGAGCCGGTCACCGAGGTGGCGCGGATCCTGGACTCGGTCGCCGGCGGCGACCTGTCCCAGCGCGCCGAGCTCACCAGCCGCCGCGGCGACCTGCACGGGGACCTGCGCCGCCTGGCGGTGTCGGTGAACCGGATGGCCGACCAGATGAGCAAGTTCACCACCGAGGTCACGCGGGTGGCCCGCGAGGTGGGCACCGAGGGCAAGCTGGGCGGCAGCGCCGAGGTCGAGGGCGTCTCCGGCGCGTGGCTGGACGTGACCGAGGCGGTCAACCAGATGGCCTCGCGGCTGACCGCGCAGGTGCGCGACATCTCCACGGTCACCACCGCGGTCGCCCGCGGCGACCTGAGCCGCCAGGTGACGGTCGACGTGCAGGGCGAGATGCTGCTGCTCAAGGAGACCGTGAACACCATGGTCGACCAGCTGTCCACGTTCGCCGACGAGGTCACCCGGGTGGCCCGCGAGGTGGGCACCGAGGGCAAGCTGGGCGGGCGCGCCAACGTCAAGGGCGTCTCGGGCACGTGGAAGGACCTGACGAACAACGTCAACTCCATGGCCGACAACCTCACCAACCAGGTGCGGGACATCTCGCAGGTGACCACGGCGGTGGCCCGCGGCGACCTCACCAAGAAGGTGACGGTGGACGTCCAGGGCGAGATGCTCCAGCTGAAGGACACCGTCAACACGATGGTGGACCAGCTGGACTCCTTCGCCGACGAGGTCACCCGCGTCGCGCGCGAGGTCGGCTCGGAGGGCAAGCTGGGCGGGCGCGCCAACGTCAAGGGCGTGTCGGGGGTCTGGAAGGACCTGACCGACAACGTGAACTCGATGGCGAACTCGCTGACCTACCAGGTCCGCAACATCTCCCAGGTGACCACGGCGGTGGCCCGCGGCGACCTGACCAAGAAGATCACCGTGGACGCGCAGGGGGAGATGCTGGAGCTGAAGGACACCGTCAACACGATGGTGGACCAGCTGGACTCCTTCGCCGACGAGGTCACCCGCGTCGCGCGCGAGGTCGGCACCGAGGGCACCCTCGGCGGCCAGGCGCACGTGCGCGGGGTGTCGGGGGTCTGGAAGGACCTCACGGACAACGTGAACTCGATGGCGAACTCGCTGACCTACCAGGTGCGCAACATCTCCGAGGTCACCCGCGCCGTCGCGGGCGGCGACCTGACCAAGAAGGTCACGGTCAACGCCAAGGGCGAGATGCTGGAGCTCAAGGGCACCATCAACACCATGGTGGACCAGCTCGACTCCTTCGCCGACGAGGTGACCCGGGTGGCCCGCGAGGTGGGGACCGAGGGCACCCTCGGCGGCCGCGCCGAGGTGCGCGGCGTGTCGGGCATCTGGAAGGACCTGACCGACAACGTCAACTCGATGACGCAGAGCCTGACCAACCAGCTCCGCGACATCTCCCAGGTGACCACGGCGGTGGCCCGCGGCGACCTGACCAAGAAGATCACCGTCGACGTCCAGGGCGAGATGCTGCAGCTCAAGAACACCGTGAACACCATGGTGGACCAGCTGTCGGCGTTCGCCATCGAGGTCACGCGGGTGGCGCACGAGGTGGGTTCGGAGGGCCAGCTCGGCGGCCAGGCCAAGGTCGACGGGGTCTCGGGTACCTGGAAGCAGCTCACCGACAGCGTGAACGAGCTGGCCTCCAACCTGACCACGCAGGTGCGGGCGATCGGCGAGGTGGCCGCGGCGGTCACCGCGGGCGACCTGACCCAGAACGTCCACCTGGACGTGCGCGGGGAGATGCTGGAGCTGCGCGACAACATCAACCTGATGGTCGCCAACCTGCGCGAGACCACCGCCGCCCAGCGCGACGACGACTGGCTCAAGTCCAACCTGGCCCGCATCTCCGCGCGCATCCAGGGCCACCGCGACCTCAACGAGCTGGCGCGGCTCATCATGACCGAGGTGACGCCGCTGGTCGACGCCCAGCACGGCGCCTGCTACCTGCCCGAGGACGAGGACGACGAGGGCGTGTACCGGCTCTACGCCGGGTTCGGCTTCCAGCCCGAGGAGGCGCGCCGCCGGGTGCGCAGCGGGGTCGGCCTGGCCGGGGAGGCGGTCGCGCAGAAGCGCGAGCAGATCGTCATCAACGTGCCGCCGGACTACGTGCGGGTCGAGTCGGGCCTGGGCGAGGCGCCGCCGCTGAGCCTGGCGGTGCTGCCCATCGTCTCGGAGGACCGGGTGCTGGGCGTGGTGGAGTTCGGCTCCTTCGGCGAGTTCCGGGAGGTGCACCTGAACTTCCTGCGGGAACTGGTGAACCTGCTGGGCACCACGATCAACACGGTGCTGGCCAACTCCAAGACCGAGTACCTGCTGGCCCAGTCCCGCCAGCTCACCATCGCGCTGCAGGAGCGCTCCAACGAGCTGCAGCGCCAGCAGGAGGAGCTGCGCCGCAAGAACGCCGAGCTGCACAGCAAGGCGGGTCAGCTGGCCAGCCAGAACCGCGCCATCGAGCTGCAGAACCGGCAGATCGAGCGGGCGCGGCGCTCCCTGGAGGACCGGGCGCACCAGCTCCAGGTCTCCTCCAAGTACAAGTCCGAGTTCCTGGCGAACATGTCGCACGAGCTGCGCACGCCGCTCAACAGCCTGCTGATCCTGGCCCGGCTGCTGGCCGACAACACCGAGCAGAACCTGACCTCCAAGCAGGTGGAGTTCGCCCAGACCATCCACAAGGCCGGGAGCGACCTGCTGGAGCTGATCGACGAGATCCTGGACCTGGCCAAGGTCGAGTCGGGCCGGGTGGAGGTGCAGCCGGCCGACGTGGCCATCGGCCAGCTCGTGGACTACGTCGAGGCCACCTTCCGGCCGCTGACCAGCGACCGGGGCCTGGCCTTCGGGGTGGAGGTGTCCCCGGACATCCCCAACTACCTGTGGACCGACGAGCAGCGGCTCCAGCAGATCCTGCGCAACCTGCTGTCCAACGCGGTCAAGTTCACCTCCTCGGGGGAGGTGCGGCTGCTCATCCGCCCGGCCTGGGCGCTGGACGACGCCGACCTCGACCTGTTCGGGGAGAACGAGGAGGTCATCGCGTTCTCGGTGGCCGACACCGGCATCGGCATCCCCGAGGACAAGCTGCAGGTGATCTTCGAGGCGTTCCACCAGGGCGACGGAGGCACCTCGCGGCGCTTCGGCGGCACCGGCCTGGGGCTGTCCATCAGCCGCAACTTCGCCCGGCTGCTGGGCGGGGAGATCCGCGTGGAGAGCACCGTGGGCCAGGGCAGCACCTTCACCCTGCTGCTGCCGGTGCGGCTGCCCGAGGGCGCCGAGGAGCGGATGACCGAGGGGCTGGACACGGTGCCGGCGCTGGAGACGCCGGACTCGGCCGACATCGAGCCGCTGACCGACGCGGCCATCCCCGACGTGCCCGACACCCCGGCCGACCTGGGGGTGCTGCCGGACCTGGAGGAGGAGCCCGAACCGGCGGCCGAGTCGGTGCCGGTGCTGCGCGAGCCGGAGGCGGAGGCCGCCGAGGAGGGCGAGGCGGCGCCGGCCTCCGAGCAGCGGGAGGCGCTGGAAGGGCGTACCGTGCTCATCGTCGACGACGACATCCGCAACGTGTTCGCCCTGGCGAGCGCGCTGGAGGCGCAGGGGCTCAGAGTGCTCTTCGCCGACAACGGCCGCACCGGCATCGAGAAGCTGGAGGCCAACGAGGACGTCGAGGTCGTCCTGATGGACATCATGATGCCCGAGCTGGACGGCAACGCGACCACGCGCGCCATCCGGGAGATGCCCCAGTTCGCCGACCTGCCGATCATCTCGCTGACCGCGAAGGCGATGCAGGGCGACCGGGACCGCAGCCTGGAGGCGGGCGCGTCGGACTACGTCACCAAGCCGGTGGACCTGGACCACCTGCTCGACGTGATCCAGAAGTGGCTGGAGCCCGGCTCCGGCGAGGACGGCCCCGAAGAGCAGCCCGAAGAGCAGGAGTAGTGGACGTGGCGCAGAAGGCCAACATCCTCCTCGTGGACGACCGCGATGAGAACCTCACGGCCCTGGAGGCGATCCTGGCCTCCTTGGACCAGAACCTGGTGCGCGCCAGCTCCGGCGAGGGCGCGCTCAAGGCGCTGCTGGAGGACGACTTCGCGGTCATCCTGCTGGACGTGATGATGCCGGGGATGGACGGGTTCGAGACCGCCACCCACATCAAGCAGCGGGAGAAGACCCGCGACGTGCCGATCATCTTCCTGACCGGTGCGGGCATCGACCGGCACCAGGTCTTCCGGGGGTACGCCGCGCGCTCCATCGACTACCTGACCAAGCCGTTCGACCCGTGGGTGCTGCGGTCGAAGGTGGAGGTCTTCGTGGAGCTGTTCCAGGCCAAGCAGCGGCTGCGGGACCAGGCCCGGCTGCTGCGGCGCCAGCTCGGCGAGGAGACCGGGGCGGAGACCGAGTCGCTGACCGGGCGGCTGTCGCACCGCATGGCCGAGGTCAACACCAACCTGGAGCAGCTGCGGGAGCTGATCGTCACCGCGGAGCGGGACCCGGACCCGCGCACGGTGGAGGCGGTGCGGGCGCTGGACCGGTCGATGGGGCGGCTGTCGACGATGGTGGAGTCGCTGCACGGGGCGGAGTAGCCGAACGGCGGGCGCGGCGCCCCGGCCGCCTTCCCCGAGGTCGGCGCGGGTCCGGCGGACGCCGTGGGCGGCGCTCCCGGCACCGCGCAGGCGCGGGGCCGTCACCCTCCGTGCGAATGACCTGCGTGGCCGGATCCGGCCACGCAGGTCATTCGCGTTTACGGGGCGAGATCGCCCCGGTTTCTCCTCACGCACCGTGGCCGTGCGCTGGTCACTGTCGGTTCCGGACGTCCGTGGGGCCGCAGGTGCGGCTTTCGGGCCGATTCGGTTCCACGTTCCGGTCGGTTATTTCCCGTGACGAGGGACACCACGGGGGTGCAGAGGCATTCACGTTCCGGTGGTGTCCTCGGGAGGTGCGGCGTTGCTAGCGTTCAGCGCATCGCAGGGAGCGACGCAGAGGCCGCGGACGACCGCCGCCCCGGCGCTCCCGGTAAACCGGGCCCGATCCTGCTCCCGCCGGCGCCCGTTCCGCCCAAGGCGCACCGCTCCCACCCGTATCCCCGGTGCGCGGGGCACTCCCCCGACGACCGATCCGATTCGGAGTAAGAACGTGTCGCGTACGACCCATTCGCGTACGGCCCCCCGCATCGCCGCGGGCTTCGCCGTGTTCGGCTTCGCCGCCCTCGGCTCCGCCCCCGCCTACGCGGAGCCCGAGCCGATCACCAAGGACATCGCCTACCACTGCACGTCGCAGGGGGGCTGGGAGGAGAGCGGCGACATCGAGTGGAAGTTCGGTGTCACCAACGGCTCGTCCTTCGACCCCGGGGACCAGGTCGCCGGCCTGGGGACCTCGCAGTGGCGCTACGCCTACCCGGAATCCGGCCACGGGAACGTCACCCGCGTGATCGTCCGCCACGAGGTCGACCTCTCCGGCGGTGCGGCCACCGACGACAAGCTCACCTTCCAGAGCAAGTGGAACGGCAGCGCGTCCCCGGAGTCCTTCAGCGAGGGCGACGAGGGCGGCGACTGGCAGTACCCGTCGCAGCCGATGGGCACCCGTGCCGGCGACGGCAGCAGCCTGGTGTTCAGCGGCGGCAAGATCGTCGCGAGCCTCCTGTTCGAGGACGGCGAGCACTGGGTCACCACCTGTACCCCCACGGGCGACGCCGAGATCACGAGCGTGGCGGTCTCCGGCACGCCCGACCCGGAGGACCCGGGGGACGAGAACCCGGGCGGTGACGACGGCGACGGCGGTGACGGCGGGGACGGGAACCCCGGCGGTGACGACGGCGACAAGGGTGGCGACCAGGACGGCGACAACGGCGGGTCCGACGGCGACGAGGGCGACAAGGGCGAGGACAAGCCCGCGCCCGGCGGTGACGACGGCGACAAGGGTGGCGACCAGGACGGCGACAACGGCGGGTCCGACGGCGACGAGGGCGACAAGGGCGAGGACAAGCCCGCGCCCGGCGGTGACGACGGCGACAAGGGTGGCGACCAGGACGGCGACAACGGCGGGTCCGACGGCGACGAGGGCGACAAGGGCGAGGACAAGCCCGCGCCCGGCGGTGACGACGGCGACAAGGGTGGCGACCAGGACGGCGACAACGGCGGGTCCGACGGCGACGAGGGCGACAAGGGCGAGGACAAGCCCGCGCCCGGCGGTGACGACGGCGACAAGGGTGGCGACCAGGACGGCGACAACGGCGGGTCCGACGGCGACGAGGGCGACAAGGGCGAGGACAAGCCCGCGCCCGGCGGTGACGACGGCGACAAGGGTGGCGACCAGGACGGCGACAACGGCGGGTCCGACGGCGACGAGGGCGACAAGGGCGAGGACAAGCCCGCGCCCGGCGGTGACGACGGCGACAAGGGTGGCGACCAGGACGGCGACAACGGCGGGTCCGACGGCGACGAGGGCGACAAGGGCGAGGACAAGCCCGCGCCCGGCGGCGACGCGGCCGACGGTGACAACGGCGGTGCGCTGCCGGTGACCGGTGCCGCGCTGGGCGGCCTGGTCGCGGCCGCGGTGGCCGCGGTCGGCGGCGGCGGTGCGGCGATGTACTTCTCCCGCAGGAAGAAGAACGCCGCGGCCGACACCGGGGCCTGACGGAGGCATGAGCGGGGCCCAACGGTCCCGGAGCCGAGGGCGGCGGGGACTCCCCGCCGCCCTCGGGCATTTCCGGACGTACGGGCGTCCCGGAGCAGAGTGGCCGGAAACGGTCTTCCGGTGGTGGCATGTAAACCCGGCCGCCCCCGCCGGGTCGGTGTCACCGCAGGTCATGTCACTGAGGGTGGGGATCGCGCGGAGAGCTGCGCAAACGGTCGAGGCGGCGGACCCGGCGGCGGCGGAGCGTCACCGGAGCCCCGTTTGTCACGACCCGTCCCCTCCCGTTCCGAAATGCACGGGTGTTGCTAGAGTCGCGGCAATCCCATCGCCTCCGTGGTGGCGCGCCCGCTCACGCGCCTCGGACCGGCGGCCGCACGCCGCCGNTCTCGGACCTTCGGCTCTTCCGAAGGCGCTTCCGGAGACCGCGGAGGCGGACGATCCCCCGACGTATTGGAGCGTACGAAACGTGTCGCGTATGACCACCCGCATGACCGCGGGCTTCGCCGTTTTCGCCTTCGCGGCCCTGGGCGCGGGCCCCGCCCTGGCGGACGACGCCCCTGAGGCGCAGTCGGGCGCCGGCGCCGGGCCGGAGGCCCCGGAGGCGCCGCAGACGCTGGACGCCCCGGTCGACGACGTCCTGACGGACGTCGAGTACACCTGCACCAGCGAGTTCGGCGACTCGTCGACCGAAACGCTCTCCTGGTTCTTCGAGACGAGCGCCGTGGACGGGGAGGCCGCCACCGGCGACACCCTGATGCACGCGGGCGGCTTCGACGGCGGCATCTTCTGGTTCGCCGAGGGGGCGGGCCCGGTCACGTCCATGACCGTCACGGGGCGCGTCACCACCACGGGCGAGGCCGCGGTCGGCCCCGAGGAGCACCTGGAGACCACCTGGTCGGGCAGCTCCAAGAACCCCTTCGAGGAGACGGAGGGGTGGAACTACGACGGGCTGGCCGGGGAGCGCGAGCTCACCCGCCCGGGCTCCATCACCTACCGTCCGTCCGGGGTCACGTTCACCGCGGTGCAGGAGGACGGCACCACCACGACCACCACCTGCGACCCGGAATCGACCCCGGTGCTCACCGAGGTGACCGTGACCGGCGACCCGATCGGCGGCGGTGACGACGGTGACGACGAGAACCCCGGCGGTGACGACGGTGGCGACGGGGGCGAGAACCCCGGCGGTGACGACGGCGACGGCGGGGACGACCAGAACCCGGGCGGTGACGACGGCGGCGACGGCGGCGAGAACCCCGGCGGTGACGACGGCGACAAGGGCGGCGACAAGGACGGGTCCGACGGCGGCGACAAGGGCGAGGACAAGCCCGCGCCCGGCGGCGACTCGGCCGACGGTGACAACGGCGGTGCGCTGCCGGTGACCGGTGCCGCGCTGGGCGGCCTGGTCGCGGCCGCGGTGGCCGCGGTCGGCGGCGGCGGTGCGGCGATGTACTTCTCCCGCAAGAAGAAGAACGCCGCGGCCGAGAACGACGCCTGAGCCGATCGGCGTCCCGGACCCGTGACACGGGTCCACTGAACAGAGGGAAGGGCGGCGGGGACGGCCCCGCCGCCCTTCCGGCTTCCCTGAGACGGTGTCCGCAGCAGGAAGGCGCCGCCCGCGGTGGGGCCCGCATGTGCCGTGCGCCGGAGGCCGCCTCTACCGAGGGCCGTGCGTCGTCCGGGTCCCTCGCCCCGGTCCCGTGGGCGGCATAGGATCGGTTGCGGAGCGAAGGAACACGCCTCTCTACCGCACCTGCACCCCCTCATCCCCCATCATGACTGGAGCGTGGGTCAGTGTCCCCCCGTATCGCAACCGGTCTCGCCGCGGTCGCGGCCGTCATCGCCGCCGGATCCGGCCCTGCCTGGGCCGACGTTCCGGAAACCGGGACTCCGGAGGCCGAGCCCTCCGCGACCGCGGCGGCGCCCCCGTCCGCCGGGCCCACGGCCGAACGGTCGCCCGGGAGCGACCCGTCCGTGTCCCCCTCGCCGTCGCCCACGAAGGACCCCTCGCCCGATGCCTCCGCGACCGACGCCCCCGGCACGCCCCCCGGCGACTCGGACGGCAAGAGGCCCGATCCGTCGCCCGGACCCGAAGGACCGCAGATCCGGCAGGACGAAGGGGCGGACGGGAACGGCGACGCGGAGACGGACACGGACACGGATGATCCCGACGACCCCGACCCCGACCCCTTCCAGCTCGACGACCTGACACCGGACGACCTCGGGGACCACGTGGCCGAGGTCGACTACGTGTGCACGCTTCCCGGTGGCGGCACCACCGACGAGACGTTCCTGTGGAGCGCGTGGGCCGTGCCGGAGACCCCCGCGGCGGGGGAGACGGTCCGGATCGGCGCGGTGTTCGCCGGGGACTACTTCTGGCTGCTGGACGAGAACGGGAGGCCGATGGACGCCGACGCCGTGACCGAGACGGGGACGGTGCGGCTCGGCGGGAAGGCCGCCGCCGAGGACTCGGTCGACGTCACGGTGCGGGCCGAATCCGGTGACGGGCCCTTCGGGATGGACTGGGACTTCGACGGGACGGCGGTGGAGACGACCCCGGATCGGCGCGGACGGCTGACGCTCACGCCCGGCGACGTGAGGCTGGCGGTGGAGAGCGGGGGCGGCGAGGCCGTCACCGAGTGCTCCCCGGCGAAGACGGTGGATCCGCTGCTGGAACTCAGGGTCTCCGAGGCCGAGGAGGAGACGGAGACGGACGACGCCGTGATCGACGGCGACGCGTCCGCGGCGTCGGGGAACCCGACGGTGTCGACCCCCTTGGGCGACCTCCCGGTGACCGGCCCGGCGCTCCTCGGGCTGGCGGCCGCGGGAGCGGTGTCCGTGGGAGCGGGCGGCACGGCCATGTTCCTGGCCCGCAAGCGCCCGGGAGTCGACGACTGACCGGCGCCGCCGAGAGGGAGTAGGACGCGGGCCCTTGGCCGGGCAGGTGTCTGTGGGGTCGGACGGCGGTGTTCATGTCGGAGGCCGGTCGGGGCGGGGCCCTTGGGGGTGCTGCCCGCCTCGATCCTGCGGGGGGGCATTGCGCGTCCGGTGGCCTGATGGTTCGGATCGGAGGCACGTCCGCTGGAGTGGTCGTTTCTGTCCGACCAGTCTGTCCGACCAGGTCAGTACGGTCGTCGCGGTGCGGGGCGGCCCCGCCCCTGCATCGGCGCCCCGGTCGGCGCCCTGCCTGTCGGCAGACCGCCTTCGGCCGCCCGCCTATGGCGGGCGCGGCCNACCGCCGCACGTTCCACCATTCCAGCGGACACCATCCGGCTCGCCGGTCGATGAACCGGGCCCGGTGCCCGGCGGCGCCTGGCGGCTCCGGCCGCAGGCACGGCCGTTGACCGCTCGGCCGTCCCTGCGGTGCCCTTAAGGCCGTCGGTCAGGAGGTCGGTCGGGGCGGCAGGGCCAGCCCGATGTGCTCGCCGATCTCTTCGAGCAGGCCCAGGTCGGCCAGTCGGAACGCGCCCCGGTTGCTCCGGCGGATCAGGGTCAGCGCGCCGCGCACGCCCCGGCTGCTCACCAGCGGGACGCTCAGCAGCGACCCCGCCCCGAGCAGGCTCAGCAGCGGCGCGCCGTCGTCGGCCGACCCCAGCGCGGTCTCGTCCTCGATCTGCTGGTCCAGCACCGACGTGCCGGTCGCCAGCACCTGCCCCGGCACCTCGGCCGCGCCGGGGTCGCAGCCCTCCAGGAGCTCCCGGTGGCCGTCGGTCCCGGGGGCGGCCACCACGGCGCGGCGCGCCCGCGCCGGGTCCCCCGGCAGGTCGCACACGTCCACCAGCACCCAGTCGGCGTAGGAGTCGGCGAGCAGCTCCGCTGCCTCGTCCAAGGCCAGCGGCCGCCCGGCCCCGCCGGGGCCCGCCGACGCGAGCAGCAGCCGCGTCATCCGGGTCAGCACGTCCAGGCGGCGCGCGGCCAACACCACCACCTGGTCCTCCACCTCGGGCTCCAGCGGCGCCGGGCCCTCGTCCCCGCCGCCGTCCGGTGCGGGTGAGACGACCACCAGCACCAGCGCGTTGGCCTCGGTGGGCACGTCCAGGCGGGTGAGGGTCAGGTGCACGTCCTCGGCCCAGCCCCGCTGGGCCAGCCGGGACGCGAAGGACGCGGTCTCCCCGCCGCGCAGCACCGCCGCCAGCCACGACCGCATGGGGGCGCGGCGTCGGAGGTCGACGAAGTTGGAGAACGGCTTGCCGGTGAGGTAGCCGGGGGCGCTGCCCAGCCGCTCGGCGGCCAGGGTGTTGATGCGCCGGATGTAGCCCTCGTGGTCGAGCAGCAGCACCGGCACGGTCAGCTCGTTGAAGACGGCGCGCAGCACCGCCTTCTCGTCGTCGCCGGAGGACGTCCGGCGCGGGCCGCCGCCCGCGGCCGCGTCCGCGGCGAGCCGCTCGCCGCAGTCGCGCAGCAGGGTGCCGGCGTAGGCCAGCTCGGCCAGGGCGGCCTCGGCGGGGGCCGC
>NZ_ANBH01000050.1 GCF_000341185.1 Nocardiopsis chromatogenes YIM 90109
TCGCGCAGCAGGGTGCCGGCGTAGGCCAGCTCGGCCAGGGCGGCCTCGGCGGTGCCCGCCGCGTCGTCCGGATCCATGCCCAGGGTCGCGCGCAGGGCCTCCGCCCGCTCGTTCAGCTCCGCGATCTCACGCTGTAGATCGGCGAGGTTCTCCGGCACGCTCTCGGACTCCAGCCCCTGTGAAATGCATGATCGTGCGGTCGGCGGCGGTGCGCCGCCGCCTGGCACCTACCGACGCTAACGCATGCGCGGCCCCCCGGGTTCTGCGGTTACCGTGGAGTCGGGCGGTCGGCCGGAAGGGGGCGCACGGTGGGCGAATCGGCCACACCCGCATGGGTGGAGCGGCTCGCGCGCGAGATCGGCGCCCTCGGCCAGGCCGAGGGCAGCGGCCCCGAGCGGGCGCTGGACCGGATGAGCGCGGCCGCGGCGCGGGGGGTCCCCGGGTGTTCGGCGGCCCTGGTGGTGATCTGGCGCGCGGTTCGGCCGGGGGACGAGGAGGGCGCCCGCTGCGCGGGCGGCAGTCACGTGGTGGTCGACTACGGCGCCTCCCACTCGGACCTGGCGACGGCGCTGGAGCGGCAGTACACCGTCGACCAGGGGCCCGCGGTGGAGGCGGTGCGGGAGATGCGCGCCGTCACCGTGGGCGACGTGCTCCGCGAGGACCGGTGGCCGGACTACCTGAGCACGGCGGTGCAGTGCGGGGACCGCGCCTCGGTCACCTACCCGTGCCAGTTCGACGAGGAGGTCGTCACCTTCGGGGTGCACTCGGGGCGCGGTGACGCCTTCGACGTGGAGGCGGTGGCGCCGCTGGTGGCACTGCTGGCCGAGCACGCGGCGATGGCGCTGCACAGCGCGGGGCGGTACGTGGACGCGGCGCGCGAGGCGGCGCACATGCGCAGGGCGATGTCCGCCCGCGCCGTCATCGACCAGGCGAAGGGCATCATGATGCACGCCCGCGGGTGCGGCGCCGCCGAGGCGTTCGAGGAGCTGCGCCGGGTGGCGCAGCGCAACCGGATGAAGGTCGCCGACGTGGCCCGGCGCCTGGTCGCCGAGAACGCCGAGGCGCCCGGCCGCACCCGGTGAGCGACGGCCCGGCGCAGGGTGAGGGGACGGCGGGGAGCACGGCGGGGAGGCGTTGAGCGACGCGGTGTATCGGTGTGGTGACGGTGGACGGGCGTGCCTGTCTCGCCGTCCGGGCGGGCGCTAGTGTGGGGCGGGTGGAGTCCACGACAGGCGCGAGCGAGGAGTGTGGGCGTGCCGTCTCAGATCCCGGTCCGCAGGGACGGTGACGCGGTGGTCGTGGCCCCTGAGGGGGACATGGACGCTGTCACCTCACCGGCCTTGGCGGAGGTTCTCGACGGCCTGCTGACCGCCGGGGAGCCGCCGCGCGGGATCGTCATCGACTTCTCGAAGGTGAGCTTCTGCGACTCCCGCTGCATCGGTGTGCTGGTCCAGTCCTACCGCCAGGCGCGCGACCGCGGCATCGGCCTCGCCGTGGCCGCCCCCCAGCGCACCGTGCACCGCCTGTTCGTGATCGCCGGGATCGACCAGGTGATCACCATCGAGGACGACCCGGATGACGCCCGCGAGGCGGTCCTCGCCGGCACCGGAACCTGAGCCGAAGAACAGCGAGTAGGCCCCGGGGCGGGCCGCCCCGCCGCGCTGTCGGGCGTGTGCCGTACGGATGGTCACCGCGGCCGGCGACAGAGGCCGTTACCTCAACCTGCAGCGTTGTCGGCTTGCGGCGTGTACGTGGCCACCGTTGATGGCGGTGACGGTCCGAGGCGGGCGGTTCCCGGGTCCTGCCTGCCGGGCGGTGGGTTTCCCGTGGTCCGGGAGGCGGCGGCTGGGCTGGTGCCCCGCTCGCGCGCTCTGGCCGGGCGGTGGGCCGTCGGGGCGTGAGGAAGGGCGGCGACGACGCAGGTCGGCGGCCCTTCCGGCAGCGTCGTCGTCCGCGTGGCGTGTGCGTGGTCACTGGAGAGGGCGGCGACGGGATGAGCGGGGCGGTTCCCGGGCCCTGCCTGCCGGGCGGTGGGCCGCTCGTGGTCCGGGTGGGCGGCGCGGCCGGGAGGGCGGGTGGCCGCCCGCGCTCGTGGCGGCCGC
>NZ_ANBH01000051.1 GCF_000341185.1 Nocardiopsis chromatogenes YIM 90109
TCTCCGGGGTGCATTCCGGGCATAGCGGGCACGCGGGGAGAGGTTCAGCGAGCCGGGGCGGTGGTACCACCGCCCGATCAGTGATTCCGCGCAGGTTTCACCGCCATGGATGCCCCGGGGGTGCCCGAGGGGTCCGGAAGGCGGATTCCGGTCCTGCCGCTGCCGGCCCGGTGTCCGCTTCGCCTGGATTTCCGGGTGCCGACGCGCCTTGCGCTCCCTGTTCGACGGCCGGGGCGGCCACGCGGGCGGTGCGGGCGTGCGTTCATCGCGACACGTGAACGCGATCCGGCAACAAAAGGCCACTAAACGGCACCCAAGGGCCGTTTACCGGTCCCGGTGTCACTGTGTGTAGCCGATATCGGCCCCGCGTGGGCTCCGGGAGCCCGGCGGAGGCGTCCGGGCGGCCCCGTGTCCGCCCCTGCGCCCGAGCCGAACACCCCAATCGGGCATAAACGGAGCATTCCATTCTGAGAACGTGTTCTGGAATCGCGGTGTTCGTCGTCCCGGGGCCGCCGGGGGTGTCGTTGAGCGCGTTTCCCGCCCCCGCCCGCTCCTAACGCGGAGTATTCGCCCAGGTCACGGTGGTGCTGGGTGGTGGGAGGCGGGCCAGGGGGCCGCCCCGGGTGTCGAAGAGCGCGAATCCCGGTGCCGCGCCGCCGCGCCCGGACTGCGAGGACCCCGGCGGACGGCAAGCAGGGCCGGGAAACCGCCCGGCTCTGGCCGTCGCCGCCCGTCGCGGCGACCACGCATACGCCCGGAGGCCGACGGCGCTGCCGGATGGGCCGCTGGCCTTCGTCGTCGCCGCCATCCGCCCCGCACCCCGACGGCCCGCCGGACGGCCGGGGCCGCTGAGCGGGGCACCGGCCCAGCCGCCGCCTACCCGGACCGCGGGGAACCCGCCACCCGGCAGGAAGGGCCGGGGAACCGCCCGGCTCTCTCCGTCGCCGCCCCTTCCTGACACTCCGGTGGCCCGCCGCCCGGCAAGCAGCCTTGAGCGGGGCACCTGCTGTCCCCGTCGTGGCTGAACCACGGCGACCACGCACACTCCGTGCAGTCGTCAGCGCTGCAGGTGGGGCCGCCGCCCTGCCTCGTCGCCGCCCCTTCCTGACACCTCGGCCGCCCGCCGCCCGGCCAGGGGCGGCAAGTGGGGGCACCGGCTCCGCCGTCGGCGCTGTGACTCTCGGACTGTGAGAAGCCCGTGCTCGGCAAGCGGCCTCGGGGGCCCAGGATCCGAGCCCAACAGCAGGAAACCAGAAACCAGCCCCTACAGCCGGAAGTGAGCCCGCATCCGAGTGCCGTCGGGGCCCGGGAGGATCTCCAGGAAGTCGCACACCTGCCGGGTGATCCACAGTCCGTAGCCCCGGCCCCCCAGGCCGTCGGCCGGGCGGAAGCCCACCAGAGGGTCGTCCAGCTCCGTCGAGTCGTCCATGACCTCGCAGACCAGGCGGCCGCCCTCGCGCCACAGGGACACCGTCCCCTTGCCCGCGCCGTGCTCCAGCACGTTCGCCGCCAGCTCGTTGACCGCCACCACCAGGTCGGCCCGGCGCGTCTGCGGCAGGCCGGCCTCCTCGGCCAGGCCCGCCGCCTCCTCGCGCACCGACGGCAGGTCCGGGCGGATGTCCAGGCTCAGCACCGGCTCCGCGTCCGGGGGCGGGGCCGGGGCCGCCGCGTCGGGCCCGTCCCCGGGGGCCCAGTAGGCCGGGTTGGGCCGGGTCCCGCCGGGCACCAGCAGCATCGGGTGCGCCTCGCGCCCGTCCCGCAGTGCGGCGGCGTCCAGCGCCGACGTGTCGTGCAGGCACAGCACCGTCAGACGGTCCCCGGCCAGCGCCCGGTCGAGTGCGGCCTCCATGCGCCGCCACTGCTCCCGCTCCAGGTGCGCCCGGTCCGTCCCCCGCCCCGCGTGCACGACGGGCGGCGGGGCGGGCTCGCCGACGAACAGCGCCCCCGCCTCCTGGGCCTCCACCGCCAGCCGGTGCAGCGCCCCGACCGTCCGGCCCGGGGCGTCGTAGTACACGGCGCGGTCGGCGAAGTCGACCCGGCGCAGCACGTGCTCCGGAAGGCGGGCGCGCAGCGCCGCCCGCACCCGGTCGCCCACGGCGACGGTGACCCGGCGCCCGCCCTCGGCCCCGGCGGTGATCCGCGGGACCACCGGGCCGCACAGCCCGGCGTCGCTCCCGGCGAACACCGCCGCGTGCTCCACCGCGGCGCGGTCCACGGCTGCGGCCCCGCAGCCCGGGGGCGCGGCGCGCGACGTCATGGCATCACCCCGGGCGGTCCTCCCGGTCGCGTCGGGAACGTGGGCGTCGGCGGCAACGTGGTCTTCGGGGACGCGGCGGCGCAGGCGCAGGCCCCCGCTCACGGGGCCGCGTCCGGACTAGTGTGCATCATCGCCTACGGCCAGCGGGAGACCGTCCCCGCCCGGCAGGGCGGTGCGGTACACCCGCTCGGTCTCACCGGCCACCCGCTGCCAGGTGAAACGGGAGTGGGCCCGGTCGGCCCCGGCGATGCCGTGCGCCGAACGGGTGGTGGCCTCGTTCATCATCCCGCGCACCGCGCGGGCCAGCGTGTCCGGGCGGGCCGAGCGCAGCAGCAGCCCGGTGGTGCGGTCCAGCACCGCGCCGGTGGGCCCGCCCGCCGCGCGGGCGACCACCGGCAGGCCGCAGGCCATGGCCTCCAGCACCGCGCCGCCGTAGGGGTCGTAGCGGTCGGCGGAGACGAAGATGTCGGCCGACCGCAGCAGCCGGGGCAGCTCCTTGCGCTCCACCGGGCCCATCAGGTGGACCCGGTCGTCCACCCCCGCCTCCTTGGCGAGCAGCTCCAGGCGGCGGGCGTCCTCGTCGAGTGCGACCTCCAGCGGCGCGGCGGCCACCACCAGCAGCTCCGCGGCCGNCGCCCGAGGCCGGTCCGGACACGGTGATCACCCGGGTGCGGTCCTGGCGGCGCGGGCTCCACGGCTCGGTGGCCGCGCCGCCCTCGACGCTGAAGTGGTCGGTGTCGACGCCGAAGGGCACCACCGCGACCCGGTGCCGCGGCAGGCCCATGCGGGCCAGCTCGAAGCGCAGGTCCGCGGAGCTGACCGCGACCGCGTCGGCGCGCCCGGCGATGGCGGCCTCCAGGCGCACCCGCTCGGGGCGCTCGGGCAGGCCCGCCCGCTGCTCGGTGGCGTTGAGGGAGTGGAACGTCTGCACGACCGGCACATCGCCCAGGCCCCCGGCGCCGTGCACGGCGGACAGCGCGGCCAGGCCGCTTGTCCAGCCGAGCGCGTGGACCACGTCGGGGGCGTCGTCCTTGAGTGCGCCGGTCAGCGCGGTGGCGAAGGCGCCGGTGTGGTCGGACTCCTCGTGTTCGCCCAGGGGGCGGTCGGGGCCGGCGGCGAGGATCTCGGCGTGCACGCCGCGCCCCATCCGGGAGCGGCCGACCGGGTCCGAGGTGCTCTTGCGGGCGTAGACGGCCACCCGGTGGCCGAGTTTGGCCAGGTGGCGGGAGAGCGAGGCGACGTGGACGCTGTCACCGCAGGTCGGCTCGCCCCTGTGCGCTGCGAGGGGGGCGGTGTGCTCGGCGATCAGGGCGATCTTCACGGAGTGCTCCTCGATGCGGTGGAGTCGGGACGGCGTGCTCCGCGAGCGGGGGGCGGAGCACAGGGGAGAGTGGGCCCGGGCGCGCGTGGGGGCGCGGCGGAGGGCCTGGGGGCGATGGGGAAGCGAAGGGTGTCGGAAGAAAGGGGGAGAAAGGAAGGACGCACGGCATCACACCTCGGAGGTTTCTGAGGAAACGCGTATAGCGCCCGCCTCGGCACCGGGAGTGGTCCCCGGGAGGGAGCGCTTCGGAGGAGGTGTGTCTGCGTCTTAGACACCCAGCGGATCCCATTGTGCCAGAGGGCTTCGACGGCCGACAACGCGCCCGCTGCGTGCGGGAACGCGCTCGCGGGCCGGTTCGCGGCCGGTCCGCGGGCGGCGGCGGGCGTTTGCGCGGGGACGGCTCGGGCAGGGGTGGCGGCGACGGGGCCCCGGCAGGACGGAGGGCAGGGGCATGGGGTTAGCGGATCCCCTACCGGACTACCGGGGGGCGGACAGGCTGGCCGGACGGCGCGCGCTGGTCGCCGGTGACTTCGGCGACGCCGGGGACGCTGCGGGGGGTGCGTCCGGGGGTGCGCTCACCGCGGTGGCGGCGGCGCTGGCCAAGGAGGGCGCGGCGGTGGCGGTCGCGGGCGACGCGGGACGGCCGGGGGTGGTCGCCGGGCCGCTGACGGCGCCCCGGCCGACGGGCAGGGTGCCGCACCCGCGCGCGCTCAGCGCCGTGGAACGCGCGGTGCAGGGCGCCGCCGCGCTGGGCACGTGGACGCTCGCGCTGCACTGCCCGATGGACGGCGAGGCCTCCTGCCGCGCCGCCGTGGCGCACACCGCGCTGGAGTTCGGCGCGCTCGACCTGCTCGTGGTGGCGGTCCCGCCGGGTCCGGGCACGCCCCGGGAAGCGGTGGCGTGGCTGGTGCGGGCGGCGCGGGACCTGATGTTCCCGGGAGCGTCGGTGGTGCTGGTGGGCGCCGCCTGGGCGGTGGACCCGGCCGGCTGGGCGCGGTCGCTGGGGGCGCCGCTGCGGAGCCGGGGCATCCGGGTGGAGACGGCCGGGGTGGGCCCCGCCGTCGGACCGGGGGAGCGGGCGCGCGCGTGCGTACGCGCGGCCGTCCGGAACGGGGCGCCTTCGCCCGCCGCGCGCGGGTGATCCGGAGGCGACCGGAAGGGGGCCTACGCCCCGGGCGCACCACTCGTCCCCGGACTGCGGCGCCGGGCGATTTCCGCCATGATGGACGCGGACTTTGGCCACGGACAACGGTCCCCCGATACGGTTACATGATCAACGCGCCCCGGCCTCCGTCCGGCGGGGCGCCGCGCAGACGCGTACGGCAGTCACTGCCGTTGTGAACGGGAGGTAGGGCGCATGGGTGTCGCTGGTGGGGAAGTCACGGTCACTGCCCTGACGCACCGGGGCGCTGTCCGGCCGGCGAACGAAGACGCCGTCGTCATGGGTGCCCTCACCGTCGCCAGTGCGAACATGACCGTTCCCGTGCGCTGCGTGGTGTCGCTGACCGAGCCGGTGCTGCTGGCGGTCGCCGACGGCCTGGGAGGGCACGCGGCAGGGGAGATCGCCTCGGAGCACGCGGTGCACCGGATGGCGGAGATGAGCCCCCGGATGGCCGGCCCGGACGACGTGGCGATGCTGCTGAAGAACATCGACGAGGAGATCAAGGACCACGCCACCCAGCACGCCGAGTTCTCCGGCATGGGGACCACGGTGGCGGGGATGCTCGTCAACGCCGACGGCAACTTCTGGTTCAACGTCGGCGACTCGCGCACCTACCGGCTGGAGGGCAACCGGCTGCGGCAGCTGTCCCAGGACGACTCCCC
>NZ_ANBH01000052.1 GCF_000341185.1 Nocardiopsis chromatogenes YIM 90109
AACTTCATCACCCAGTCGCTCGGGGGCAGCGGCAGCACGGCGATGGTGCCCCACGTCGGCCGCGACGCCGAGCCCGACCCGAGCGCCTGGCTGATGTGCAGCGACGGCCTGAGCGACCTGGTCCCCCAGGAGGAGATGGAGCGCATCATCGCCGAGGCGGCGGACGACGAGGGCGCGGTGTACGCCCTGTGGCGCGCCGCGATGGACGCTTCGGGCCGGGACAACATCAGCATCCTGCTGGCCCGCCGCATGTGATTCGCGGTCGGCGTCCCGTGCGGCGTCGTCGGGCGGTGCGCGTGTGCGTGGTCGCCGTGATGGGCGGCGGCGGGGTGAGCGGGGCGGTTCCCGGGCCCTGCCTGCCGGGCGGCGGGCCGCTCTCGGTCCGGGAGGGCGGCGCGGCCCCGGGGTTCGCGCTCTTTGACACCCGGGGCGGCCCCTTGGCCCGCACCGAGAACCCCGGCATGGCCGTGACCTGGGAGAAAGCTCCGCGTTACGTGCGGGCGGGGCCGGGAATCGCGCCCAACGACGTTCCCGGCGGCCCGCCGTCCGGCCGGGGCCGGTGAGCGGGGGGCTGCTGTGCCGGTTTCCGAGCCGCTTCACCGACATGCGTGTGGGCCCCGCCCAGGCGGGGCCCACGCCGGTCATCTCTTCCGTCTCCTCCTCGGTCAGTCCTTGTCGCCGGGGCGGTTGCGCATGCGGAGGATCAGGATCACCACCAGCGCCAGCAGCGCGATGCCGATGATCGCCCCGCCCACCGGGCCGAACATCGACACCGGGTCCGTCGACGGCGGCGCCTCTTCGGCGGGGGACTCGTCTCCTGCCGCCGCGTCATCGCCGGACCCTTCGGCACCGGCGGCCGCTCCCTCCGCGTCGTCGCCCGACGCCTCCGCCCCCTCCTGCTGGTCGGCCACGGCCTCCTCGGAGAGGGAGAAGTCGATGGTGTCCTCGATGACGTGCCCGTCCGAGGAGACCATCCGGTAGGCGACCGTGTAGTCGCCCGCCTCGGTCAGCGGCTCCACGCCGATCTCGGCGTCGGGCCCGTCGATGGTGATGTCGCCCGACGCGTGGTCGGACCCGTCCGGCCCGTTGACCGCGATCGCGTTGCCGCCGTCGCCGATGTCGGCGCTGAAGGTCAGCTCGATGGTCTCCGGGGCGGTGTCGAGCTCGTCCCCGTTCTTCGGGGTGGAGGACAGGAGGACGTCGTGCGCGCTCGCCGCCGGGGCGGTGGCCAGCCCCAGAGCGGTGGCGGCGGCGAGCGCCCCCGTGAAGGCCCCGGTGAGCGCTGCGGCGCGGCGCGTCCGGCCGCTGCCGGGGGTGGTGGTCCTGCTGAACAGAGTGGTCATGATCGTCGGCCCTTTCGGCCCGGTCGTGGTCGGGGACTCATCGATACACGGTCGCAGGCGGGGGGCCGCGCGGGCGTGCACCGGTCGGCGGGGCGTGGCGGGCCGCCCGGACGGGCAGCCGGGGCACGCCGACGGCCACGGCCCCCGCAGCGGGGACGGCGGCCGGGCCGACGAACCGGGGCAGCGCCTCCGACAGCACCCCCACGAGCGCCCACAGCGCGTCCTCACCCCACGCCAGCAGGGCGGCGCCGACGAGGGCCGCGACCAGGTGCCCGGCAAGCATGTCGGGGGAGTACCCGAGAAGGCGGGGGCCGGTGAGCCAGTGGGCGTCGGCGAGCGGCGTATGGGCGAGTGGGGCGTGGCCGTGGGACACCGTGTGCGCGGTGTGCGCGGTGTGCGGAGCGCCGCCCACGGCCTCTGCGGCGAGGAGGACCAGGTGTACGGGCGCCTGCGCCCCGGCCGTCACGGTGAGGATCGCCCCGAACCCCCGCCGCACGCGCGTGAAGCGGGCCAATGGCCCCCACAGCACTGCCGCCGCCACGACGACGGCCCAGACGGGGGCGGGAGCCCCGCCCCATGCGGCGTGGCCGAACCATGCCACGGCGGTGCACCCGGCCGCCAGCAGGCCCGTGCGCAATGCGTGGAGCAGACCGTGGGCGGCGGCCCCCTGGAGGCCGCCATGGGGGCGCGTACCGCCGGGGCGCGCGGGCCGTGCGGCGCCGCGGCTCCGGGGGCGTGTACCGCCGAGGTCCGGGCGCCGTGTGAGGTCGTGCGCGAGACCGCGCGTGTGGCCGGGCCCCGCGAGTAGTGGCACGCCGCCACCCTCCTGCCGCCCGCTGCCGCGATCCCGCGTTCGCGGCCCGCCACGGCCCACGAGCCGCGCGCGGCGGGCTCCGTTCCTCGGGCGGCGCGCGCCGTCGTCCCCGGAGGCCCACACGCCGCCGCTGACGGTCCGTACGCCGTTGCTCGCGGTCTGCACGGTCATCGAACCTAACCGAGGCCTCTCACGCGCGAAAGCGGCGGGCACCCGGCCTCCACACCGGGCACCCGCCGCCGCGCGTCCCCTAACTCGCCACCGGCAGGAGGTCGCGGCGCATGTAGCGGCGCTCTTCAGGAGTGGTGCCGCCCCACACGCCGTCGGCCTCCCCGGCCCTCAGCGCCCACCGCAGGCATTCTTGGCGAACAGGGCAGCTGCGGCAGACGGCCTTGGCCAGGCTCGTGGTCTGGCTCCCGGGGCCGGCGGTGCTGACCGGGAAGAAGAGCTCAGGGTCGTACTGCCGGCAGGCGCCGTGCCGGACCCAGTCTTCGCTCTCGTGGTACAGGCGATTCACCGGGTGCCTCCGTTCCCGTTCTCGATCCGCGACGCCGGTCGGCGACGGAGCTGGGGTGCGCGGGGCAGACGTCGCCACCGCACGTAGTACTACGTTGAGTCGTACTACGCGCAGTCTGCTAAATATCGGCGCCGTGTTCAAGCCCGGGGCCGGGGTGCCCTTCGGAGGGCGTGTGCAGGGGCGGACCTGCGAAGCTTCTCGCCTCCACCTCCCTGACCTGGGCAGATGGGGATCTGTGACGGATCTTTGCCGTTGCCGGGAACAGGCGCCCCGGTCTGTCGCGGGCTTTCACCCGGATTCGTGTGACTTAGCCCACCCTTAAGATTCGCTGCGGGTGGCGTATGTTTACCCGGTGAGAGCGGGGGGCGGTCGCCGCCCCGGGCCGCTCGGACGCCGCCCGCCCCTCGTCGCGGACGGGCCGAAACCCCAGGTGAGTCGGGAGCGTTTCGCCCCCAGGGGGCCCAGATGCGGCCCCCGGCCGATGTCGACGCATCGTGACAGCGGGTGCTAAATAGACAAGCCCTACCCGCTGAAACCTGGTCGAAACATTTCCGGCGAATCGCCGAAAAACGCTGCTCAGGAACGTTCGCTAAGTTTTTTCGACGTGCCACATCAACGCAGCGACGACGCAGAGACCGCCCGGACCGGAGCGGGGGATCACCCCTCCGTGACCGACACGGCCGTCCCCGCCCGCCCGGACGGCGAAGGACGCCCGGACGGGGGGCGGCCGGACGACGGCCTGCGCCTGTCGGCCCCCGGGCCCGAGGACGGCCCGCGGCTGTGGCGCCTGGCCCGCGACTGCGGCCTGGACCTCAACTCGCCCTACGCCTACACCCTCTGGTGCCGCGACTTCGCGCGCACCTCGGTGATCGCCCGTGAGGCCGACGGAACGCCCGTCGGATTCGTCACCGGATTCATGCGCCCCGACGAGCCGGGTACGTACTTCCTGTGGCAGGTGGGCGTGGACCCCCGGATGCGCGGCCGCCGCCTCGCCCGCCGGATGCTCGACCACCTCGCGGAGCGCTTCGGCGACCTTGGGGCGAGCTACCTGGAGGCGACGGTGACGCCGGACAACGGGGCCTCCCGCGCCCTGTTCGGCTCGTTCGCCCGTGCGAGGGGCACCGAGCCGGTCTGGAGTCCGCTGTTCGCCGCCGAGCACTTTCCGGAGGACGGCGAGCCGGGGGCCGGGGACGGGCACGAGCCCGAGGACCTGGTCCGGATCGGCCCGCTGGGCCGTCCGCCCGCCGCCCGCTGAACGGCGGACCGCCCGCCGTACGGCGCCGAGCAGGAGGCGCGACCGAACGATGCGACCCGATGACGTCCTGAAAACCCCCGATCAGTCGAGCCGAGAGCCCACGAACCTGGGGAAAGGAACCAAGGAACTCACGATGGAGATCTTCGACCGCCTCGAGTCCGAAGTCCGCAGCTACTGCCGTGGCTGGCCGGTCGTCTTCAACGAGGCGCGGGGCAGCTACGTCTACGACGAATCGGGGCGCCCCTACCTCGACTTCTTCGCCGGGGCGGGTTCCCTGAACTACGGGCACAACCACCCCGAACTCAAATCCGTCCTCCTCGACTACCTGATCGGCGACTCGATCGTCCACAGCCTCGACGCCTACAGCGCGGCCAAACGCGACTTCCTGCAGGCCGTCGGGGACGTGCTGCTGGAGCCGCGCGGCCTGGACTACAAGGTCCAGTTCCCCGGCCCGGCGGGCAACAACGCCGTCGAGGCGGCCCTCAAACTCGCCCGCAAGTACACCGGGCGCGAGACGATCATCAGCTTCACCAACGGCTTCCACGGGATGACGCTGGGCGCGCTCGCGGTCACCGGCAACTCGATGAAGCGCGGCGGCGCCGGCGTCCCGCTGGGCCACGCCGCCACCATGCCGTTCGACAACTACATGGACGGCCAGACCCCGGACTTCCTGTGGCTGCGCAGCCTGCTGGAGGACAGCGGCAGCGGCCTGGACAAGCCGGCGGCCGTCATCGTGGAGACCGTGCAGGGCGAGGGCGGCATCAACGCCGCCAGCGCCGGGTGGCTGCGCGGCCTTGAGGAGGTCTGCCGGGAGTACGGCATGCTCCTCATCGTGGACGACATCCAGATGGGATGCGGCCGCACCGGCCCCTTCTTCAGCTTCGAGGAGGCCGGGATCACCCCGGACATCGTCACCCTGTCCAAGTCGATCAGCGGCTACGGCCTGCCGCTGGCCCTCACCCTGTTCAAGCGCGAGCTGGACGTGTGGGAGCCGGGCGAGCACAACGGCACCTTCCGCGGACCGAACCCGGCCTTCGCCACCGGCGCCGCGGCGCTGCGCACCTTCTGGGCCGACAAGGACCTGGAGCGCTCGACGCTGGACAAGGGCGCGCTGATCGAGCGCCGCCTGGGCGAGATCGCCGGGGAGTTCGCCGAGGCCGGTGCGCACGTGCGCGGCCGCGGCATGGCCCGCGGGCTGGGCTTCGAGCAGGAGGGCGCGGCCCAGGCGGTCGCCGCCGAGGCCTTCAAGCGGGGCCTGCTCCTGGAGACCTCCGGCCCCGAGGACGAGGTCGCCAAGCTGCTGCCGCCGCTCACCACCACTGTGGAGGACCTGGAGCGCGGGCTGGACATCATCGAGGAATCGGCGCGTTCCGCCGTAAGGGTTGCCCAGCCCGCCTAGTCCCCTGATAAACCGGGTTGCATCATCCGGAACGGTCCGCGGGGCCCGGAAGCGGGTCCCGCGGACCGGTGCAGCGTCAAGAACAGTAAGGGAGCAGCCACAGTGAAGGTGCGCAGCCTCAAGGACGTCGACGGCACCGACGCGGACGTCCAGACCGAGACGTGGCGGAGCCGCCGCATCGTCCTGGCCAAGGACGGCGTGGGCTTCTCGTTCCACGAGACCGTGCTGTACGCGGGCACCGAGACCAGCATGTGGTACGCCAACCACATCGAGCTCGTGCACTGCATCGAGGGCGAGGCCGAGGTCACCAACGACGAGACCGGCGAGACCCACCTCATCACCCCCGGCACGCTCTACCTCCTCGACGGCCACGAGAAGCACACGGTGCGCCCGAAGACCGACTTCCGCGTGCTGTGCGTCTTCAACCCCCCGGTGACCGGCCGCGAGGTGCACGACGAGAACGGCGTGTACCCGCTGATCACCGAGGAGCCGGCCGAGGCCTGAGCCCGGCTGCCCCCTGTGGGCGGGGCCGCCCCGCGCGGCCCCGCCCCGCCGCACTCCCCGCTCCGGCCCCCTGGGGCCGGGGCGGGGGCCATCGGAAGAGACCGGAACGCAAGAGAGCGACACCGATAGAGGAAGAGGGAGAACACCCCACGGGGTAGCGCCATGACTGCTTTGATGGACATCCAGCAGAAGACCATGGACGAGTACCCGACCCGCAAGGACAGCACCCCCGCACTGCTGTACCGCCGGCACCCCGTCGTCTGGGGCTCCGGCGAAGGCGGCCCCTACACGGCCGACGAGATCGCCTCCTACGCGTCCACGGGCTACGTGCAGACCGAGGCGCTGCTGAGCGCCGACGAGGTCGAGGCCTACAGCTCCGAGCTCCGGCGGCTCAGTGAGGACCCGGACCTGAGGAGGGACGAGCGTGTCGTCGTGGAGCGCTCCTCCGACGAGGTCCGCTCCGTGTTCGAGGTCCACAAGGTCAGCGAGGTCTTCGCCGACCTGGTGCGCGACCCGCGCGTGGTGGACCGCGCCCGCCAGGTCCTCGGCGGCGACGTTTACGTGCACCAGAGCCGCGTCAACTACAAGCCGGGCTTCGGCGGCGGCGACTTCTGGTGGCACTCGGACTTCGAGACCTGGCACGCCGAGGACGGCATGCCCGCCCCGCGAGCGGCGAGCATCTCCATCGCACTGACCGACAACCACGCGCACAACGGCGCCCTGATGGTCATGCCGGGCTCGCACAAGACGTTCGTGTCCTGCGTCGGCGAGACGCCCGAGGACCACCACCGCTCCTCGCTCAAGAGCCAGGAGGTCGGCGTCCCGGACAAGCACAGCCTGGCCGTGCTGGCCGACATGTACGGCATCGACGTGCTCACCGGGCCCGCCGGCGGCGCCACGCTCTTCGACTCCAACGTCATGCACGGCTCGGGCGGCAACATCACGCCCTTCCCGCGCTCGAACATCTTCATCGTGTTCTGCAGCGTGGACAACGCCTGCGTCGAGCCGTTCGCCGCGCCGAAGCCGCGGCCGGAATTCCTCGGTGCCCGGGACTTCACTCCGGTGAAATAAATGCGCCCCCTGTGAACAGCGTGTTTCGCAGGGTCACCGTATTGCGCTACCTGATCGTTACGGGGCCGGATTCGGCCATGCCCGGCGATAACCAGTGCATAACGCCGCATTCCCGTCCCGTT
Source organism: Nocardiopsis chromatogenes YIM 90109 (assembly GCF_000341185.1). Taxonomy (GTDB): domain Bacteria; phylum Actinomycetota; class Actinomycetes; order Streptosporangiales; family Streptosporangiaceae; genus Nocardiopsis_A; species Nocardiopsis_A chromatogenes. Next base: position 7,026 of record NZ_ANBH01000052.1, read on the forward strand.
AGGGCGCACTCAAGACTGGGGACGTGAGTCCGCAGCGCACTGCATGGGCCCCCCGGGCCTGGCCGCGTCGTGCGACGGGCGGGCTCCCGTGCCCCATGTGCACGAATTCCCCAGTTCACCGCACGGCGCCCCGACCCGCGCCTCACCTCGGCGCGGGGCGGGGCGCCGTTCGTGTTCCCCCGACCCCCGAGCAAGGAGATGGCAATGTTCGACCAGGAATCCCGCAGAGGTGCCGCCCGCGGCGCGAACGGGCGTCGCAACCGGCTCCGTGCGGGCGCGATCGGGGCGGCGGCCGTCGTCGCGACGACGGCGCTGACCGCGTGCTCCCGTGCCGATGAGGGCCCGGCGACGCTGGAGGAGATGCAGGAGCGCGGGTACATCACCGCCGCCATCAACAACGAGCCGCCCTTCGGCTACATCGACGAGGACGGCACGGTCACCGGCGCCGCCCCCGAGCTGCTCAAGGCGATGGCCGCGGAGCTGGGCGTGGATGAGGTGCGCGCCGAGTCGGTCGACTGGGACGCGCTCATCCCCGGCCTGAAGTCCGGCCGCTTCGACGTGGTGGCCGCCGGGATGTACATCACCCCGGAGCGCTGCAACGAGGTCGCCTTCATGGAGCCGGACTACCGGGTCCAGGAGGCCTTCATGGTGCCCAAGGGCAACCCGGAGGAGCTGGTGAGCTACGAGAGCGTCGCCGAGAACGAGGACGCCACCATCGCGGTGCTCAACGCCTCGGTCGAGCAGGGCTACGCCGAGGCGGCGGGGGTCCCGGAGGGCCAGATGGAGACGGTCGGCGGCGCCGCCGACGCCATCGAGCTGCTGCAGAACGACCGTGTGGACGCGGTCGCGCTGAGCACCTTCTCGCTCAACTACCAGCTCGAAGAGCGCGACCTGGGCGAGGACTTCGAGGTCACCGACGGCTTCATCCCGGTCGACGAGAACGGCGAGGAGGTCAGCCCGGCCGGCGGGTTCGCCTTCGCCAAGGACAACACCGAGGTGCGCGACGAGTTCAACGGGGTCCTGTCCCAGTTCAAGGAGGACGGCACGCTCCGGGAGACCGTCGAGCCGTTCGGCTTCGACGAGACCTCGGACCCGGGCGACCTCACCACCGAGCAGCTGTGCGCCGAATAGCGTCGGGGTGACACCACCACAGTGGATTTCGTAATCAATTCGCTCCCCCTGTACTGGGAGGGAGCGCTCCTCACCATTCGCCTGACCGTCTTCGGGGCGGCACTGGCGTTCGTCCTCGCGGTCGTCGTCGGCACGCTGGGCACCATGCGGAACAAGGCCGCACGGGCCGTGGCCATGGTCTACACCGAGGTCTTCCGCGGCGTCGCGGCGCTGGTCCTGCTCTTCTGGTTCGGCAACTCCCTCCAGGAGATCACGGGCTTCCGGCTGGAGACCGAGTTCGCCGCGATCCTGGCACTCGGGCTGAACGTCGGCGCCTACGGAGCCGAAGTGGTCCGCTCCTCGATCAACGCGGTGCCCCGGGCCCAGACCGAGGCCTCCATCGCTCTGAACATGACCTGGTGGCGGCGGACCCGGCTGGTCGTCTTCCCGCAGGCGTGGGCGCAGATGCTGCCGACCTTCGGCAACCTGGTCATCGAACTGATGAAGGCGACCGCGATCGTCTCCCTCATCGGCCTGACGGACCTGACGAAGGTGGCCGACGACTTCCGTGCCTCCGCGGTTGCGGACACGTTCACCGTCTACTCCGTGGCCCTGGTCGGCTACTTCCTCTTCGCACAGGTGCTCATCGTGCTCGTGCGGCTGCTGGAGCGGCGGGCCAACCGGAAGCTCGGGCGGCCCACCGACGACAGCCTGCTGGGCCTGCTGCGGCCGCCGTCCATCGGAACGACGACGGGGGGTGCCCGCTGATGGTGTGGGACATGGAGTTCACCCGCCTGCTCCTGCCGGCCCTGCTGACGGGGCTGTGGGTCACCGTGCAGGCCACCGTGCTGGGCTACGCCCTGGCACTGGTCCTGGGACTGGTGCTGGCCATCGTCCGCCGGGCCCCCGTGGTCGGCGCGATCGTCTTCGTGATCACCGAGTTCATCCGCACCACGCCGGTGCTGGTGCAGCTCGTGTTCATCTTCTCGCTCAGCGCGCTTTCCGATGTGTCGCCGTTGACCATCGGGATCGTCGTGCTGGGCGTGCACTATTCGACCTACACGGCCGAGGTGTACCGGTCCGGCATCGAGGGGGTGGCCAAGGGCCAGTGGGAGGCCTGCCGCGCGCTGAGCCTGCCCCCGCACCGGGTGTGGGGCGCGGTGGTACTGCCGCAGGCGATCCGCAAAGTGATCCCCGCCCTGGGGAACTACCTGATCGCCCTGTTCAAGGACACGCCCCTGCTGTTCGCCATCAGCGTTCCGGAGATGCTCTCGGTCGCTAAGGGCATGGGGGGTGACCACTTCCGCTACTTCGAGGCCTTCACCCTGGTCGGTGCCGCGTTCCTGTTGGTGGCCGTGCCGTCCGCGGTGGTGATCCGCCGCTTGGAGCGCCGATATGCAGCCGTCTGACCAGAGGGGAGAGGCCCCTGCCATGGAGCCTGGGAACGAGCCGCTGATCAAGTTCGACAAGGTCGTCAAGAAGTTCGGCGACAACGTCGTGCTGGACGGGCTGGACCTGGACGTCAACGCCGGTGAGCGCGTGACGCTGATCGGGCCGAGCGGTTCGGGCAAGACGACCATCCTGCGGCTGCTGATGACGCTCGAACACGTCAACGGCGGCACGATCTGGGTGGGCGGCAAGCCGTTCAGCCACATGTACCGGGGCGACCAGCTCGTCCCGGCGAACGAGAAGTACCTGCGGGAGCACCGGAAGACCATCGGGATGGTCTTCCAGCAGTTCAACCTGTTCCCGAACATGACCGTCCGCAAGAACGTCACCGAGGGGCCGGTGCACAGCCTGGGGGTCCCCAAGGAGGAGGCCTCCGAGCGGGCGGTCGAGCTGCTGGAGATGGTGGGGCTCGCCGACAAGATCGACGCGCACCCCACCCAGCTCTCCGGCGGGCAGCAGCAGCGCGTGGCGATCGCCCGCGCGCTGGCCATGCGCCCGGAGATCCTGCTGCTGGACGAGGTCACCTCGGCCCTGGACCCCGAGCTGGTCGCGGGTGTGCTGGACGTGCTGCGCGAGATCGCCCGGGGGACCGACATCACGATGCTGTGCGTGACCCACGAGATGGGCTTCGCCCGCGACGTGTCGGACCGGGTCTTCATGTTCGACGCGGGCCGCATCGCCGAGTCGGGCCCGCCCGAGCAGATCTTCGGCGACCCCCGCGAGGACCGGACGAAGAGCTTCCTGAAGGCGGTCCTGGAACACGAGTGAGTAGAAAGGATCCGGTGGGGCGGGCGGTAATTTCAGTTCGCCCCACCGGAAATCTGTCCTAGCCCTCAAGGGCTTGACGGGAAAAGGAGATGTTGCCAATCCCTTTTCTGAATAATTTCGTAAGGTTTAAAATGTGGTGGCGGCTCGATGGTGGCCTGCCCCGCAAGAACTGTTGGGCGCCCGCAGGCTAATCCGGAGGCGCCTTTTTCTGTCCTCCCGCGCCTGTGTCCGCCTCCTAGCGTCGAATAAGTGTGTGCTGGCATACGTTGTCGTGTTGCCACGGCCCTGAGTGATGACTCTGTCGTGTCCCTCCGCGATAAGAGCCGCGTCATTGTATTAACCGTCGGCCCGCTGGACCCATGGCTGTAGTGCTGGCCTGAGTTGTGGGTACCCTGTAGAGGCCGTCGCCGCGCTCGCCTGATTAGGGGCCGGAACCGGTCACTGTATATCGGACTGAGCTGGAAAAGCATCCTGGTCGCCAAGGGTGGGCGACGGGCGTGCGTGCTTGAGAAGGTCTCCTGGGCCTCCCGATAGGCGGTCGTGGCGGTGTACAGTCCAGGTGCAATTTGCCTAGAGGTATGCGCTAGAGCCAGGTCGGACCCCGGCATCCTTCCTTTCTGTGGATGATGGACGGGGTGATGTGGTTCTGGTGTGAACTTGTTAAGGACTGCTCTATGAAGCTTTTGAAGATGATCGTGACTGTAGTCGCTTCGAGTGCTTTGGTGGTGGGGCTGGCGCCGAGCGCGTCGGCTGACCCTCTCTATACCGATTATGCGGACAAGACGAGCGCTTCACCGAAAATTAACTCGTGGTGTGCCGCCGTCTACGACGGTAGAGAGCGTGCCGGAGTTGGTTGTTTCCGAGATTATGGTGACCGGGTTTATGTGAAGGATACGCGGGCTGACGGTGCTCACATCGAAGTCCGAGGTACGGTGCACGACAACGGGCGCAAGGGGTTTCGCTGCATCGGTACCGGGAAGGCTGGAGGGGGATGGCGCGTCTGCGACGAATGGGCCAGCAAGATGCCGGAGGACCGGGTCTTCAACTTCTATGTGCAGCTTTATGATGGCAACAAGCTGGTCGCAACAAGTGGAATTAAAATGTTGCCGATCGGTGGGTAGTCGTGATCTGGGTATCGGTTCTGGGGCGCTGACCGCCATGAGTGTCACGCCTTGCTGTTACGCAAGTTCGATGATGCTCTCGTAAATTAAGGTAATTGTAGGAAATGCCATTCATGGCATGCCGGTCGGCAGCTGCCCGTGATGGTTGGTTTGCGTTGCCGGGTGTTCCAGGCCCCTGGCGCTAGGCGAGACGGCGGCCCTAGCGCCACGATTTGCGGTAAGAGTGCTGGATGCACTCGCCGCGTCGCCGGGTCGGGCCCGCCTGATCAGGTCTTCGGCAACCTTCGCGAGGGCTGCCGAAGAGCGTCCTCAAGGCGATCTTGGAGCACGACTGACGGGAGACGCTCCTGGACGAGAGCGGCGCGGCCCACCGGGCCGCGCCGCTTTTGCCGGTCATTCCTCGTCGTCTCCGGGCGGGTCCGCCGTCTCCGCCGTCTCGTTTGTGTCCTGGTCGCCGGGCGCGGGGCGCCTCTTGGGCGGGCGGCCCCTTCTCGGGAGGGAGCCTGCGCTCTTGGGCATGCGGCCGCTGTCGGCCAGGGCCTTCCGGAGGACGAACTCGATCTGGGCGTTGGTGCTGCGGAGCTCATCGCCCGCCCACCGCGCCAGTGCGTCGTGCACGGCGGGGTCCAGGCGCAGGAGGACCTTCTTGCGCTCGGCCAAGGTGATCGTGCCGTTCCCTAACGTCCCTGCGGGCCGTGGGCCCCGGCGGGGCCCATAGCCCTACTGGTAGAGCGAGCCCGTGTTGACGACCGGGCTGGTCGGGCGGTCGGCGCAGAGCACCACGAGCAGGTTGCTCACCATGGCAGCCTTGCGCTCCTCGTCCAGCTCGACCACGTCCTCGTCGGCGAGCCGCTGCAGGGCCATGTCCACCATGCCCACGGCGTTGTCGACGATCAGCCGCCGGGCGGCCACGATCGCCCCGGCCTGCTGGCGCTGCAGCATCGCCTGGGCGATCTCCTGGGCGTAGGCCAGGTGGGTGAAGCGCGACTCCACGATCCGCACCCCGGCGGCGCTGACCCGCTCCGACAGCTCCTTGGAGAGCTGCTCGGTGATCACCTCGGCGTTGTCCCGCAGCGACAGCACCTCCGCCTGGTGGGAGTCGTAGGGGTACCGGTTGGCGATGTGCCGCACCCCCGCCTCGGTCTGCGTCGAGACGAACTCGGTGAAGTCGTCCACCTCGAACACGGCGCGCGCGGTGTCCTCCACCTGCCACACCACCACCGCGGCGATGTCGATCGGGTTGCCCTCGGCGTCGTTCACCTTCATCACCGAGGTCTCGTGGTTGCGGATGCGCGTGGACACCGCGCGGCGTGTGGTCAGGGGGTTCACCCAGCGCAGCCCGTCCCGGCGCACGGTCCCGGTGTAGCGGCCCAGGAACAGCAGCACCCGCGCCTCGTTCGGGGCGACGACGGTCAGGCCGAAACCGGCCACGACGCCGGCCGCCGCCAGCACCGCCCCGGCGGCGACCGCGCCCCCGGAGCCGTCGCCGATCCCGGCCAGGGCCAGCAGGACGCCGCCCGCCAGCGCGGCCAGCGCGACCAGGGCCGCAGGGATGCCGGGCAGGGTGAACGCGGCCCGCTCGCGGAAGACGGGCTCGGGCAGGTCGACCCCTGGCGCAGGGGTGGCGGTGTCGGTCATCGGCGCTCCTTCCGACTCCAGATTACGTGATTGCCATAGACTATCATTGTGATATCACTTTATTGACGGCTCCGGTCACGGCCGCCGCACCGGCGCCGCGCAGGACGAGGCCGCCACGTCGGGAGGTCGGCATGAGCACGCAAGGGATCACGCACACCGGGGGCGCCCGCACGGCCGTGCGGCTGCGCCCGCCCAGGAACCGCGTCGCGGGGCGCGCCATCGCGCTGTGGACGCTGCGCGCCCTCCTCCTCTGGGGTCCGGCGGCCGGCGTGGCCGCCGCCATGGCGGCAGCCTCCGGCATCACCGGCCTCGTCCCGTGGGCGACCGGCCCGCTCTGGGCGCTGACCGCGGCCGTCGGCGCCCTGGGGCTGCTGGTGGTGCTGGCCATGCCCCAGTGGCGGTACCGCGTGCACCGCTGGGAGGTCACCGGGGAGGCCGTCTATACCTCGTTCGGATGGCTCTGGCAGGAGTGGCGCGTCGCACCGATGGCGCGCATCCAGACGGTGGACACCGAGCGCGGGCCACTGCAGCGCGCGCTGGGGCTGTCCACGCTGACCGTGACCACGGCCTCGGCGGCGGGCCCGCTGCGCGTCGACGGGCTGGAGGCGGACCTGGCCTCCGATCTGGCGCAGCAGCTCACCGAGGTGACGCAGGCGGTCCCCGGGGACGGGACGTGAGCGGCGTAGCGGCCGACGGCCGCGGACACGGCGGAGGCGCCAGGGGCGCGAGGAGGGACGCGGGAGCGATGGACGGAAACGCGGAGACCGGAACGCCTCAGGGGGAGCGGTCCCGGGCGGGCGGACGGGAGCCTCTGGAAGCGGTGGCGGCCCCGGGAGTGCCGGTGCAGGGGTGGAGACTGCTGAGCCCGCTCACGGTGTGGGCGGACGCGGTCGTGGTCGGCCTGGTGATCCCGGGGCCCGCCCTCATCGCCGCCGTGATCCTGGCGGTGGCGGGTGCCCCGGCGGTGTGGCCGCTGCTCATCCTCCTCGGCGCGGCGGTGCTGGCCGCCGCCGTCATCGGTGCGGACGTGCTGCGCTACCGCCGCACCCGCTACCGCGTGACCGACGCGCGGTTCGAAGCGGTGTCCGGGGTGGTCGCCCGCAGCCACAAGTCCCTGCCCCGGGAGCGGATCCGCAGCGTCGACGTGGCGGTCCCGCTGTGGGCGCGGGCCTTCGGGCTGTGCCGTGTGGAGGTCGGTACGGGCGAGAGCACCGGAGCAGGCGGGGCGCTGTCCCTGTCGCTGATCCCGTCGGCCGAGGGCGAGCGGCTGCGCCGCGTGCTCCTGGAGCGCGGCGCGGCGGGCGGTGCGGGCGCCGACGGGGCGGCCGAGCTGGCCCGGATGGCGCCGCGCTGGTTCGGCTACGGGGCGCTCGCATGGACCCCGGCCGCCGTGGGCTACGGCGGGCTGGCGGCGGTACTCGGCTCCTTCACCGAGCTGATCCTCCGGGTGGCGCTGCCGTGGTTCCTCGGACGCACCGAGTCGGCGCCGGTCATGACGATCGTGCTGTGGGCGGCCGGGGTGGTGCTCACCCTGGTGGTGGTGGCCACGGCCGTGGCGCTGGCCGTGCACGTCGAGTCGTGGTGGGACTTCCTGCTCACCCGCGAGAGCGACGGGACCCTGCGGGTGCGGCGGGGGCTGTTCACCCGGACCTCGGTCTCCATCGAGGAGCGCCGCATGCGCGGTGTGGAGCTGGTGGAGCGGCTTCCGCTGCGCTGGCTGGGCGTTGCATCGGCCGCCGCCGTCGCCTCCGGCCTCGCCCAGGCCCAGGAAGGCCAGGGCGCGAAGGGGGGCGTGGTGCCCAAGCGCGCGCTGACCCCGGAGATGCCGCGTGCCCGCGCACGGCGCGCCGCGGAGCAGGCGATCCGTGCCCAGGACGGGATCGCCTTCGAGGACCTGAGGCCCCACCCGCGGGCGGCCTTGAGGCGCCGGATCGTGCGCGCGCTGGCCGTGGCGGCCGTGTTCGCGGCCGTGGTCGCGGCGACCGTCTGGGCGCTCGGGGCCCTCACGCCCCTGGAGGTGCCCGGGGAGGCGCCGACCGTGGCCGCCGTCGGGACGGGCGTCGCGGTGCTGGTCCTCGGGGTGCCCTACGCGGTCGGCAGCTACCGGGGGCTGGGGCACGGGATCGACGGCCGGTTCCTGCTCCTGCGCACGGGGATGGCGGCGCGTTCCACGGTGGCCCTCAAGCGCGACTCGGTCATCGGGTGGACGGTCAGGCGGTCGCCGTTCCAGCGGTGGGCGGGGCTGGCCACCCTGGGCGCGACGGTCGCGGCCGGGGGCGGGATCCACCGCGCCCCGGACGTGGACCTCGGGGAGGGCCTGGCCTTCGCCGACGAGGCGGTGCCGGAGCTACTGGCCCCCTTCCTGGCCTCCGGCCGCTGATCCGGGAGGACGGACCGGATCACGGGGCCGGGGGGCGCCCCGGGGACCGCGGTCCCCGGGGCGCCGGTCTCACCGCAGGAAGCGCAGCATCCTGTCGGTGACGAATCCGGGCTGCTCCTCGGGGAGGTAGTGCCCGCTGTCCGGGACCTCGGCCACGGTGAGGTCCGCGGCCCGCCCGGCGAGGCCGCCGCGGATCAGCGCCAGGTTGCCCGGGCAGGCCAGGCCGAGCACGGGCCGGGAGAGCGGCGGGTACCCCGCAAGGTCGGCGATGTCCTGGACGAACGCCTGGTACCAGGCGTTCCCGGCGCGGACGGCGCCGGGGGCGGCGAGGGCGCGGGCGTAGACCTCGCGGGCGGTGTCGTCGATCGCGGCCTGGTCGCGCAGCATGTACCCGCACAGCCAGTCGATGAGCACCCGCTCCCGGCCTTCGAGCAGGGCCTCGGGGAGCCCTTTCACCTGGTTGAAGGCGAACCACCACAGGTAGGCGGTTCCGGCCCCCTGTTCGGCTCCGGTGATGTTGGCGTCCTGGCCGCCCTGGGGGAGCAGGGGCAGGGACAGCAGGCCGTCGTCGGGGTGCGGCACGTCCAGGACCACGAGCCGCCGGACGGTGTCGGGGTACAGCGAGGCCATGGCCTCGGCCACCATTCCGCCGATGTCGTGCCCGGCGACATCGGCCCGCTCGTACCCGAGGTGCCGGATCAGCGCGTGCACGTCGGCGGCCATGGTCCTCTTGTCATAGCCGCCCGCGGGCTTGGCGGAGCCGCCCTGGCCGCGGATGTCCACGGCGATCACGCGGTGCTCGGCGGCCAGGGCGGGCATGATCTTGCGGAACTGCCACCAGGTCTGCGGCCAGCCGCCGAGCAGGACCAGGGGGGTGCCCGGGCCGCCGCCGGCGACGTAGTGCAGGCGGACGCCGTTCACGTCGGCGCGGGCGCTGGAGAAGCCGCCGTCGAGGGAGGCGGCGAGCTCGGCGTCGGTGAGGGGCGGGGTCATGTCCGGCGCTCCTTTATTGGAATGATCGTTTCAGAATTCGGGCGTGGGTGGGTGGACGGCCGACCGGTGCGTCGGTCCCGCCGGTGAACTCCTCGGCGCCTGCGGGTGCGGCGGGCGCGGTGGTGCATCTCCTTCTCGTTGAAAGAACGTACATTTCAAAATGAGTCCGATGGGGTGCCACGCGAACGGAAGGGCCTGCCCGGACCCGCCGTCGCAGAGGGTTCAGAGCACGCCGACCGCCACGTCGACGACGTGCTCCATGGTCGCGCGATCGGCTTGGGAGCGGCCCAGCAGGCGGAGGGCGCCGATCTGGGCATGGACGAAGTCGGCGAGCGCCTCGGGGTCCTTGTCGGCGGCGATCTCGCCGTCGGCCTGTGCCGTGCGCAGCGCGCGGACGAGGGCGTCCACCACCTCCGCGCGGCCGCGCCGCACGACGGAGGCCACGTCCGGGTCGGACGGGGCGCGTTCGATCTGCGCGTTGACCACGAAACAGCCCAGGCCGGGCTGGGAGACCTCCTCCTCGACGACGCTGTCGAGCAGCCGCCGGACGCGCTCGCGGACCGGCCCCCGGGCCTCGACGAGGTCGCGCAGTCCGGCCGTGCCCGCGTCGGCGTAGCGCTCCAGGGAGCGCATGTAGAGGCCGTGCTTGCTCTCGAAGGTGCCGTAGAGGCTGCTGCGGCCGATTCCAGTGGCCTCGCACAGGTCCTGTGCCGACGTGGCCGCGTACCCCTGCTTCCAGAAGGTGTGCATGGCCGAGTCCAGGACCCGGTCCGGGTCGAACCCCTTGCTCCGTGCCATGTCCGGCACGCTAGCACATTCGGGAATGATCGTTCTAGAATCAATGCAGCGACCGCGGGTGCTCCGAGCGTGGCGGCTGTGGGTGCCCCCGGGCGTGGCGGCCGCCGGTGACCCCGTGTGCCACGCTATGGGCATGGCTCGCCTGCTGATCGTCCACCACACGCCCTCGCCCGGGATGCAGGAACTCTTCGAGGCCGTGCGCTCGGGGGCCGAGAACGATGAGATCGAAGGTGTCGAGGTGGCCGCGCGCGCGGCACTGGCGTCGACCGCCTCGGACGTGCTGGCCGCCGATGCGGTCCTGCTCGGGACCCCGGCGAACATCGGCTACATGTCCGGTGCCCTCAAGCACTTCTTCGACGGTGCCTATTACCCCTGCCTGAACGACACCGCCGGGCTCGCCTACGGGTTGTACGTGCACGGCAACAACGACACGGCCGGGGCGGTGCGCGCGGTCGAACAGGTCACCAAGGGGATGGGTTGGGAACGGGCCCGCCCCCCGGTGGAGGTCATCGGCGAGGTCGACCGCGATGCCCGAGACGCGTGCTGGGAACTGGGCGCGTTCATGGCCCTGGCGGCCCTCGGCGAGACCTGACGGGGAACGGCCCCGCCGAGAGGGGCCGTTCGCATCTTGGTTCAGAACTGGTCTGATCCCGCCACTTGCCCGATCGGGAACGTGTGGCGGGTTGCGGCGCAGATCGTCTCCAACGCGTGGATCGGTACGTCGTCGGTGCTGACGCTCACGCGCAGCACCTGCACCACCCATTCACCGGCCACGTCGAGAAGGTCGGCCTCATACGGTGTCGGCGGCCGCGCGGTCAACGTCTCCGTCGCGTGACTGAAGGTGTGGCCGAGGTCCTCGATCGCGTCTTGCAGCGTCGGCAGGACGAACCCCTCGCCGTCAAGGCGGGTACCTTCGCCGACGTCGACCCGGAAGAAGCTGGTGGCGATCCGCACCGGGACACCGTTCGCCCAGAACATCTTCCGCCGAGCGATCACCGCGTCGCCCGGTTCGACACGGAGCGCCGCGGCCACGTGCTCCGAAGCCGGCTCCTGACCGACGAACAACATCTTCCGCTCGGGAGTGAGGCCTTGCCGGTCGGCCTCGGTGAGGTACAGCGACTTGGAGCCGCGGACCGTCGGAGGGGTGGGGAGGGCGCGCTCGACGAGCACGCGCGGGCGCGGCTCGACCGGTCCCGTAGGTGCCTGATGCTCGGCGCCGCCGCCTGCGCCCGCCTTCTTCATCTGGCTCACACGACCGGGTGTGACGCCGAGGTGTCGGGCGATCTCCTCCTGCCGCATGCCGCCTTCCTGGGCCTCGACGATGGCGCCTCGGCGGATGCGCGATAGCTCGACACTCTGGCCCTGGAGGGAGGCCATGGCTGCTGAGGCGGCGCGGGCGCGCTCTACCGGGTCGGCTATGGCGGCAATGTCGTGAAGTGTCCGTGCGTCCATTGAGTCCTCTTGTCGCGGCATCTCGGCCCGAACTTTAGCCCCTCTATTGCGCTAAGCGCCATGTGTGGCTACCTTCACATCAGGCGACCTTTAGCCCCTATAAACAAGGGGGAGGGTGCTGGGCAGTGAGTGGCGGTCACGCCTCCAGTCTGCCGTAGCCCTCGCAATGGCCGCCCACCACCGTGTGGCTGCGCGGCTTGGCGGTCACCGGCCGCACGGTGGTCTACCCGGCAGCTGCCCAAGGAGCGTCCGATGCGATTCCTGTACCTGCTCATCCCTGCGGTCCTGCTCCGCCTGGCGATGCCCTTCGCAGGCCGCCACGTCCCGGAACCACCTCCGCGCCCCGCCCCGGCGGCATCCCCGCCCGCTACGGCACCGCCCGAGGGGCGGCGGTCCGGCTCGGTCCCGCCGCCGGTCCCCGACTACATCCGCTTCTGCGAGGTCGCGGTGCGGCGCCGCGCCCGGTGGCGCCTGACCTACGGGCCCGGGTCCCTGGTGCCCTATCGGGCGCACCACCTTGTGGAGGGCGTCTCGGTCGCGGCCTCCGAGGTCCACCTCCTCGATGTCCTCCTGTCTCAGTACGAGCCGCCGTCGAGGGTGCGCCCCTATGCGCCCGAGGGCGACGCGGAACGCGCGACAGAGCGGCGCCTCTTGGCCGAGGCCGCTCGGGAGGTGGCGTGATGGAGGCGAGCCTTTGCGGGGCCCACTTCCCCGGTGAGAATCGCGGTTTCCCGTGCGTCCGCCCAGAGGGCCACGGCGGCGACCACGAATCCGTCCTCGGAGACACCTGGCGCAACGAGTCGGCCGTACGGCCCTTCCGGTTCACCGTCACCGTCGACGTCGCGGCCGCCGACGAAGAGGGCTACCGGGTCGAGCACGGCCTCGACGGCGCCGAGGCCACTCGGACGGCTCTGGCTGTCACCGTCGCCGACGGACTCGCCGCTCTGGGCGAGGAACACGGGTGGTGGCGCGGTGTCCACGTGACGTGAACCTCCCGCACTGACCGCCCCTGGCGTCCCTTCCCCAGCAAGGCGCCAGGGGCGCCCTCGAACACCCCGGCGGAAGAGCACCCGCCACGCCGAGGCGCCCCGCCCCTTGAAGGGCGGGCGGGTCAACGTGGGGTTGTCGGAGGGCCATCGGGGGCGGAGGGTTCCCCAAGTGTTCGCTAACGCCTGGTAACACGGGGATTCCGGCCGCGAAAGCCCCACACGGGCACGCGCGAGGCCATTTGCTGCGATCATCCGCACTCCCCGAGTCCGCGACATTCCGCATACGATCCGTCACAATGCGTCATTCTCCGGTCAGACTGAAGTCTCCGACATGGGGGAGTGGCACGTGGAGGCAGGTCGAGGGCGCGCCGCCCGTGCGGTCGTCACCGTGGGGGCGGTGGCCGCCGGGGCGGGACTGGCCGCCGCGGGGTTCGCCGGGCGTCCCGCGGCCCTGGCCGATGTGACCTGGTACGGCGTAGGCGCGCTCTGGGCGGTCTGGCTCCCGGTCGCGGTGGGCCTGCTGCTCACCTGGGTGCTGGGCAGCCGCACCGGCCAGGTCGACCTGGACCTGCGTGTCCGGGAGGCGATGGAGGGCCACCCGGTCCGGCTGGAGCTGGGGCTCCTGGTGGCGATGCTGATCGGCTACGCCCTGGGCACCGCCGGGCTCTCCACCGTCATCCGCCAGGTGAGCGAGGAGCTGCCGTCCGCGGTCGCGCTGCCGGTGACGCGCCTGGTGTTCCTCTTCGTGCTGCCGGTGCTCTTCGTCGACCAGGGCGGGTTCAGCACCAGCGGCCACGGCACCCGCATGCCCGCGCTGTCCCTGGCGGTGCGCGAGCCGTGGCGCTGGCTCGGCCTGGTCACCGTCGCCGCGGTCGGCGCCCCGCTCCTGGTCGACCTGGAGCCGTCGGACGCGCCGTCGCCCACCGGGGCCTTCCTCGTGGTCCTGGCGGTGCTGGTCGGGGTCAGCGCGATCGAGGAGATCTTCTTCCGCGGCATGGTGCAGACCCGCCTGGAGCTGCTGACGGGCCGCACCGGGGCGGTGGCCGTGACCGCCCTGCTCTACGCGCTGGCGCAGGCGGTGAGCAGCCACTTCAACACCTACGGCCCGCTCGTCGGCGAGGGGGTGGCCGAGCAGGTCTCCGTGGCGGTGGTCACCTACGGGGTGCAGGGGCTGCTGCTGGGATACGTCTGGATCCGCTACCGGAACATGTGGATCAACACACTCGTCCACGGGGTCCCCCTGGTCCTGGCGACCCTGCCGACCGTCGCCGGGCAGGGCGGTCTCGGCTGATCGCGGCGCCTCCGACCTGCGGGAGCACCGCTCGCACCCCCCGCCGCAAAAGTCACGCAACAGTGTCGAACCGGTAAAATGTCCGTCGGCGCGCGAGCGTGCGCCCCGGGTGCGGACGGCCACCCGGTCGGCTCTGCGAAGGCGGCGGTCCCCATCGACGGCACGGTCCACGGCACCATGGCGCCCCCGGCGGCGCCGCGCGAGCCGTCCACCGACCGTGGCGACCGGAACCACAGGGGCCACGGGACCGCCCGTTCGGGGCGCGTGCTGGGTTGGGCGGCCCTCCTCGCCTTCATCGCCTGCGCCGCCGTCCACACGGCCTCCTCGATCGCCGGCGGGGGCTTCGACCCCCGGGTGGCCCTGCTGTGGTCCTCCATCGCCGCCGCCCTCGCCCTGATCCGGCTCCTGCCGCCCCGCGTGCCCGAGGCCGCGATGGCCGAGCGCATCCGCGCGCGGATGTCCGACCGCTCCCCGGGGGCCGAGGCCGCGCTCCTCGTCGGCTGCCTGGCCGCCTTCGCCGCCGCCGACGCCGTGCTCTCCCCGGTCTTCGCACTGATCGGCCCCGGTGCGCCACCGTTGTCCTACTACGCAGCCAAGGCCATCTTCCTGCTGCTCATCCCGCCGCTGTTCGCCGGCGGCAGCGGCATCACGCGCCGCTCCAGCGGCCCCGACCTGCTCCCGCTCGCCGCCCGGGTGCACGAGCCGTGGCGCTGGGCGGCCCCGGTCCCCGCGGCGGCCTTCCTGGCCCTGCTCGCCCTGCCGTGGATCGCCGCCCCGGAGCCGCCGGGGACGCTGCCCTCCGACTACGCCCTGGGGGCGGTGGTCGCCCTCACCTTCGCCGGGGTGGCCGTCGCCGACGTGCTGTTCTTCTCCGTGCTCCTGCAGACCCGCTTGGAGCTGCTGTTCGGCCGGTGGCCCGGCATCGCTGCCACGGCGGTGGTGTACGGTCTGTCCTCGCTGGTCGGCGAACCGCTCACCGGTGGCGCACACGACCTGGCCTCCGCGGTCGCGGTCCAGGGGGCGTCGGGACTGGCCGCCGGGTACCTCTGGGCCCGGTACCGGAACCTGTGGGCGAACCTGCTGCTGGCGGGGGGCGTCGCCGCGCTGGCGATGGCCCCGCCCACTGCGGCGTTCCTCTGAGGCGTGTTCCTCGGACCGGGTCCGCAGGGGGCGCCGGTAGCGTCGTGCGCCGGGGAAAAGCCGGTCGGCGGGCTGTCGGCCGATGAGATCGAAGAGAACGCAGCGAGGGCCGTTCCCGGGCGCCGCGTGCAGGGCCTGGTCCGGAGAGCACGCCCTGAGGCGCCCCGCGGCCCCCACGGCCCCGCCTCGCACGGGCGGACCGGGTGATACGTCACAATCGATGCTGCGGGTACGGTTCGCCGTCCGTTAACCGGAATGCGGAAGCGTGCGAACCATGGCGACGGAAGCGGTGTTCATGGGAGAAGAGGTGGAGGACCTCCCCGAGGGGCGGTTCATGGACCGGGAGGTCGACTGGCTCCGGTTCAACCAGCGGGTGCTGGAGCTGGCCGAGGACGCCGGCATGCCCCTGCTGGAGCGGGTCCGCTTCCTGGCCATCTTCGCGGGCAACCTGGACGAGTTCTTCATGGTGCGGGTGGCCGGGCTCAAGCGGCGCCTGGCCACCGGCGTCGCCGTGGCCGGGCCCAGCGGGCACCACCCCCGCGAGCTGCTCACCCGGGTCGCCGAGGTCAGCCACGACCTGATGCGGCGGCACGCCCGCTGCTACCACGACTCGGTGGCCCCGGCCCTGGCCGAGGCGGGCATCCGCATCCTGCGCTGGGACGACCTGGACGAGGACGCCCGGCGCCGGATGCACCGGTTCTTCCGCGGCTCGGTCTACCCGGTGCTCACCCCCTTCGCCGTGGACCCGGCCCACCCCTTCCCCTACATCTCCGGGCGCTCGCTCAACCTGGCGGTGACCGTGCGCGACCCGCGCACCGGCCGCACCGCCTTCGCCCGGATCAAGGTGCCCTCGGCGCTGCCCCGGTTCATCCGGCTGGAGGGCGAGGCCTTCGTCCCGGTCGAGGACGTCATCGCCGGGCACCTGCCGCAGCTGTTCGCCGGGATGGAGGTGCTGGAGCACCACGCCTTCCGGGTGACCCGCAACGCCGACCTGGAGGTCGACGAGGACGAGACCGACGACCTGGTGCAGTCCTTGGAGAAGGAGCTGCTGCGGCGCCGGTTCGGCCCCATGGTGCGGCTGGAGGTCGAGGAGGACATCTCCCCGGAGGTGCTGCGCATCCTCAAGCGCGAGCTGGGCGCCGAGGACGAGGAGGTCATCGCCGTCCCCGGTCCGCTCAACCTGGCCGGGCTGCACCAGATCGCCGACCTGGACCGCCCCGAGCTGAGCTTCTCGCCGATGGTCCCGGCCGAGCCGCCGGGCCTGGACCGCGACGAGCTGTTCGCCGCGGTCCGCCGCCGCGAGCTGCTGGTGCACCACCCCTACGAGTCGTTCACGACCACCACCGAGCGGTTCGTGGCCCTGGCCGCCACCGACCCCAGCGTGGTCGCCATCAAGCAGACGCTCTACCGCACCAGCGGCGACTCGCCCATCGTCGAGTCGCTGATCGAGGCGGCCCGCTCGGGCAAGGAGGTCGTGGTCCTCGTCGAGATCAAGGCGCGGTTCGACGAGCAGAACAACATCGCCTGGGCGCGCAAGCTGGAGGAGGCCGGCTGCCACGTCGTCTACGGCGTCGTCGGCCTCAAGACGCACTGCAAGCTGTCCCTGGTGGTGCGCAGGGAGGACGACGGGTCGCTGCGCCGCTACTGCCACGTGGGCACCGGCAACTACAACCCGCGCACCGCCCGCGTCTACGAGGACTTCGGGCTCTTCAGCGCCGAGCCGGAGGTCGGCGAGGACCTCAGCGACCTGTTCAACCGGCTCACCGGGTTCTCCCGCACCACCAGCTACCGGCGGCTGATGGCCGCGCCCGACGGGCTGCGGTCGGGGCTGACCGAGCGGATCGCCGCCGAGGTGCGCGCGCACTCCGAGGGCCGCCCCGCGCGCATCCGGATCAAGGTCAACTCCCTGGTCGACGAGGACATCATCGACGCGCTGTACCGCGCCTCCGCGGCCGGGGTCCCCGTCGACCTGTGGGTGCGCGGGAGCTGCGTGCTGCGCCCGGGCCTGGCCGGGGTCTCCGAGACGGTCCGGGTGCGCAGCATCCTGGGCCGCTTCCTGGAGCACTCCCGGGTGTTCGTCTTCGAGAACGGCGGCGACCCCGAGGTGTGGCTGGGCAGTGCCGACCTGATGCCGCGCAACCTGGACCGCCGGGTCGAGGCGCTGATCCGGGTGGCCGACCCCGAGCACCGGACCCGGCTGGTGGAACTGATGGACACCGCGATGGACGAGGGGACCTCCTCCTGGCACCTGGGGCCGGACGGGGAGTGGACCCGGCACACCCGCGACGCCGAGGGGGCGCCCCTGCGCGACCTGCAGTCCGCTCTGCGCCGCGACCGGCATGTGAGGGCGACGGATGGTTGAGGACTACCCCTTCCACGAGGCCGAGATCACCAGCGCGTGGCCGCCCCGGGACACAGCGCCCGGCGGCTACATGGAGCCCATCCGGGCGGCCGGCGCGGTGCTGTGGCGGCGCGGGGAGGCCGGGCACGAGGCGGTGCTGGTGCACCGCCCCGACCGCGACGACTGGACGCTGCCCAAGGGCAAGGTGAAGAACGGCGAGCACCTGCTCACCGCGGCCGCACGGGAGGTGGTCGAGGAGACCGGGCTGCGCCCGGTGTTCGGCCGCCGCCTGCCGCCGCAGCGCTACCTGCGCGAGGGCTGGCCCAAGCTGGTCGACTGGTGGGCGGCCCAGCCCGGTCCGGGCGCGTCGGTGTTCACCCCCAACGAGGAGATCGACCGGGTGGAGTGGGTGCCGCTGGCCGAGGCGCGCGACCGGCTCACCTACGACCACGACGTCTCGGTGCTGGACAACTTCGCGTCGGGGCCGCTGGAGACGTTCCCGCTGGTGCTGCTGCGGCACGCCCCGGCGGGGGAGAAGCGCGCCTGGGACGGGGACGACCTGCTGCGCCCGCTGGACGACGCCGGGCGCGAGGGCGCCCGGGAGCTGGCGCGGGTGCTGGAGCCGTACGGGCCGATGCGGGTGGTCTCCTCGGCGGCGGCGCGCTGCACCGAGACCGTGCTGCCGTACTCGGTGTCCCGGGGCACCGAGGTGCGCACCCTTCCCGCGCTGACCGCGGGCGTGCACGGCGACGCCGGGGTGGACCCGGCGGCGGCGCGTGCGGCGTTCGGCACGCTGCTGGAGGAGGGGCGCCCGACGCTGGTGTGCACGCACGGCGAGCTTGTGGGCGACCTGATGAAGGAGGCGCTGGGGCGGCTCGGCGCGCCGGTGACGCAGCAGATCTCCCTGCGCAAGGGGACATTCTGGGTGCTGCACGTGACGGCGGGCCGGGAGCGCTCCCTGGCGGCGGTCGAGCGCCACGAGGCGGTCCGCTGAGCCGGAATCCGGAACACGGCCCTGAGCCGGAGCCCGGAACACGGCCCCGGGGCGGGGCGCGGTCGGGGCCCTGAGAGGATTCGGGCATGGCCCAGCACAAGGTGGCGCGGAGCGTCGTGGTCGATGCCCCCGCGGAGAAGGTGTTCGACATCCTGGCCTCGCCCGGCCGGCACGCCGAGTTCGACGGCTCGGGCACGGTGCGCGAGGCGGTGCGGGGGCCGGAGCGGCTCGGCCCCGGCGACGAGTTCGGCATGGACATGCGGATGGGCGTGCCCTACCGGATGGCCAACCGGGTGGTGGAGTTCGAGGAGGGGCGGCTGATCGCCTGGCGCCACTTCGGTGTCCACCGGTGGCGGTTCGAGACCGAGCCGCTGGCCGACGGGACCTGCCGGGTGACCGAGACCTTCGACTACTCGACGGCGGGGCCCGCACTGCGGTTCGGCTACATGCTGGCCGGGTGGCCCGCGCGCAACGGCCGCTCCATCGAGCAGACCCTGCTCCGGCTGAAGACGCTGGTGGAAGGGGACGGCTGAGGCGGTCCGCCCCCCGCCGCGGGCCCTTTGCCCGGGCCCGTGCCCGGGGCCGTGCGACGACCGCGGGCACGGGACGGTGCCGTGCGGGGCGGGTGGCCCTCTAGTACCCGTCGTGGCCCGTGTGGCGGTCGCCGTAGTCGTACCCGTCGTAACCGCCGTGCCCGAGGAGCAGCGTCTCCGCGGCTCCGACGCGGTCGCCGTAGTCGTACCCGTACCCGTCGTAGCCCCCGGCGGAGGCGGTACCGGCGGACAGGGCCAGGGCGGCACCGGAGGCGGTGACGGCGGCCGCGGCGAGCGTGCGCGTGAGTGACATGAACGTGCCTTCCCGTATGTAGTCGATCAACTACCAACGGTGAAGAGCGTAGGCGAGGCGCCCGCCGATCACCAGCACGTCAGGCCGGGTAGCACCGCACTTCGGAGGCCTTCACCGCGGCCCACACCCGGGCGCCCGGCGCCAGGTCCAGTTCGGCGAGGGCCGCCGGGGTCACGTCCGCCCCCAGGGACAGGGGGCCGCCGAGCCGCACCCGCACCTGGTCGCCGAAGCGCTCGACCCCCTCCACCACCAGCGGCCACACGTTGCGCGGCGTGCCCGAGGGCGGGTCGGGGTACAGCGCCACCGCGCGCGGCGGGAACGCGGCGAACACCGGCCCGTGCCCCGGCGCGGGCGCCTCGATGCGCGCGCCGCCGTCCACCTCCACCGCCGTGCCCTCCTGGCGGCCCCGGTACAGGTTGAGCCCCACCAGGCGCGCCACGTACTCGGTGCGGGGGCGCAGGGCCACCTCCGCCGGTGGGCCGTCCTGCACCACCGATCCCTTCTCCAGCACGGTGATCCGGTCGGCCAGCACCATCGCCTCCAGCGGGTCGTGCGTGACCAGAACGGTGGCGCCGTCGAAGGCGTGCAGCCGGGCCCGCAGACCCGCGCGGACCTCCTCGCGGGTGTGGGCGTCGAGCGCCGACAGCGGCTCCCCCCCCCCNGATGTGCCGCAAGCGCGCGGGCCAGCGCGACCCGCTGGGCCTGGCCCCCCGACAGCGCGCCGGGCCGTGCGCGGGCCCGGTCGGCCAGCCCCATCTCCTCCAGCAGCGCGGCGGCGCGGACGCGGGCGGCGGCCTTGGACTCGCCCCGGCAGCGCGGCCCGAAGGCGACGTTGTCCAGCGCGGACATGTGCCGGAAGAGCAGGTAGTCCTGGAAGACCACGCCGATGGGGCGCCGCTCGGGCGGCAGCGCGGTGATGTCGCGCCCTTCGACGACCACCGAGCCGCCGGTGAGCGGCTGCAGCCCGGCCAGCACGCGCAGCGCCGTCGACTTCCCCGCACCGTTGGGCCCCAGGAGCGCCACCACCTCGCCGCGGTCGGCGGTGAGCGCGGCGTCGAGCCGGAAGGCGCCGCGCTCGGCCAGCAGCCGGGCCTGAAGGGCGCTCACGCCGTCGTCCAGCGGTCGCGCAGGGCCGCCAGTACGGCGACCGAGACCAGGAGCAGGATCAGGCTGAGCACCACGGCGGCCTCCGGGCTCTGCTGCATCGCCAGGTAGACGGCGAGCGGCATGGTCTGCGTGCGGCCGGGCAGGTTCCCGGCGAAGGTGATGGTGGCGCCGAACTCGCCCAGCGCCCGCGCCCAGGCCAGCACCGCCCCGGCGAGCACGCCGGGGGCGGCCATGGGCAGGGTGACCCGCCGGAACGCGGTCCACCGGGTGGCGCCGAGGGTGGCGGCGGCCTCCTCGTAGCGGCGGTCCGCCCCGCGCAGCGCGCCCTCCACGCTGATCACCAGGAACGGCATGGCGACGAAGACCTGGGCGACGACCACCGCCGCCGGGGTGAAGGGCAGCGAGAGGCCGAACCACTCGTACAGGTGGCGGCCGAGCAGCCCGTTGCGGCCCAGCACGAGCAGCAGCGCGACGCCGCCGACCACCGGGGGGATGACGAGCGGGACGGCGACCAGGGCGCGCACGGCCCGGCGCCCGGGGAAGTCGGTGCGGGCGAGCAGCCAGGCGAGCGGGACCCCGAGCAGGAGGGCGACACCGGTGGCGGCGGTCGCGGTGGACAGGGACAGCCACAGGGCCCCGCGCACCTCGGGCGACGCGGCGAGGGGGAGGAGGTCCCGCCAGGGGGCGCCGATGAGCAGCCCGGCGAAGGGCAGCACGAGGAACGCGAGCCCGAGGAGCGCGGGCACGACCAGGAGCCAGGGCACCCGCCCCTTGGGCGGACGGGCGCGACGGGGCTCTCCGCTCAGCACCGGGCGCCCCTGTTCGCTGGGCGCGGGGCCGTCGAACGTGCGGTCGCGCCTCGGGGGGTGGGCGCTGTCGGGCGGGCCGGTGTGGCCGTTGGCGAGAGGGGGCGGTGGGGCGGTGCGGCGTGCCCAGGCCGTTTCGGCCGGGGCCGTCGGCGGTCGGCGGTGGTGAGGTCCGGGAGCGGCCGCCTCCCGGGGCCGGTCGTGCGGGGCGGCATCAGGTGTCCCCGCCCGGACTGAAGCCCGCTTCGGCCAAGGCCTCCTGGCCCTCGTCGGACAGGACGAAGTCGACCCACTCCCGCGCCGCCTCCGGTGCGGCCGTGTCCTTCACGACCGCGATCGGGTAGTCGTTGGCCGCCTCCTCGGCGCCCTCGACGGGGACGCCCTCCACCTCGCCCTCGGCGGATCGGACGTCGGTCGTGTACACCAGCGCCGCGTCCACCTCCCCGAGCCGGGCCCGGGTCAGCGCCGCCTTGACGTCCTCCTCCTCGGACGCCCCCGACACCTCCACCCCTTGGGCCTCCAGCAGCTTCCGGGCCGCCGCGCCGCACGGGACCTCCGCGGCGCACAGCGCCACCCGGGCGTCGGGGTCGGCCAGGTCCTCCAGCCCCCCGATGTCCGCCGGGTTGCCCTCGGGAACCGCGATCCGCAGCTCGTTGCGGGCGAACACCCGGGGCTCGCCCTCGGCCAGCCCCTCCCCGGCGACGTCGTCCATGGTGCGTGTGTCGGCGGAGGCGAACACGTCCGCGGGCGCGCCGTCGGTGATCTGCAGCGCCAGGTCGGAGCTGCCCGCGAAGTTGAAGGCGACCTGTGTGCCCGTCTGCTCCTCGAACCGTTCGCCCAGGCCGGTGAAGACCTCGGTGAGCGAGGCGGCCGCGAACACGGTCAGGGAGCCGCCGCCCGTCCCTCCTCCGGTGCCGCACCCGGCGGCCGCACCGCCCAGCACCAGTGCGGCGACGGCGGCCGAGGCGGCGCGCAGGCGGCGGCCTGGCCCGGTGCGGCGGTCCGGCGGACCCGGCTCAGTCATGGCGTGCGCTCCGGTCCGTCCCGCTCTCCACGATCACGTTGGTCGACTTCACCACGGCCGTGGCCACCGCCCCGGGCTCAAGGCCCAGCTCGTCGGCGGCCTCCCGGCTCATCAGGGAGACCAGCCGGTGCGGGCCCGCCTGGATCTCCACCTGCGCCATCACGTCCCCGCGCACCACGCCGGTCACCAGCCCGCGCAGCCGGTTCCGGGCCGACGAGCGGCCCAGGTCCGGGTCGGAGTCGGGGGAGCGGAGGAACGCGGCCAGGGCGGCGCCGTCCACGGTGCGGCGGGGGGG
>NZ_ANBH01000053.1 GCF_000341185.1 Nocardiopsis chromatogenes YIM 90109
CGGCCCGCGTCGATCCAGCGGCGGGCGGTATCGGGGCTGACCCCGGCGAGCTCGGCGACCTCGCTGATCCGGAACGTCGGCATGATCGGCACTCTACCTCTCGCATATGCCAGGCGGAATAGGTGATCGGCTGGCATGTGCGAGGCGGCACGCCCCGCCCTTCGGAGGATCCTCCGACGAGCAGGGCGTGCTGGCACTACCCCCCTTCACGTGGCAGCGCCATGGCGGGTCCCGGGCGCGCGACCATAGGTTCCATGGTGAGCGGTGGAGACGACGGCGGGAGGCCGGACGCGATGGCGAGCGGGGAAGCGGCGGCGGCCGCCGGCGCCTCCCGGANTGGGGCGAGCGGCTCCTGGCCCTGCTGCACCTGCTCACCTCGCTGGTGCTGTCCGTGCTGTACCTGGTCCCGGCGACCTTCGTGATGCTCGCCGCCACCGTCGTCGTGTTCGAGGTCTACTACAACCTGGTCGGCGCCCCCTTCGCGGCCCAGGGCACGAGCATCTTCGTCCAGGCGGGCGCGGTCCTGGGCTTCGCCGTGCTCGGCATGCTCAGCGCCCGACTCGGCTGCGCCCTGCAGCGGCGCTGGCTCGGGGACGCCTTCGGGGTCGTCGAGACCCGCCCGCCCGACCCCGACGTGCCCTCCTCCCGCCCCGGCCGCGCCCTGCACTACGTGTTCGGCGCCGAGGCGTGGGGCAACCTGCTCTACTGCACCGTCGCCGGGCTGCAGGGGGTGTTCGTCGGCGGACTGGTGCTCGCCCTGGTCGCCTTCGGCGTCGGCGGGGCGGCGGCCGCGGCCATCGTCGCCGCCTACATCGCCGTCGGCGGCGCGGCCGACCTGGGCGAGCTCTCGTTCAACCTGGCCATCGGCCTGGTGGGGGTGCCGGTCGCGCTGTGGCTGGCGCCGTTCGCGGTGCGGCTGGAGTACGCGATCGCCCGCACGATGCTCTTCGACGCCCCCGAGGTCCGGGTGCGCCGCCGCCTCATGCACGTCCAGGACAGCAGGTCGCGCATGGTGGACGCCGCCGAGGCCGAGCGCCGCCGCATCGAGCGCGACCTGCACGACGGCGCCCAGCAGCGGCTGCTCGCGGTCACCCTCACCCTCAGCCGGGCCCGCTCCCGCTTCGACCGCGACCCCCGGGGCGCCCGCGAACTGCTGGACGAGGCCCAGGCCGAGGCCAAGGAGGTGATGGAGGAGCTGCGCGAGGTCGCCCGCGGGCTGCACCCCCGGGTGCTCACCGACCACGGGCTGGAGGCGGCGCTGCCGGTGGCCGCCGGGCGGTCGCCGGTGCCGGTCAAGGTCGAGGTGGACCTGGAGGGGCGCCCCTCGCCGCGCGCCGAGGGGGTGGCCTACTACGTGGCCAGCGAGGCCCTCACCAACGTGGCCAAGCACGCGCGCGCCTCCTCGGCGCGGATCGCGGTGCGCCGGGTCGCCGCACGCCGCGGCGCGGTGCTGGAGGTCAAGGTGAGCGACGACGGGGCCGGGGGCGCCGACCCCGAGCGCGGCACCGGGCTGTACGGGCTGTGGGACCGGCTGGACGCCGTGGACGGGCGCCTGGAGGTCCGCAGCCCCGAGGGCGGCGGGACGGTCCTGACCGCGGAGATCCCATGGGAGGCATAGCGATGCGGGTGATCATCGCCGAGGACTCGGTGCTGCTGCGCAGCGGCATGGCCCGGCTGCTGGAGGACGAGGGGGTGGAGGTCCTCGCGCAGGCGG
Organism: Nocardiopsis chromatogenes YIM 90109; assembly: GCF_000341185.1. Lineage (GTDB taxonomy): Bacteria > Actinomycetota > Actinomycetes > Streptosporangiales > Streptosporangiaceae > Nocardiopsis_A > Nocardiopsis_A chromatogenes. The sequence goes on from NZ_ANBH01000053.1 coordinate 1,715, forward strand.
GCGACGCCGAGGCGCTGATGGCGGCCGTCGCCGAACACCCGGAGGCCGACCTGTGCCTGGTCGACATCCGCATGCCCCCCGGCTACTCGGAGGAGGGCATGGACGCGGCCATCCGCATCCGCCGCGCCCACCCCGGGGTGGCGGTGCTGCTGCTGTCCCAGCACGTGGTGAGCCGGTACGCCGGGGAGCTCCTCGGCGGCGGCGCCTCCAAGGTCGGCTACCTGCTCAAGGACCGGGTCGCCGACATCGAGGAGTTCATGGAGGCGCTGCGCCGGGTCGCCGACGGGGGCGCCGCCATCGATCCCGAGGTGGTCTCCCAGCTCCTCAGCAGGCGCAGCGACAGCGCCCTGGACCGGCTCAGCCCCCGTGAGGACGAGGTGCTGGCGGCGATGGCCGAAGGGCTGAACAACGCCGGGATCGCCGCGCGCCTGGTGATCACCGAGCGCGCGGTGGAGAAGCACATCCGGTCCATCTTCACCAAACTCGACCTGGGCCAGGACGACCACGACCACCGGCGCGTCCGCGCCGTGCTGGAGTACCTCCGCGGCGTGGAGACCGCGGCCCCTGAAGGGAGGAAGCCATGACGTTCAACGCGCGGGGGCTGTACGCCTCATCGAGCAAGGTGCCGCGGCGGCGGCGGTTCCGGTGGATGTGGCTGGGGATCGTGGTCGCGGTCGCCGCCCTGCTCGCCGGGGTGGCGGCCGCGCTCGGCGGGGTGCCCGTCGGCGGCGAGGAGCGCGCCCCCCAGCGGTTCGACGGCGCCGAGCGCGTCGTGATCGAGAACCGGACGCCGGGAGAGGTGACGGTGACCGGCGCCGACACCGACGCCGTCGAGGTGCGTGCGGAACTGAACCGGTCGCTCCTGTTCGAACCGGACGAGAGCCTGGACGAGCGCGGCGGCGAGGTGCGCGCCGAGGCCTCCTGCCAGGCGGCGCTGATGTCGGCCTGCTCGGTGGACTACGAGGTGGTGGTGCCCGAGGGCGCCGACGTCGAGGTGAACACGGCCGGCGGCGACGTCGAGCTCGTCGGCCTGGACGGCACGGTGCGCGCCGAGACGGTGTCGGGCCCGATCGAGGCCGAGGACCTGGGCGGCGATGCGCGCCTGGAGGCCGTCTCGGGGCCGATCGACCTGACCGGGGCGTCCGGATCGGTGGAGGCGCGCTCGGTCTCCGGGCCGATCGAGATGGAGGACGTGGAGGTCGACCGCATGATCGCGGAGAGCACCTCGGGGCCGGTCGAGATCGAGGGCGCGTTCGGCACGGCCGAACTGGAGTCCACGTCCGGGACGGTCGAGGTCGAGACGCGGGAGGGCTTCGAGTCGCTGCGCGCGGAGAGCACCTCGGGCGACATCGAATTCCGCGTCCCCGTCGGCGCCTACGACGTGCAGACCGAGACGACCAGCGGCGACGCCGACGTGGAGGTGCGCGACGACGCCGGGGCCGACAGCATGATCCGGGCCTCCACGACCAGCGGGAACGTCGAGATTCGCACAGACGAGGACGACTGACGGCACAGGGCCGAGTCGGAGGACGGCGGCGGACGAACACGAACGGGTTCGCCCGCCGCTCTCGCCTTCCGCTGCCGTCCGCAGCGACGTGGAGCTCCGGCCCGCTGGTCTGGGTGTGTGGTTCCGGCGGTGTCCCCACCACCCGCCACGCGGGTCGTCATGCTCAGCGTCGAAGAGGCGCGGGGGCGTCCCGTTCTCCTTCCCCTGCTGCTCCCCTGCTGCACGGACGGTGCTTCGGGGTGATCGGGGAGCGGGCCCGCCCCACCCCGGGGGCGGGGCGGGCCCGGGGGTGGGGCGGTGATTCCGAGCAGCGGCCCCCTCGCGGTCCGGGTGGGCGGGCGGATCAGCAGGTACCCCGCTCGATGGCCCTGGCCGGGAGGCGGGCCGCCAGGGTGTGAGGTTCAGGGCGGCGACGACAACGGTCGGCGGCCCTCGCCGCAGCGTCGTCGGCCGCCGGGCGTGCGGGGGTCGCCGTGATGGGCGGCGACGGAGTGAGCGGGGCGGTTCCCGGGCCCTGCTTGCCGGGCGGCGGGTTCCCCCGTGGTCCGGGGGGGGGCGGCGCGGTACCGGGGTTCGCGGTCTTCGACACCCGGGGCGGCCCTCCGACCCGCATCGCGATACCTTCCAGGGGTGTGACCTGGGTGAATACTCCGCGTTAGGTGCGGGCGGGGGCGGGAAACGCGCCCAGCGACGCCCGCGGACGCCCCGGGGCGACGAACACCGCGATTCCAGAACAGGTTCTCGGAACGGTATGCCCTGTTCCTGCCCGATTGGGGTGTTCGACTCGGGTGCGGGGGCGGGCGCGGGGCCACCAGGCCCCCTCCGCCGGGTCGCCGGGGCCCGCGCGGGGCCGATATCGGCTACAC
>NZ_ANBH01000054.1 GCF_000341185.1 Nocardiopsis chromatogenes YIM 90109
GGCGTCCGGATGCGAGATCACCGCGAACGTCCTGCGGCGGCCCGCCTCGGCCAGCACCTCTGTCGCCGTCACCGCGCCCGCCTCCCTCTTCGCTGGTCAGATACGCCCACGCGAATCTACCGCAGCGGGAGGGTCACCCGGCTCCAGTGCCCGGCGCACCCGGCGGGCGACCTCGTCGGGGTCGGTGCCGGGCGGGTAGACCGCGACCACGACCCCGCCGCCCGGGCCGCCTGCGCCACCCGCACCGGGGGACCCGCGCAGCACGTCGCCCAGCCCTTCGGTGACGAACGCCATCGCGCGGTCGAACCGGTCCCAGGGCACCGGCCGGTCCGGTTCGCGCAGCCACGACCGCAGCACGTGGTTGTGCGCGGCGATGACCGAGGCCGCCACCGCCTCGGCCGCGAGCGCGCGCTCGGTGTCGCGCTCCCCGCCCGCCAGGTAGCGGCGGAACGCCGACTGGTAGCGCGCGGTCATCGCGATCTCCCGGTCGCGCAGCCGCGGTACGGCCCGCACGAGGCGGAACCGGCGCACGGAGGTGTCCGGCTCGGCCGCGTAGCCCTGGAAGACCATGCGGGCGGCGGCGGTGACCGTCGCGACCGGGTCGTCGCCGGGGGCGGCGTCCAGGAAGCGCCGCACCGTCCCGTACAGGTCCTCGTGCTCGGCGAAGAGGATGTCCTCCTTGGTGCCGAAGCGCCGGAAGAGGCTGCGGCGGCTCAGCCCCGCCTCCTCGGCGACGTCCCCCATGGTGGTGGCGTCGTAGCCGCGGCGCTCGAAGAGCCGCACCGCGGCCGCGACCACCGCGTGCCTCTCCTCCGCCCGGTCGTCCGCCCGATCGTTCGCTCTGCCGGTCATGCCCCTCCTCACCCCCTCCCCGATAACGTACGCTGTCACGTGATGCCAGTATCAGGCACTCAGTGCCAGACATGCCGCGCGCACCGCCAGGAGGGCCGATGAGCTTCGATCTGTTCACCACCGCCGAGGAGCACGAGGAGCTGCGCGCCGCGGTGCGCGCGGTGGCCGAGGACAAGATCGCCCCGCACGCGGCGGCGGTCGACGAGAAGAGCGCGTTCCCGCAGGAGGCTTACGACGCGCTGCGGGCGACCGACTTCCACGCCCCGCACATCGGTGAGGCCTACGACGGCGTCGGCGCCGACGCGCTGGCCACCTGCATCGTGATCGAGGAGGTGGCACGGGCCTGCGGTTCGTCCTCGCTCATCCCGGCGGTGAACAAGCTCGGCACCATGCCGCTCATCCTGGGCGCCTCGGAGGAGGTCAAGCAGCGCTACCTGCCGCCGGTGGCGCGCGGCGAGGCGATGTTCTCCTACGGCCTGTCCGAGCGCGAGGCCGGGTCCGACACCGCGAGCATGCGCACCCAGGCGGTCCGCGACGGGGACGAGTGGGTGATCAACGGCCAGAAGTCGTGGATCACCAACGCCGGGGTGAGCTCGTACTACACGGTCATGGCGGTGACCGACCCGGACGGCAAGCGCGGCGGCAACGTGACCGCGTTCGTGCTGCACGCCGACGACCCCGGGTTCACCCTGGGCGAGCCCGAGCGCAAGCTCGGCATCAAGGGCTCGCCCACCCGCGAGCTGTTCTTCGACGACGTGCGCATCCCCGACGACCGCCGGGTGGGCGGGGTCGGCGAGGGCCTGAAGATCGCGCTGCGCACCCTGGACCACACCCGGGTCACCATCGGCGCCCAGGCCGTGGGCATCGCCCAGGGGGCGCTGGACGCCGCCGTGGCCTACGTCAAGGAGCGCAAGCAGTTCGGCAAGGCGGTCGCCGACTTCCAGGGCGTGCAGTTCATGCTGGCCGACATGGCGATGAAGCTGGAGACCTCCCGCCAGATGGTCTACGCGGCGGCCGCCAAGTCCGAGCGGGGCGACTCCGACCTGTCCTTCTTCGGGGCGGCGGCCAAGTGCTACGCCTCCGACGCGGCCATGGAGATCACCACCGACGCCGTCCAGCTCCTGGGCGGGGCCGGGTACGTGAAGGACTTCCCGGTCGAGCGCATGATGCGCGACGCGAAGATCACCCAGATCTACGAGGGCACCAACCAGATCCAGCGCATGGTGATGGCCCGCCAGCTGCTGAAGTAGCCCCGAGACACAGGAAAGCCCTGGTCACAATGGATGCCTCGCGCGCAGGGGCACCCAGGCGGCCAGGGCCTTTCGTGTTCCGCCGGTGTTCCGCCGGTGTTCCGTCAGGGACGCGCCGCTCGGTCGCGCTCCCGTGCCGGGACGGCCTCACCTCCCCCGCAGGGCCAGGGCCGAGAAGACCGCCACCACCGCCATCACGCCCGCCCCCGTCAGGGCCGCGGCGTTCATGCCCTGGGTGAACGCCGTGAAGGCGGTGTCCAGCAGGCCCCTGCCGGCCTCGCCCATCGCCGCCGCCTGCTCGGCGGCGGCCGCGACCGTCTGGCCGGGCGCCCCGTCCGCGGCCGCCGGGGCCTGCTCGCGCATCGTGCCCTGGTACACGGCCGCGGCGATGGTGCCCAGGATCGCGATGCCCAGTGCGTTGCCCAGCTCGACGGCGGTCTCCGACACCGCCGAGGCCGCTCCCGCGCGCTCGCGCGGGGCCGAGCCCAGAACCAGGTCGTTGGCCAGCGAGCTCGCCGCCCCGACGCCCAGGGTGACCACGATGTAGGCGCCGATGAACAGCGGCACCGGCGATGTGGGCCCCACCATCGCGATCCCGGTGAACCCGAGCGCGCTGACGGCCAGGCCCGAGGCGATCACCGCCCCGCGCGGCACGCGCCGGACCAGGCCCCCCGCCGCCGCGACCCCGGCGACCGTGCCGAGGAAGGTGGGCAGGGCCCACACGGCCGCCCAGAACGGGCTCAGGCCGTGCACGACCTGCAGGTAGGTGAAGGCCAGGAAGCCCATCCCGGCCGCGGCCAGCGACACCGCCCCGTTGGCGGCGACGGCGGCGCTGAACGCGGGGTTGCCGAACAGGCTCAGGTCGATCAGCGGGTGCGCGGCCCTGCGCTGGCGCAGCACGAACAGCACCCCGCCCAGCAGGCCCCCGGCCAGGGCGAGCGCGGCGGCCGCGTCCGGGCCGTACTCGGTGGCGTGCTTGACCGCGAAGACGGTGCCCAGCAGCGCCGCCAGCGACAGCAGCGCCCCCGGCAGGTCGAAGGACCCGCCCTCGGGCGCCCGGGACTCGGGGACCAGCAGCGGCGCCGCCACCAGCAGCACCGCCATCACCGGCACGTTGACCAGGAAGACCGACCCCCACCAGAAGTGCTCCAGCAGCAGGCCGCCGAGGACCGGGCCGGCCACGGCGCCGCCGCTGAAGGCGGCCGTCCAGGCGCCCACCGCCGTGCGGCGCTGCCCGGGGTGCGCGAAGAGCCCGCGGATCAGGGCCAGCGTGGAGGGGGCGAGGGTGGCCGCGCCGACGCCCAGCAGCACGCGCCCGGCGATGAGCAGCTCGGCGGTGGGGGCAAAGGCCACCAGGGCCGAGGCCGCGCCGAAGGCGGCGCCTCCGGCCAGCAGGAGACGCCGACGGCCGATCCGGTCGCCCAGCCCGCCCATGGCGATCAGCAGGGAGGCCATGACGAAGCCGTAGACGTCCATCATCCACAGCCACTGGGCGGCGGTGGGGTCGAAGGCGGCGGCCAGCGCGGGAGCCGCCACGAACAGCACCGAGATGTCCATCGACACCAGCAGCGCGGGCAGCAGCAGCACGGCCAGCCCGGCCCAGGCGCGGGCGCCGGCGCGGGGCGGTTCCGGTTCGGTGGTCGGGGTGGTGGGTGTCGTCGCCATGCCCCGGATCGTACGTACGTCATAGACACCCGTCAATATGTACGTACGTCCAAGAGCGCGGTAGGATGCCGCCATGAACCACCGCGACGATCTGCTCGAAGGCGCCAAGAAGTGCCTGGTGGAGAAGGGCTACGCGCACACCACGGCGCGCGACATCGCCGCCGCCTCCGGCGCGCACCTGGCCTCCATCGGCTACCACTACGGATCGAAGGACGCGCTGATGCACGCCGCGGTCATCGCGGCGACCAGCGAGTGGGGCGACACCGTCGCCGAGGCGCTGGAGTCGGTCGAGGAGCCGGACCCGCAGACGCGGCTGGCCGCGCTGCTGGAGCGGATGCGCGCGATCCTGCCCGAGGACCGGGACCTGCTGCTCGCGAGCGTCCAGGCCTACGCCGAGGCGCAGTTCTCCCCCGACCTGCGCTCGGCGCTCGGCGCGGCCTACCAGGAGGCCCACCGGGACTTCGCGGCGCTGCTCGACCCGGGCTCGGAGGGGACCCCGGAGGGCCTCGCCCTGGGCGGCGCCGCCTACGCGCTGTTCTCCGGCATCATCCTCCAGTCGCTGATCGACCCGGACGCCCTTCCCGGCACCGAGGCCCTCATGGCGGCGCTGCGCCGCCTCACCGGCGCGCCCGAGCCGGGGGCGCAGGAGGGGCCGGAGGGGTAGGCCCGCGGAAGGTCCTGCGGTACTCGGTGGGCGACACCCCGGCGTCGGCCTTCATGTGCGCGCGCAGCGAGGCCGCCGTGCCCAGCCCCGCCTTCTCGGCCACCCGGTCGACCGGCAGGTCCGTGGCCTCCAGCAGCTCGCGCGCGTAGGCCAGGCGCTGCCGGTGCAGCCAGCGCGCGGGCGACTCGCCGGTCTCCTCGCGGAAGCGCCGGGTGAAGGTGCGCACGCTCATCGACGCCCGGCCGGCCATCTCGGCCAGCCGCACGGGCCGGGCCAGGTCGGCCTCGGCCCAGGCCCGCGCCGCCGCCGTGGCCCCGCCTTCGGCGGGGCGCGGCACCGGCCGCTCGATGTACTGGGCCTGCCCGCCGTCGCGGTGCGGGGGCACGACCGTGCGGCGGGCGACCTCGGCCGCGACCGCCGCCCCGTGGTCCCGGCGGACCATGTGCAGGCACAGGTCGATCCCGGCGGCCACGCCCGCGGCGGTGAGCACGTCGCCCTCGTCGGTGTAGAGCACGTCCGGTTCCACCCGCACGGCCGGATAGAGCCGCGCCAGCAGCCCCGCCGAGCGCCAGTGCGTGGTGGCCCGCCGCCCGTCCAGCAGCCCGGCGGCGGCGAGCACGAAGGACCCGGTGCAGATCGACGCGTACCGCGCCCCGGGCGGGATCCGGGCGAAGGCCTCGGCCAGCTCCCCCTCCAGCGGACCGCCGTGCGGCTCGTAGTCGACGTCGGAGGCGGGCACCACCACGGTGTCGGCCTCGGCCAGGGCCTCGGGCCCGTGGTCGACGTTGAAGGTGAAGTCGGCGTCGGTGCGGACCACGCCGGGGCGGACGGCGCAGGTGACGACGGAGTAGAGCGGGAACCCGTCGGCGGAGCGCGCCTCGCCGAAGACCCGGTGGACGATCCCGGTCTCCATCGGCAGCGCGCCGTCCCGGACGAGCAGCGCGACACGGTGACGGTTCATGGCCCGATTCTTGCGCATATCGGCCGACGGGCCACTCGCCGGGGTGCGGCTTCGGGCCGCAGGATCGACGTGTTCCCGACGAACGGCTAGGAGAGATCCCCGATGAACGTCCTCTGGGTCTTCGCCCACCCCGACGCCCGCTCCCTCAACGGGGCGCTGCGGGACACCGCACTGCGCGCCCTCGCCGAGGAGGGCCACTCCGTGCGGGAGTCCGACCTGTACGCGATGGAGTGGAACCCGGTCGTCACCCCCGCCGACTTCGGGCACGACCCCGCCGAGCGGCTGCGGGNGGCCCTCGCCCCGGAGATCGTCGCCGAGCAGGAGAAGCTCCTGTGGGCCGACACGGTGGTCGTCCAGTTCCCGCTGTGGTGGTACGGCGTCCCGGCGATCCTCAAGGGCTGGTTCGACCGCGTCCTCACCCTGGGGTTCGGCTACGGGGTGTACGACCCCGACACCGGGCGCGCCCTGCGCTACGGCGAAGGCCCGCTGTCGGGCAGGCGCGCGCTCGCGGTGACCACCGTCGGCGCCCGGGAGACCTCGATCGGCCCGCGCGGCGTCAACGGCGCCATCGAGGACATTCTCTTCCCGCTCAACCACGGCACCTTCTGGTACACGGGCATGGACGTGCTGCCGCCGGTGGTCGTGCACAGCGCCGACCGCTCCTCGGCCGAGGACGCCGAGCGCGCGGGCAAGCACCTGGCCGAGCGCGTCCTGGCGGCCTGGCGGACCGACCCGATCCCGTTCCGCTCCCAGAACGGCGGCGACTACGACGACGCCCTGGTGCTGCGCCCGGAACTGGCGCCCGGCGAGGAGGGGAACGCCGCCCACCTGGTGCGCTAGCGAGCCGGGCCAGGAAGCCAGCACAGGTGGCGCCTTCTCCATCGGGCCTTCAGAACTTCAGAGGAGGTCACGGCCATCGTGGGTTCGGATGGCGGGGGAGGCAGCAGGGGCAAGGGCGTCGAGGAGGCGGCAGGCGTAGGCGGGCGCCATTCGGGCCGCGACCTCGTCTGGGGTGAGCCAGTCGATGCCGGTGGTCTCGTCGGTCAGGTGCGGCGCACCCGAAGTCGGGGCGCAGCGGAAGACCAGCGCCACGACGTGGGCCTTCATGTTCTTGTACACCCCGGTGAGGGGCCCAACGCGCACGTGGAGGCCGGTCTCCTCGCGGATCTCGCGGCGGACACCGGTCTCGAAGTCCTCACCCGGCTCCAGGACACCGCCCGGGGGCTCCCAATGCCCGTTGTCGGCACGGCGGATGGCCAGGACGCGGCCGTCCTCGCGGACGACCGCACCAGCGACGGAGACGGAGTGATGGGGAGGCACTGGGGGATTAGAAGGCGTCCCGCTTGGCGGCGTCGATGAAAGCGCGCCACTCGGGGGATCTGAAGAGCAGTGCGCCGAGGTCACGGTGCTTGGTGTCGCGCACGGCGCTGGAACCGGGGGAGTCTGCGACCTCAACACACTCCCCACGGTCCGTACTGTAGGTCGATGTCCGCCAGGCCCAATCCGCGCTGGTCATCGGAACTCTCCTCGCACTTCTTCGATCAGTTTCCGCGACTCCGGTTGCGGCAGCGCCGCTCCTCGGAGGTCGGCGAAGCGTTCACTGAACTCTTTGAGATCTGCGGAATCCTGGATCAGGATGCCAGCTTGCGCATGCTCCAGATACAGCACGTCGGTTCCATCGTCCGCCCGGACGAGCCGGAACGCACCGGCCAACCCAGGGTGCTGCTCAGTTCGGTAAGGCACGATCTGGAGGGCCACCCTGGGCTCGCTCCCCACTTCCAGAAGTCGTTCGAGCTGGTCAGCCATGACGCGCGGCCCTCCGACCGGCCTTCGGATGACCATCTCATCCAACACCACGAGGAGCAGAGGCGGTGCAGGCTGCTGCCGCCCCAGGATCTCCTGACGACGACGCCGCCCCTCGACGACCTCCTCGACCTCTTCGGACGTGCGAGAGGGACGGCCGGCGATAGCGAGCGCCTGGGTATAGGCGCTGGTCTGCAGCAGCCCGGGAACGAGGACCGCGTGGTACTCGCGGATCTCGGTGGCCCGCTGTTCGAGCAGCACGATGTCGCGGAGCCAGTCGGGGTACCCCTCGTTCGTGTTGAGAGTCTTCCATAGGTCGGTCAACGCACCATCGGTTGAGAAGACCTGGTCGAATTGCGCTACATACTCCGGTTTCACTCCGCGGATGCCGCGCTCGATCGCACTGACCATCGCATGCGTCAGAGAGAGCCTCTTGGCCACTTGCGCCTGCGATAGCCCAGCCTGGACGCGCCTCCGCTTCACCTCACGCCCGAACTTGATCCACGCCGACTTCGCTCGATCGACCACACCCCAAGTATCAACCGATCTGAAACGAAAATCAACCAGCCTCAACACATATCGACCCGACCGTTGAAGCACTGGCGCGCCCGATTCCCTCGTAAGCATGCTGTTCGCATGAGGATCACTGTTTCAGTGAAACACTGATTCACCCAATGGAGGGTGATATGTCTGTTTATGCACGAGGGGCCGCCTTCCGGTCGGTGCGGTGGGAACCGCGCATCTACCCCGGCACGCTCTCCCAGGCATCGCGCGTGCGCCACCACGTGCGCACCGACCTGAAGGGCTTCCCCGACGACGCCGTCGACAGCGTGGAGCTGTGCTGCTCCGAACTCTTCGCCAACGCCGTCGCCTACACCGCCTCCGGGCACGAGGGCGGGGAGGTGGTCCGCCGCCTGTGCCTGCACCGGCCCGGCACCCTCCGGTTGCAGGTCACCGACTCCGGGTGGACCCCCACCCGGCCCGCCGTCCCCACCGACCGCACCACCCACGACTGGGCCGAGGCCGAAGGCCAGCGCGGCCTCCTGCTCATCGACTCCCTCGCCCACCGGTGGGGCTATTTCCCCGTCCTGGCCCACCCGAGCCTGAACCTGGGCCTGTGCGTGTGGGCCGACCTTCCCGTCGACCCCGACCAGGTCCCCCGGGGTCTGGAGCCCTTCATCTTCACCGCCTGAAACGAAGAAGCCCCCAAGACCGCTGCGGCCGCCCCGGGAGGGGAACCCGGTCCGGACGGCCTCCTGGGGCCCGGTGCCGCGAAACGAGGGGGCGGCACCGCACCCCACGGCCCCGGGCCACAGAGGGCGGCCGCAGCACCCTTCCCCCGTCAAGCACGACGCAAGGATTCACCTGTGCCATGAACACCGACCAGGCCCCCGCCCCCACGGCCACCGGGCCCACCACCCACCCCAACCCGCGCATCCGCTCCGTCCTGGACGCACCCAAGGGCCGACGCTTCAACCGCGCCCGCCCCTACGCCGAACTCCCCCGGCCCGCCGGGCCCCGCCCAACGACCAACCTGCGCCTCCCGGCCAACGGCCAGGGCCAGGACCGTACGCTCCCGCCGTGGCTGGCCCGCGTGCACGCCGAACTCGCCCCTCAGGAACAGAACGCGACCCCGCCCGAGGCCAGACACCGCAGGTCCCGCGTCCCAGCGAACGCACCCGCTGGCCCGTCCCCCATGGCCAAGAAGCGGAAGAGACTCTTCCCGAGAGGGCGCCTCCGGCGCCCCCGCGCGCTGACCGAGTCCGCCCGCCGCTGGGAGAGCACCCGACACGCATGCACGGTCCTGGGCATGCTCCTGACCGCCTACGCCATCGGCCTCCTGGGCTGAATCGACAGGAACGGGCCCGCACACCCCGGCACCGCGAAGCGGCCCCGACGCTAGGCCGCGGGCTCGAAGGACGCGGTGACCGCGTCCAGCAGCTCCCGGTTCTCCTCCCAGGTGTCCGGCGGGGAGACGAGGAACAGCGCGTACCCCTTCTCCTCGGTGTGGAACGCCCGGTTCACCGCGTGCCGCCCGTCGAAGGTGAACTCCCAGTCGGCCGCGCTGACGTAGCGCTCGACGAAGGGCTCCTCCAGGGCCTCGATGCTCTGCCTCTCGTACCCCGAGAAGTTGCTGGAGATGGCCCCCTCCTGCTGCTCCCAGTCCTCCTTGGCGTTGTCGCCGGGGCTGTCGGTCTGGTCGATCTGGAGGTAGCCGCCCCCGGGGATGTCGAAGAACACGCTGCTCCCCTGCCGGTCGCGCAGCTCCCACCCCTCGGGCAGGTCCACGGAGAACCCGGTCTCGTCCTCGTAGGACGCCGTTTCGGTCTCGGGCGAGGGGGATGCGGACGGCGACGGGGACGACGACGGCCCGGGGCCGTCCTCGGACGAGGGCGTCCCGGCCGCCTGCGGGGGCGTTCGGGGGTCCGGGTCGGCCCCGTCAAGGCCGCCGTTGCCCAGCCAGAAGGCCAGGCCGACGGCGGCGGCCGCCACCACGGCGGCGGCGCCGCCCAGGACGAGGGGCCTGCGGCCGCGGCCGCCCCCGCCGGAGGACCCGTCCCCGGCGCCGGGCGGCAGGGACGGGGCCGGGACGGAGGGCATCGCGGCGGCGGCCGGGGTGGGAGTGGCGGCGGCGGGGGCCGCCGCCTGCGCCCTCCTCCCCTTCTTCTTCGCCTTCTCGGCCGCCTCGGCCAGCATCCGGTGCACCTCGGCGATGGCCGGGCGCCGCTGCGGGTCCTTGTCCAGCAGCGCCTCGATCACCGGGGCCAGCACGCCCGCGTTCCGCGGCGGCGGCACCTCCTCGGTGACGATGGCGGTCAGCGTCCCCACCGCCGCCTCCCGGGCGAACGGCACCCGCCCCTCCACCGCCTGGTAGAGGGTCACCCCCAGCGACCAGATGTCGGAGGCCGGGGTGGCCGGGCCGCCCTGCGCCTGCTCGGGCGAGAGGTAGCCGGGCGAGCCGACCAGCAGCCCGGTGCGGGTCAGCCCGGAGGTCCCCTCCAGCCGGGCGATGCCGAAGTCGGTGAGGACCGCCCGGTCCCCCGCCGCGATCAGCACGTTGCCGGGCTTGATGTCGCGGTGCACGATGCCCCGGTCGTGCGCGATGGACAGCGCGGTGGCCGTCTGCACCCCGATGGCGGCCGCCCGCCCGGGGTCGAGGGCGCCGTCCTCCTTGATGACCGTGCCCAGCGAGCGCCCGCGCACCAGCTCCATCACGATCCACGGCCGCTCGTCGCTGTCCACCACGTCGAAGACGGTGATGATGGAGGGGTGGCCCAGACGCGCCGCGCTGCGCGCCTCGCGCAGCATCCGGGTGCGCAGCACCTCCACCTCGGCGTCGGGCAGGTGCGGCGGGATGGTGAGCTCCTTGACCGCGACGGGGCGGTCGAGCAGCTCGTCGGTGCCGCGCCAGACACGGCCCATGCCGCCCGCACCGATCAGCTCGGTGAGCCGGTAGCGCCCGGCCAGCAGGTGGCCGGGCGCGGTCTGCTCTGTACTCATGGGTGGGGCTTCCTCGGGTCCTCGGGCAGCCCGGCCGCCGCGGCCGCGCCGTCACCTAGGCGAGTCTAAATGCCCGCCGACGCGCCGAATCTGAGGGCGTGTCCGGAATCGGACACGCCCTCGGCGGACCCGGCTCAGCCCTTGCGCTCCTCCCCCAGGCGCACCCGCAGCGTGACCACGCCGTTGGAGACGATGGAGGGCACCTGCTCGGGATCGGTGTCCAGCAGCTCCATGTCCGGGAAGCGCGCGAAGAGCGCGGGCAGCGCGGTGTTCAGCTCCATCCGCGCCAAGTTGGCGCCCAGGCAGTAGTGCGGCCCGTGCGAGAAGGACACGTGGGACTTGTCCTCACGCGTGAGGTCGAAGCGGTCGGCGGTGTCCCCGTGCACCCGGGGGTCGCGCCCGGCCGAGCCGTAGGAGACCAGCAGCGCGTCGCCCGCGGGGATGGTCGTGCCCTCGACCACCAGGTCCTTGGCGGCGAAGCGCAGCGGCACGTTCTGGATCGAGGTGTTCCAGCGCAGCGTCTCCTCGACCGCGTCGCTCCACGAGCGCTCCCCGCGCACCACCAGGTCGAGCTGGTCGCGGTGGGTCAGCAGCGCCTGCACCGCGTTGGTCAGCACGTTCATGGTGGTCTCGAACCCGGCGCCGATGATCAGGATCAGCGTCCAGACCAGCTCGGACTCACTGAGCCGGTCGTTGTCCTCATCGCGCGCGGCGATGAGGGCGCTGGTCATGTCGTCGGCGGGGGAGGACCGCTTGCGCTCGATCAGCCCGGTGAGGAACCGCTGGGTGCCCTCGTGGTTCTCCAGCGCCTGCTCGGGGGTGATGGTCTGGTCGAACATCATCCCGATGCGCCGGTGCAGCTCGTCGCGGGAGCCGTCGTCGTCCACCCCGAACAGGTCGCTGATCACCGTCATCGGCAGCGGATAGGCGTAGTCGGCCTTGACGTCGGCGACCGGCCCGCCGGCGGCCATCCGGTCCAGCAGCTCCTCCACCAGCTCCTCGATGCGGGCGCGCATCCCCTCCACCCGGCGCGGGGTGAACGCCTTGGAGACCAGCTTGCGCAGCCGGGTGTGGTCGTCGTCGTCGCGGGCCAGCATGTTCTCGGCGGCGACCCAGGAGATGAGCTGCCAGTCGGGGCGGATGCGCCCCTCCCGCCAGGCCCGCCAGTGCACCGGGTTCTTCTTGACGTCGGGGTGGGTGACGACCTCGCGCACGGTCTCGTAGCGGGTCACCGACCACGCAGCAACCTCACCAGGAAGCTCGACAGGGACGACTGCACCGGCTTCTCGGAGCTCTGCCGCCTGGGGGTGGAGGTCTCCTGTGCCGAGTCGGACGGGGTCCACGGCGTTCCTTCCTCTTCCGGGGCCTGGGGGGTGAACGCGACGGGCAGCCGCGTGAGCGCGTGGGCGAACGGCGAGATGCGCCAGGAGAGCTCGTCGGGGGCGACGCCGAGCCGCAGCCCGGGCAGGCGCCGGATGAGCACCTCGATCCCGGCGACGGCGATGGCGGTCGCGATGTCCTTGGCCGGGCAGCGGTGCGCGCCCACGCCCCAGGCCAGGTGGGCCCGGTTGGGGGCGTCGTCCAGCCGGTCGGCGTACTCCTCGGCGAGGAGGCGGTTGGCGGCGGCGAAGCCCAGCAGCACCGGCGTGCCCTCGGGCACCACGGCCCCGCCGGGCACCTCCACGTCCCGCACCGGGTACATCACCGGGTAGTTGGTGACCGGGGGCGCGCTCCACATGACCCGCTCGATGGCCTCGTCGATGCCGGTGCGCGCCCCGGCCAGGTCGTCGCCGAGCGCGCGGTCGGTGAGCAGCACCCGGACCGAGTTGGACAGCAGGGCCGCGCTGGGCTCGTGCCCGGCCCCGACCATGAGCACCAGGTGCTGCAGCACCTCCTCGTCGGAGAGCCCGGCCCGGTGCCGCATGAGCGTGCTGGTGATGTCGTCGCCCGGGTGGGTGCGCTTGCGGTCGATGTGGGCCGAGAGCACCCGCTCCAGTTCGGCGTTGGCCCGCTCGGCGTCCACGCCGTCCCACATGTCGCGCAGGGCGGTGAAGAAGCGGCGGCCGGACTCGTGGTCCATGCCGAACATGCCGTTCATGACCAGCAGCGGCAACGGGCGCGCGAACTCCTCCATGAGCTCGGCCTCGCCGCGCGCGCAGAACCCGTCGACGAGCCGCTCGGCGACGGACCGCGCCTCGGCGCCGACCCGGCCGGGCTCGAACGGGCTGAGGGAGTCGACCATGGCGCGGCGCACCCTGCGGTGCGCCTCGCCGTCGGAGAACAGGGCGTTGGGGCGGTGGCCCATCATCCCCAGCAGGGAGGAGTCGTCGGGGATGCGCCCCTCGCGCCAGTCCCTCCACCGGCGCGCGTCCCGGCTGAAGGTGCGCTCATCCCGGCACCAGGCGGTGATCAGGGCGTAGTCGACCACCAGGCGCCCCTCCACGCCGGGCTCCAGCATCACGGGGATGACGGGCCCGTGCTCCTTGCGCATCCGCGCGTAGGCCGCGTGGTGGTCGGCGTGGAAGCCGGGGTCGTACAGCTCCAGAGGGGGGTGGCCGGTCGCCAATGCCGATTCCGTTCTCGTCGCTCGCCGGGACGTTCGGAAATGCCCCGGATCCGGGGGGTACGCCGGGCAACGGTAGCGGCCCGGGGCCCACGGCGACAGGGGCGCCCCCACGGTCCGTGACCGCGGGGGCGCGCTGTGCTGGGGTTTCGGTTTTCCGGTCGGACCGCAATCAGGAGGGGTCGGCGGCCCGGAAGCGGCGCAGCCGCAGGCTGTTGCCGACCACGAAGACGCTGGAGAAGGCCATCGCCGCACCGGCGATCATCGGGTTCAGCAGCCCGGCGGCGGCCAGCGGCAGCGCCGCGGTGTTGTAGGCGAAGGCCCAGAACAGGTTCCCCTTGATGGTGCGCAGCGTGCGGCGGGAGAGCCGGATGGCGTCGGCGGCGGCCCGCAGGTCGCCGCGGACCAGCGTCAAGTCCCCGGCCTCGATGGCCACGTCGGTGCCGGTCCCCATGGCCAGGCCCAGGTCGGCCTGGGCCAGGGCGGCCGCGTCGTTGACGCCGTCGCCGACCATGGCCACCGCACGGCCCTCCTCCTGCAGCTCGCGCACCTTGGCGACCTTGTCCTGGGGCAGTACCTCGGCGATCACCCGGTCGACGCCGACCTCGGCGGCCACGGCCTGGGCCACCGCGGTGTTGTCGCCGGTGAGCAGCACCGGGCTCAGCCCCAGCTCGCGGAAGCGGCGCACCGCCTCGGCGCTGGTGGGCTTGACCGTGTCGGAGACGACCAGCACGCCGCGGGCGGCGCCGTCCCAGCCGACCGCGACGGCGGTGCGGCCCTTGGACTCGGCCTCCTCCTTGGCCCGGCGCAGCCCCTCGGGCAGCGTCTGGGACCACTCCTGAAGCAGCGCGGTGCGGCCGACCAGGACCAGGTGGCCCTCGACGACGCCCCGGACGCCCAGGCCCTCCTGGTTGGCGAAGTCCTCGGCGGCGGGCAGGTCCCCGGCCCGCTGGGCGGCGCCCTTGGCGATCGCCCGGGCGATGGGGTGCTCGGAGGAGTCCTCCAGCGCCCCGGCCAGGCGCAGCAGCTCGCGCTCGTCCTGGCCCTCGACGGTGTGCACCTCGGAGAGGACCATGGTGCCGGTGGTGACGGTGCCGGTCTTGTCCAGCACGACCGTGTCGATGCGGCGGGTGGACTCCAGCACCTCCGGGCCCTTGATCAGGATGCCCATCCGGGCGCCGCGGCCGGTGCCGACCATGAGCGCGGTCGGGGTGGCCAGGCCCAGGGCGCAGGGGCAGGCGATGATGAGCACCGCGACGGCGGCGGTGAAGGCCGCGGCGGCCCCGGCGCCGGTGATCAGCCAGAACGCCAGGGTGCCGAGGGCCAGCAGGATGACGACGGGCACGAACACCCCGGAGACCCGGTCGGCCAGGCGCTGGATCCGCGCCTTGCCGTTCTGCGCCTCCTCGACCATGCGGGCCATCTGCGCCAGCTGCGTGTCGGAGCCGACCCGGGTCGCGCGCACGGTGATCCGGCCGCCGGAGTTGACGGTGGCCCCGGCCACCGGTGCCCCGGGGGCGACCTCGACCGGCACCGATTCGCCGGTGAGCATGCTCATGTCGACCGCGGAGGTGCCCTCCTCGACGACGCCGTCGGTGGCGATCTTCTCGCCGGGGCGGACGACGAACACGTCACCCACGGCCAGCTCCCCGACGGGGACGCGCACCTCGGTGCCGCCGCGCAGCACCGCCACGTCCTTGGCGCCCATCTCCAGCAGCGCCTTGAGCGCGGCGCCCGCGCGGCGCTTGGACCGGGCCTCGAAGTAGCGGCCCAGGAGGATGAAGGAGGTGACGCCCGCGGCGACCTCCAGGTAGATGCTGTCCGCCCCTTCGCCGCGCGCCACGGTCAGCTCGAAGGCGTGGACCGTTCCGGGCGTGCCGGCGGTGCCGAAGAACAGGGCGTACAGCGACCAGAGGAAGGCCGCGAGGGTGCCCATCGACACGAGGGTGTCCATGGTGGCGGTGCCCTGCTTGAGGTTCTTCCAGGCGGCCGTGTGGAACGGCAGCGCGCCCCACACCAGGACGGGGGCGGCGAGCGTCAGCGAGAGCCACTGCCAGTAGGTGAACTGCAGGGCCGGGACCATCGCCATGGCGATGACGGGGACCGCGAGCACGAGGCTGATGACGGTGCGGTCGCGCAGGGGCGCGACCGGGTCGTCCTCCGGGCGCTCCTCCCCGGAGTCCCCGGCGCCGCGGGACGGCGGGGCGGGCAGGGCGGCGCCGTACCCGGCCTTCTCGACCTGGGCGACCAGGTCCTCGGGGGCGACGCCGTCGGCGAAGTCGACCTGGGCCTTCTCCGTCGCATAGTTGACGGTCGCGGTGACGCCGTCCATCTTGTTCAGCTTGCGTTCGATGCGGTTGGCGCAGGAGGCGCAGGTCATGCCGGTGATGGCCAGCTCCACCCGGCCCGCGGGCGCCGGGAGCGCCTGTGGATGCACCTGATCGGTTCCGCTCATGCCGCGTTCCTCTCGTGTCCCGTCGACCACTCTACCCGGTGTACCATACCCCCCTAGGGTATGCAACGGCCACGTGGGGGCCCACACCCCTGTGGAACCGGGGGCGCGCTACATTCGGCGCATGTACTCCCTAGAGGACCGCAGAGTCGAGGTGGAGACGCGTATCGAGGCCGCACCCGCGCGCGTATGGGCCCTGGCCTCGGACATCACCGTGCCGCCGCGGTTCAGCGGCGAGCTGCGGAGCGCCGAGTGGCTCGACGGCGCCGACGGCCCACGCGTCGGGGCGCGCTTCGCGGGCCGCAACCACAACGAGTACATGGGCGAGTGGACCACCACGAGCGAGGTGGTCGAGGCCGACGAACCGCACACGTTCGCCTGGCACGTCCTGCTCCCCGACGAGCGGCGGGTCGCCGCCTGGCGCTTCGACGTGCGCGCGGAGGGCGAGGGGACCGTGCTGCGCCAGTCGATGAGCATCGGCCCCGACCCCGGTCCGATGGACGAACTCGCCGGGAAGCGGCCGCACGACGCGGACCGGATCGTGGCGAAGCGCCTGGCCATGCTGGAGGAGGGTATGCGGGCCACCGTCGACGGGATCCGCGGCCTCGCCGAGGCCTGAGGGGCCCTCAGGCCTCCTTGAGGTCCAGCCGGGCGATGGGGCGCCCGCTCACCGGGTGGGCGTCGCAGGTGAAGCCCGCCTTGCGGAACATCCGGACGGTCCCGGTGTAGACCTCCGCACTGGGGGCGCGGCCTCCCGCGGTGTCGACGGGGTAGGCCTCCAGGAAGCGCCCTCCCTCGGCGCGCGCGTACTCGATCGCGGCGTCGAGCAGGCGGGTGCCCAGCCCTTTGCGCCGGCCGCGCGGAGGGAGCCAGAAGCACACCACCGACCACACCCCGGGCTCGTCGGGGTCGACGGGGCGCAGCGCGCGCGAGCGGGTGAGGCGGACGAACTCCTCGCGGGGCGAGACGGCGACCCAGCCGCACGGCTCCCTGCCCTCGTAGGCGATCAGGCCGGGGATCCTGCCTTCGAGGGTGATCCGGCGCAGGGCCTCCTTGTTGGTCCGACCGCGTTCGGGGGGCGGGCAGGAGACGCTCTCGGAGTAGTCCTTGGCCCGGCGCCGGAAGTAGGCGCACCAGCAGTGCCCGTAGGCGCCTGTGGGGCCGAACATCCGTTCCAGGTCGTTCCAGCGGTCCGGGGTGGCGGGCTCGATCGAGACGATGGTCATCCAGTCCCCCTGGGAACAGGCACACAGATGTGAGGTAGAACACTAGCGAGTCGGGACGGTTCCGGCATCATCCCGTTGCCCGCATTGCGGGGGTTCATCGCTCTATCCGCGCTTTGCCGGATTCCTCCGGAGAACGGACGGGGCGCCCCGCGGGTGCGGGGCGCCCCGTCGCGGTGTCCGGGCCGGTCCGGTCAGTCGGCGGCGCGCGCCTCCTCCTCGACCTCGCCCTCCCAGCACTGGACCCCCGGGATGTGCCGCACCCGGTCCCGCGTGAAGACCGGGTCCAGGCCCTGGCCGCGCTGTCCGAGGTAGTCGCGCAGAAGGAGCACGGCCACCCCGCCCAGCGGCGCGATCGCCACCAGGTTGACCAGCGCCATCAGGCCCATCGTGGTGTCGGCCAGGCTCCACACCAGCGCCACCTGGCCGATGGAGCCCAGGAAGGTGGCGACCAGGAAGACGACCTGGAAGCCGGCCATCACGCCCTTCCTCCGGCTGATGAAGCGGACGTTGGCCTCGCCGTAGTAGTAGTTGCCCAGCACGGAGCTGAAGCACAGCAGCAGCAGGACGAAGGTCAGCGCGTGCACCGACCAGTCGCCCAGGCCCGCCTGCAGGGCGTCCTGCGTCATGGACGGCCCGCGCTCCTCGCCGTAGACCGGGTTGGAGACCAGGATCAGGAAGGCCGTCATGGTGCAGATGATCAGGGTGTCGAAGTAGACGCCCAGGGTCTGCACCAGGCCCTGCTTGACCGGGTGGCTCACCGAGGCGGTGGCCCCGGCGTTGGGCGCCGACCCCAGCCCGGCCTCGTTGGAGAACATGCCCCGCCGCACGCCCTGGACGATGACGGTGCCGATGGTGGCGCCGGCCACCTCGCGCAGCCCGAAGGCGCTCTCGAAGATCAGCGCGAACACCGGGCCGATCTGGTCGGCGTTGAGCACCACGACGACCAGCGCCATCAGGATGTAGACCAGCGCCATGAACGGCACCAGCGCCTGGGTCACGTGCGCGATGCGGCGCACGCCGCCGAAGACGACCAGCGCGGTGACCGCGACCAGCGCCAGCCCGACGGCCGGGGCCAGCCAGCCGGGGGCGGACGCTCCGGCCGCCTCGACCGAGTTCGCCACGGCACCGGAGATGGTGTTGGACTGCACCGCGTTGAAGACGAAACCGAAGGTGACCGTGATGAGCACGGCGAAGATCAGGCCCATCCAGCGGGCGCCGAGCCCGTGCTGCATGTAGTAGGCGGGGCCGCCGCGGAACCCGGTCGCGTCGCGCACCTTGTACAGCTGTGCGAGGGTCGACTCCACGAAGCTCGCGGCGCCCACGAGCAGGGCCATGATCCACATCCAGAACACGGCGCCGGGACCGCCGACGGCGATCGCCCCCGCGACGCCGACGATGTTCCCGGTTCCCACGCGCGCCGCGGCGGAGATCGAGAACGCCTGGAAGGGCGAGATGGCCTTCTTGCCGTCGGGCGCGGTCTCCGGCGTGCCCCGCAGCTGGCGCACCATGTCGGGGACCAAGCGGATCTGCACCCCGGCGAGCCGCACGGTGAAGTACAGGCTCAGGCCGGCCAGCACCGGGATGAGGAGGAACTGCCAGAAGGCGTCCGTAGCGGTGACCAGGAGGTCGTTTATGGTCTCCAAGACCCTGGTGCTCCTTTGCTTCAGGGGGAGGAATGAGGGCAAGACCCCTCATTACCCCCGCATCGGCTCGGAACACCGGATTCGGTCACCCGTTGTCGGATGACAACCGTTCTGTGATCTGGGCCCCGCTCGGCCGCTAGGGCGTGTTGATTGGATCATGGCCGTAGAGGGCGCTGGCGGTGTCATGTCCATCGCAAGGCCGCTGTGTTCCCGAAAAGCAGGAGGAGTCAGCCTGGGCGCGCTGCCGACCGATGGGAACGCGGCGAGGGGCGTGCCTGGGCGCCGCGCAGTAGGTCATGATCCAATCGACACGCCCTAGTCGGTCACGGTGCTCGGCGGGCGCCGGTAGACGAGGTCCTGGTACTCGGGGTGGCGCTGGATCCACCCCTGGTAGAAGGGGCACAGCGGCAGCACGACCATCCCGCGCGAGCGCACGTCGTCCAGGGACGCCCGGACGAGCGCGCTGCCGACCCCCTTGCCCTCGTAGGACGGGTCGACCTCGGTGTGGGTGAAGACCACCATCTCCCCCGCCAGGAGGTACTCGGCGAACCCGGCGGCCCCGCCCTCCGGCCCGGCCTCGCGCGCCTCGTACCGCCGCCGCGCCGGGACGTCGGTCACCGTCAGGCTCACGTCTGCCACCAGTTGCTCCTCAGCTTGTCGTGCGGGTCGGTCACTCCGTCGGGGCAGGCCAGCCGGTCGGTGTCCCACCCGAGCAGCGGCGCCCCGGCCTCGTAGGCGGCCTGGTAGAAGGCGAGCACGGCCGCACGCGGGTCGGCGGCCTCGCGCGCCCTGCCGTAGCGCAGCAGCGCCAGGTGCCCGTGCCCGCGCTCGGCCCACTCCGCCCCCTCCGGGAGCGGCGCCGTGTCCAGCCCCTCGGGTTCGGGGGCGGTGTAGGAGTAGAAGGCGGGCTCGGGGACGCTGTCGTCGCCGAACCAGAAGCCGAAGCTGACCGCCTCCTCGGAGTAGGCCTCGCGGATGAGTGGGCCCGCCTCCTCGGGCTGGCGGACGGCGACGCCGCCGAAGCGCGTCACCGCGATGTCGAAGGTGTGCCAGAAGTGGTGCACGGGGCTGGTCTTCCCCGAGTACCCGGCGGCGAACTCCTCCAGGATCTCCCCCACCCGCCCCAGCACCCTGAAGTACCGGTTCGCCCAGAACGGCTGGTAGGCGGCGTGCTCGGTGTCCTCGGCGAAGGGCCGGTCCGCGTCGGGCAGGTCGTAGGGGTAGGGGTGGGCGATCTCCACGTGCACGCCCAGTCCGTCCAGGGCGCTCAGCAGTTCCCGGTAGAACGAGGCGACGCTGTGCCCGGCCAGCGGGAAGGCCGCGGTGCGCCCTTCCTCGGTGCAGGCGACCAGCAGGTGGCGGACGAAGTCGAAGTCGACGGTGAACAGCGGGTTGCCGTCGACCATGCCCATCGGGCGCGAGGTGAGCCCGGTCCCGGTCAGGTGGAAGGGCACGTTCCACCAGTGGTTGCGCCGCGGGCTGGAGGCGAGCCGCACCTTGCCCACGATCTGCTCGAACCGGTGCAGCGTCTCCTTGGTGCGGGCCCACTCCTCCAGGGGCATCGACGGCAGCACCGTCGGCGCCACGGCCTCGGTCATCAGCTCCATCCCCTCCGCGCCGGGCGGACCCCCGGCGCCGTACGGCCGCTCCGCGAGCGGTAGACCACATACGGCCGGAACAGGTAGAACCACGGTGCGCTGAAGGCGTGCACCAGCCGGGTGAAGGGGAAGACCGCGAACAGTGCCATGCCCACCAGGGCGTGGACCTTGAACGCCGTCCCCGCCGCCGCCATGGCCGGCACGTCCGGGGCGAGCACCCAGATGCTCCGCCACCACACCGAGACGGTCGTGCGGTAGTCCGGCTCGTGCGCCCCGGTGAACTCGGCGGCGGTGGAGACCAGGGTGGTGGCCAGCCCGGCGAGGATCGCCAGCACCAGCACCGCGTACATCAGCTTGTCGTTTCCGGTGGTCGCGCTGAACACCGGGCCGGTGGTGCGGCGCCGCCAGACCAGCAGCGCCACCCCGGCCAGCGTGCACACCCCGGCGACGGCGCCCAGTCCCAGGGCCAGGGCGTGGTAGGCGGCGTCGGAGACGCCCGCCGCGCGCGTCCAGCCGCGGGGGACGACCAGCCCCGCCGCGTGGCCGATGATCACGACCAGCAGCCCGAAGTGGAACAGCGGGCTGCCGATCCGCAGCAGCCGGGACTCGTACAGCTCGGAGGAGCGGGTCGTCCAGCCGAACTGGTCGTAGCGGTACCGCCACAGGGCCCCGCCGACGAAGAGCACCAGCACCACGTAGGGGAGCACGCCCCACAGCATCACGTCGGCCACGGCAGGGCCCCCCCGCCC
>NZ_ANBH01000055.1 GCF_000341185.1 Nocardiopsis chromatogenes YIM 90109
CCCGCCGACGAAGAGCACCAGCACCACGTAGGGGAGCACGCCCCACAGCATCACGTCGGCCACGGCAGCGCCTCCCTGCCCGGCGCGCGGCCGCCGTACGGTTCCAGGCCCACGTCCTCGGCGGGCGGCCCCTGCGCGGCCAGCCGCCGCGCCGCTTCGCGCTGGGCGGCGGCCGGGGGCGGCAGGGTCGCCGCGACGGCGTCGAGGACCCCGGCGTAGGGCGTGCCGTGCCGGTGCAGCGCCGCCCGCAGGAGTTCCAGGCCGGGCTGGAAGCGGCGGAGCAGCGCCTCCCCCTGCCCGGCGTCGCCGCGGGAGGCGAACTCCAGCAGCACGCACAGGTGGTCGGGCAGCTCGTGCGGGCCGGGGCGCCAGCCGTGCGCCGCGTAGACCTCCTTCAGGCGGGCCAGGGCGTGGCCGCGCCTGCGGGTGTCGCCGTCGGTGTAGAAGGTCAGGTGCAGCGCGCGGCGGCGGCGCAGGTCGAAGGTCTGCACGTAGTGGGCGCCCAGCTCCAGTTCGTCCGCTCCGGCGGCGTGGGCGCAGAAGGCGGTGAGGCCGTCGCGGGCCGCTCCGCCGGGCAGCTCGTCCACGGCCGCGCGCACCGTCGGCAGGCGCTCCAGCATGCCCCGGTCCGGGTAGTCGAGCAGCAGCGCGGCGGCGCGCCGCACCACCGCGGTGTCCCGGGCGCGCGTCACGGCTCCTCCCTCGGGGGGAAGAGCCCTTCGGGCCTGCCGTTGCCGTCCCAGTTCAACAGGTTCACCCGCCCTTTCAGGTCGGCGCGGTCGGCGGGGGCGTCGCTGGTCTGGCGGGTGCGCAGGGCGTGGAAGGTCTCCACGCTCGCCGGGTCGGGCCGCCCCGAGGCCTCCCCGAACGGCGGCGCGGGGGTGCGGCCGTGCGCCGCCCCCATGCCGCCCATCCCCGGCCCGGACTCGAAGTCCAGGCTGCAGCCGATCTCCTCGATCACCCCGCGGTCGGCGTCGTCGACGCCGTAGGCGGTGGGGATGACGTAGCGGTCGTCGTACTTGGCGAGCGCGAGCAGCCGGTACAGCTCCTCCAGGCGCTCGCCGGTGGTCCCGGCGGCCTCGGCGATGGACGGGTCGCGCTCCTGCCCCAGGTTGACGCGGCGCATGTGGGAGCGGAGGGCGGCCAGGGTGCGCAGGGAGTGCTCGACCGGTCCGGGGTCTCCGGCGGTGAAGAGTTCGGCCAGGTACTCCACGGGGATGCGCAGGGCGTCGATGGCGCCGAAGAGGTTGTCGGCGTCCTCGCCGTCGTGGCCGGTCCCGCTGACGGCCTCGACCACCGGGGACAGGGGCGGGATGTACCAGACCATGGGCATGGTGCGGTACTCCGGGTGCAGGGGCAGGGCCACGCGGTGGCGCTTGATCAGCGTGTAGACGGGCGACCGGCGGGCCGAGGCCAGCCAGGAGTCGGGAATGCCGTCACGGCGGGCGGCCGCCTGCACGTCGGGGTCGTCCGGGTCGAGGAGGACGCCGAGCTGCGCCTCGTAGAGGTCCTTCTCGTCCTCGACGGCGGCCGCCTCGCCCACCCGCTCGGCGTCATAGAGGACGACGCCGAGGTAGCGCAGGCGCCCGACGCAGGTCTCCGAGCAGATGGTGGGCATGCCCACCTCGATCCTCGGATAGCACAGGGTGCACTTCTCGGCCTTGCCGGTCTTGTGGTTGAAGTAGACCTTCTTGTACGGGCAGCCGGTGACGCACATCCGCCAGCCGCGGCACTTGTCCTGGTCGACGAGGACGATGCCGTCCTCGGCGCGCTTGTACATCGCCCCGCTGGGGCAGGACGCCACGCAGGACGGGTTGAGGCAGTGCTCGCAGATGCGCGGCAGGTAGAACATGAACGTCTGCTCGAATTCGAGCCTGACCCGGTCGCCCACCTGCTGCACGATCGGGTCCTGCGCGGCCAGCTCGGGCCCTCCGGCCAGGTCGTCGTCCCAGTTGGCGCTCCAGGTGACCTGCATCGGCTCGCCGGTGAGCAGGGAGCGGGGCCGCGCCACCGGGATGTCGTCGCCCAGCGGCGCGGTGATCAGGTGCCCGTAGTCGTAGGTCCACGGCTCGTAGTAGTCGTGGATGGAGGGCATGAGCGGGTTGGCGAAGAGCGTGGCCAGCTTCTTCAGGCGGCCCCCTGCCCGCGGCTTCAGGCGGCCCGCGCGGGTGCGGGTCCACCCGCCCTTCCACCGCTCCTGGTCCTCCCAGCGGCGCGGGTACCCCTGCCCCGGCCGGGTCTCCACGTTGTTGAACCAGGCGTACTCGACCCCGCTGCGGTTGGTCCAGGCCTGCTTGCAGGTGACCGAGCAGGTGTGGCAGCCGATGCACTTGTCCAGGTTCATCACCATGGCCACCTGGGCCATCACGCGCACCATCAGTACCGCACCTCCCCGGCGCGCTTGCGCACGACGGTGACCTCGTCGCGCTGGTTGCCGGTCGGGCCGATGTAGTTGAAGGCGTAGGAGAACTGGGCGTAACCGCCGATCAGGTGGGTGGGCTTGACCAGCAGGCGGGTCAGCGAGTTGTGGATGCCGCCGCGGCGCCCGGTCGTCTCGGTCTTGGGCATGTCCACCACCCGCTCCTGGGCGTGGTAGATGTACACGGTCCCGACCGGCATACGGTGCGAGACCACCAGGCGGGCGGCGATCACCCCGTTGCGGTTGACCGCCTCGACCCAGTCGTTGTCGCGGGCCCCGATGGCCTCGGCGTCGGCGGGGCTCATCCACAGGGCCGGTCCGCCGCGGGAGAGCGTGAGCATCAGCAGGTTGTCCTGGTACTCGGAGTGGATGGACCACTTGGAGTGCGGGGTCAGGTAGCGCACCGCCACCGCCCGCTCCCCGTCCGGCCCGAGCCGCGGCTCCCCGAAGAGCCGGTGCATGTCCAGCGGCGGCCGGTAGACCGGCAGGGCCTCGCCGAACTCCAGCATCCAGTCGTGGTCGACGTAGAAGTGCTGCCGCCCGGTGAGGGTGTGCCAGGGCTTGTGGTTCTCCACGTTCACCGTGAACGGCGCGTAGCGCCGGTCCGGGGCCTCCTTGCCCGACCACTCGGGGCTGGCGCCCACCGGGGTGGGGCGGGCCTGGGTGTCGGAGAAGACGACCCGGCGCCCGGCCCCGTCGTGGACCAGGTCGGAGAGGTCGGTCCCGGTGCGCTCGGCGAGCCGCTCGAACCCCTGGGCGGCCAGGCGGCCGTTGGAGGTGCCGGACAGGGCCAGGATCATCTCGCATGCCTTGATGTCGGTGTCCAGAAGCGGGCGCCCGTCGGCGACGCCGCCGCGCACCGTCCCGTTGCGCTCGCGCAGCCACTCCACCTCGCGGTCGGGGGTGAAGGAGACGCCCTTGACGGGCAGCCCGAGCCCCTCGGCGAGCGGCCCCAGCGCCGCCATGCGCTCGGCCACCGCCGGGTAGTCGCGCTCGACCACCACCAGGTTCGGCATGGTGCGCCCGGGGACCGGGCGCTCGCCGGTGTGCCGGAAGTCCGGGGCGGTTCCGCCGGGCTGGGCCATCTCCCCGGGGGTGTCGTGGGCGTGCGGCACGGCCACGACGTCCTCGGCGGCGCCCAGGCGGTCCTCGGCCAGTTCGCTGAACACCCGCGCCAGCCCGTGGAAGGCGTCGAAGTCGGTGCGCGCCTCCCACGGCGGGTCGATGGCGGGGGTGAAGGCGTGCACGAACGGGTGCATGTCCGTGGTGGACAGGTCGTGCTTCTCGTACCAGGTGGCGGCCGGGAGCACGATGTCGGACATCAGCGTGGTGCTGGTCATCCGGAAGTCGAGGCTGAGCAGCAGGTCGAGCTTGCCCGTCGGCGCGTCCGCGCGCCAGGCCACCTCCTTGGGGCGGTGGCCGCCGCCCGCCTCGGACCCCTGCACCGAGGAGTCGGTGCCCAGCAGGTGGCGGGAGAAGTACTCGCTGCCCTTGGCGGAGGAGCCGAGCAGGTTGGACCGCCACACGGTGAGCACGCGCGGCCAGTTCTCCGGCGCGTCCGGGTCCTCGGCGGCGAAGCGCAGGCGCCCGGCCTCCAGCTCGTCGACGACGTACTCGGCGGGGTCCTTCCCGGCCTCCCGGGCCTGGCGGGCCAGGCGCAGCGGGTTGCGGTCGAAGGTCGGGTAGGAGGGCATCCACCCCATACGGGCCGAGGCGGCGACGAGGTCCGCGGTGTGCCGTCCGGCCACCGCCCCCCGCCCCGTCGGCGAGGCCAGGGCGTCGGCGCCGTAGGTGTCGTAGCGCCACTGGTCGGTGTGGGTGTACCAGTAGGCGGTGCCCGCCATGAACCGCGCGGGCCGGGTCCAGTCCATCGCCGAGGCGTAGGCGGCCCACCCGGCGCTGGTGCGGCACTTCTCCTGGCCCACGTAGTGCGCCCAGCCGCCGCCGTTGACCCCCTGGCATCCGGTGAGCAGCAGCAGGCCCAGGAAGGCCCGGTACATGGTGTCGCCGTGGAACCACTGGTTGGTCCCGGCGCCCAGC
Source organism: Nocardiopsis chromatogenes YIM 90109 (assembly GCF_000341185.1). Classification (GTDB taxonomy): domain Bacteria; phylum Actinomycetota; class Actinomycetes; order Streptosporangiales; family Streptosporangiaceae; genus Nocardiopsis_A; species Nocardiopsis_A chromatogenes. Next base: position 4,460 of record NZ_ANBH01000055.1, read on the forward strand.
ACGATCATCGCCCGGCCCCCGCTGGCCTCGGCGGTGGCGGCGAACTCCCGGGCGATGCGCACCGCCCGCTCGGCCGGGACCCCGGTGGCGGTCTCCTGCCAGGCCGGGGTGGCCGGCTGGGTGGGGTCGTTGTAGCCGACCGGCCAGGTGCCCGGCAGCCCCTCCCGCTCCACCCCGTACTGGGCCATCATCAGGTCGAACACGGTGGTGACGGTGTGCCCGCCGACGGTGTGCACCGGGACGCCGCGGCGCAGCTCGCGCCCGTGCCCGTCGGGGGTGTCGAACCGGGGCAGCGCCACCTCGGCGGCGGGGCCGTCCGGGTCGTGGAAGGTGAGCCGCGGCGTGCGCCCCCGGCGCTCCAGGTTCCACCGCCCGGCCCCCGAGTCGCCCCACCGGTGGCCCAGGGTGCCGTCGGGGACGTAGGGCTCCCCGGTGTCCTCGTCCACCAGCAGCGGCTTCCAGGCGGCGTTCTCCTCGCCCGCGGTGGCCTCCAGGTCGGCGGCGGTGAGGAACTTGCCGGGGACGAAGGCCCCGTCCCGCTCCTCCAGGGTGACCAGGAACGGCAGGTCGGTGAAGGTGCGCACGTAGGAGTCGAAGGCGGGGGTGCGCCGGTCGGCGAAGTGCTCGCGCAGCACCACGTGGCCCATGGCCATGGCCAGCGCGCCGTCGGTGCCGGGGTGGGGGGCCACCCACTCGTCGGCGAACTTGGCGGCGTCGTTGTAGTCCGGCGCGACCACCACGACCTTCTGCCCCCGGTAGCGGGCCTCGGCCATCCAGTGGGCGTCGGGGGTGCGCGTGACGGGGACGTTGGAGCCCCACAGCACCAGGTAGGCGGCGTCCCACCAGTCGCCCGACTCGGGCACGTCGGTCTGGTCGCCGAAGACGTGCGGGGAGGCGACGGGCAGGTCGGCGTACCAGTCGTAGAAGGAGAGCATGGAGCCGCCGAGCAGGTTGACGAAGCGGGCCCCGACGCCGTGGGAGACCTGCGACATGGCGGGGATGGGCGAGAACCCGGCGACGCGGTCGGGCCCGTAGGCGGCGATGGTGTGCACGTGCGCGGCGGCGGCGATCTCCAGGGCCTCGTCCCAGGTGGTGCGCACCAGGCCGCCCTTGCCGCGGGCCGACTGGTAGCGGGCGCGCTTGTCGGGGTCGGCGGTGATCTCGGCCCAGGCGGCGACCGGGTCGCCCAGGCGCTCGCGGGCCTCCCGGTACATGCCGACCAGCACGGCACGGACGTAGGGGTGGCGCACCCGGGTGGGCGAGTAGGTGTACCAGGAGAAGGCGGCGCCGCGCGGGCAGCCGCGCGGCTCGTACTCGGGGCGGTCGGGCCCCACCGACGGGTAGTCGGTGGCCTGGGTCTCCCAGGTGATGATCCCGTCCTTGACGTAGACATTCCACGAGCACGACCCGGTGCAATTCACGCCGTGGGTCGATCGGACCACTTTGTCGTGGCTCCACCGGTCCCGGTAGAACACATCGGCACCACGGCCGCCCACCTTGAACTCGGCCCGCAGGTCGGCGGTGGTCGGCGTGCGCGTCAGATGCGTTCCCAGGCGCAGCAGGAAATCCCCCGCCGAACCGTCGCCACCAGCGGATTTACTGTTCTTGGACACGAATATCACCCGCCGTTTACTCCGACCCGGATTTCCGGTGCGAACGCCCTCGGAGAATGCAACCACCTCGAGTGAAGATCTCAAAGCATTTGCGCGACACACCAGGGGCGCAGGTCCCGTTCCTCTTCGGAATCGCCGGGTGATCGTCCTAGCCTGAATGCATTCGGAACACCCCTGGGGAGGCGTCCAGATGAGCGGGACCGCGCAGCGGAGCGAGGGGCGTGCCGCGGCCCGCGGCACGGCGGGCGGCAATCTGGCCCTGGCCACGGCGGCGTTCGCGCTGACCTTCTGGGCCTGGAACCTGGTGGGGCCGCTGTCCAAGACCTACTCCGAGCAGCTCTCGCTCTCCCCGGCGCAGACGTCGCTGCTGGTGGCGGTGCCGGTGCTGGTGGGGTCGCTGGGCCGGATCCCCGTCGGCGCGCTCACCGACCGCCTGGGCGGGCGGGTGATGTTCACCGCGGTCTGCTTCATCAGCATCGTGCCGACCCTCCTGGTCGGCCTCTCCGGCGGCTCCTACCCGATGCTGCTGCTGTGGGGCTTCTTCCTGGGCGTGGCGGGCACCTCGTTCGCCGTGGGCATCCCGTTCGTCAACGCCTGGCACGCCCCCGCCCGGCGGGGGTTCGCCACCGGGGTGTTCGGGGCCGGGATGGGCGGTACCGCGCTGTCGGCGTTCCTCACCCCCGTGCTGGTGCAGGCCTGGGGGCTGTTGGCCACCCACCTGCTGATGTGCGCCGCCCTGGCGGTGATGGGCGCGGTCATGTGGGTGTTCAGCCGCAACGCGCCCGACTGGACGCCGAGCTCCGAGCCGGCGCTGCCCCGCCTGCGCGACGCGCTGCGGCTCAAGGCGACCTGGCAGATGTCCCTGCTCTACGCGCTGGCCTTCGGCGGGTTCGTGGCCTTCTCCACCTACCTGCCGACGCTGCTGACCACCGCCTACGCCTTCGCCCAGACCGACGCCGGGCTGCGCACCGCCGGGTTCGCGCTGGTCGCGGTCGTCGCCCGGCCGATCGGCGGCACGCTGTCGGACCGGATCGGGGCGGTGCGGGTCTGCCTGGCGTCGTTCATCGGCACCTGCGTGTTCGCGGTGGTACTGGCGTTCCACCCGCCGGCCGAGTTCCCGGCCGGGGCGTCCTTCGTGCTCATCGCCCTCGCGCTGGGGCTGGGCACGGGCGGGGTGTTCGCGCTGGTCGCCAAGGTGGTCGAGCCCTCCCGGGTCGGCACGGTGACCGGGCTGGTCGGCGCGGCCGGGGGGCTGGGCGGGTACTTCCCGCCGCTGGTCATGGGCGGCGTCTACCAGGCGACGGGGGCCTACACCATCGGGTTCGTGCTGCTGGCGGCCGTGGCCCTGGCGGTGGCGCTGTACACGTCCCGGGCGTTCCGCACCGCCGAATAGCCCCCGCACACGACGAAGGCCCGGAACCGTTCCGGTTCCGGGCCCATCCGCGGTCCTGACGGGATTTGAACCCGCGGCCTCCACCTTGACAGGGTGGCGAGCACTCCTAACTGCTCCACAGGACCATCGCCGCGTTCCGCCCTTCCGGGCGACCCGCGTACAACACTCTAGCGGGGTTTTGCAGTGCTCCGTCCCACAGCCCGCTCCCCGGCCCGTGCCGCGCCTCACGCCCGGGCCCGGCGGACCCGCCCCTCGTCCCACACGGGATCGTCGGAGGTGTAGACCCCGCCGTCCTCCCCGAACACCAGGAAGCGGTCGAAGGAGCGCGCGAACCACCGGTCGTGTGTGACGGCCAGCACCGTCCCCTCGAACCCTTCGAGGGCCGTCTCCAACGCCTCCGCGGACTCCACGTCCAGGTTGTCGGTGGGCTCGTCCAGCAGCAGCATGGTGGCGCCGGACAGCTCCAGCAGGAGCACCTGGAAGCGGGCCTGCTGGCCGCCGGACAGGGCGTCGAACCGGGTGTCGCGCCGGTGCACGAGCTCATAGCGCTGCAGGGCCGGGGCCGCCAGGTCCAGCGGCATGGCGTGGTCCTCTTCGAGGATCGCCGCGAGCGTGCGCCCGTTCCACTCCGGGTGGTGGTGGGTCTGGGCGAAGTGCCCGGGCACCACCCGCGCCCCCAGCCTGGCCGTCCCGGTGTGCGCCACCGCGTCCGGGTCGCTCAGCAGCCGCAGGAAGTGCGACTTGCCCGAGCCGTTGGAGCCGAGCACCCCGACCCGCTCGCCGTAGAACACCTCGGCCGTGAACGGCCGCATCAGGCCGGTCAGCTCCAGGCCGGTGCAGGTGAGCGCCCGCACGCCGGTGCGCCCGCCGCGCAGGCGCATGTCGATGCGCTGCGCCTTGGGCGGCTCGGGCGGCGGGCCCTCCTCCTCGAACCGGGTCAGCCGGGTCAGGGCGGCCCGGTAGCGGCTGGCCATGTCGTCGTTGTTGGCGGCCTTCTGGCGCAGCCGCTTGACCAGCTCGCGAAGCTGCGTGTGGCGCTCGTCCCACCGGCGGCGCAGCTCGGCGAAGCGGGCGTGCCGGTCCTCGCGGGCGCGGTGGTAGCTCTCGAAGCCGCCGCCGTGCACCCACGCCGACGCCCCCGCGCCCCCGCCGCCCTCCAAGGTGACCACGTGCGTGGCGGTGGCCGCCAGCAGCTCGCGGTCGTGGCTGATGAACAGGACGGTCTTGGGGGTGCTCCGGAGCCGCTCCTCCAACCATCGTTTTCCCTGAACATCCAGGTAGTTGTCGGGCTCGTCGAGCAGGAGCACGTCGTCGGGGCCGCGCAGCAGCGCCTCCAGCACCAGGCGCTTCTGCTCACCGCCGGAGAGGGTGCCCAGCTCGCGGAAGTGCGCGCGGGCGTAGGGAACGCCGATCGCCTCCACGGTGCACACGTCCCACAGCACCTCGGCGTCGTAGCCCCCGGCGTCGGACCAGTCGGACAGGGCCTGGGCGTAGCGGAGCTGCACCGCCTCGGAGTCGTTCTCCATCATGGCCAGCTCGGCGGCGTCCAGCTCCTGCCCGGCGCGCCGCACCCGGGGCGCGGACACCGACAGCAGCAGATCGCGCACGGTCGCGTCGGCGGGCAGCGCACCGGCCGCCTGGGAGCCGATGAACTGGCGCATCACCCCGATGCGCCCGCTTCGGGTGACGGCGCCCTCGTGCGCGTCGGTGTCCCCGGCGATGATGCGCAGCAGGGTGGTCTTCCCGCTGCCGTTGGCGCCGACGAGCACCGCCTTCATGCCGTCGCCCACGCGGAAGGACACCTCGTCCAGGAGCGTCCCCCCGTCGGGGAGCCGGTAGGACACGCCCGCGACATCGATATGGCCCATGGCGGCCAGCCTGCCACCGGGCCCACGGCGCGTCGAAGGGTTTTCCGGGCGGCGGGCCGTCAGGCGCGCCCGGTCAGAGGTGCAGGGCCTCGATGCGCGCCTTGTGCTCCTCGCCCCAGTCGCCCAGGGGTTCCATCGCCTTGTTGAGGGAGCGGCCGAAGTCGGTCAGGGAGTACTCCACACGCGGCGGGACCTCCCGGAACACTTCGCGGTGCACCAGCCCGTCGTGCTCCATCTCCCTGAGCTGCTGGATGAGCATCTTCTCGCTGATGCCCTCAAGGGCCCGGCGCAGCTCGCCGAAGCGGCGGACGCCCTGGTCCAGCTCCCAGAGCAGGAGCGCCTTCCACTTGCCCCCGACGACGCCGAACGCCGCGTCGAGCCCGCAGACGTAGGTCCGCCGACGCTTCATCGCCTCTCCGATTCTTACCTTTTGGTGAGTACCCGACAAAAAAGTAGGTACTTGTCGCTGCTCCAGTGTGCGGCCCAGGATGGCGGACGTCCACCCCGAACACATCGACGAATGAGGACGGCATGTCTGCTTCCACCTCCCCCGCCCCGGTGACCGTCATCGGCCTCGGCGACATGGGCACCGCCCTGGCCCGGGCCTTCCTGAAGGCCGGGCACACGGTCACCGTCTGGAACCGGTCGGCCGCCAAGGCCGGCCCGCTCGTCGCCGAGGGCGCGGTGCGCGCCGACTCCCCCGCCGCCGCCGTGGAGGCGAGCCCCTTGGTCGTCGCCTGCGTGCTGGACTATCCCGCACTGCGCGAGGCGCTGGGCACCGCAGAAGACCGCCTGTCCGGCCGCACCCTGGTGAACCTCACCAACGGCACCCCTGAGGAGGCGCAGGAGACCGGCGCCTGGGCGCGCGGGCTGGGAGCCTCCTACATCGACGGAGGCATCATGGCGGTGCCCGCGATGATCGGGACCCCGGACGCCGTGGTGCTCTACAGCGGCGACGCGTCGGTGTTCTCACAGCATGAGGCCGCTCTGCGCGCGCTCGGCGCGGCGTCGTTCCTGGGCTCCGCCGACGGGACCGCCGCACTCAACGACATCGCGCTGCTTACCGGCATGTACGGGCTGCTCGGCGGATTCGTTCACTCCGCCGCGCTCATCCGGTCGGAGGGCGGAACCGTCACAGAGTTCACCGAGAACCGGCTACTCCCCTGGCTGACCGCGATGACGGGCATCCTGCCCGCGCTGGCCCGCCAGGTCGACTCCGGCGACTTCCGCACGGAGGGCTCCGGACTGGCGATGCAGCTCCGGGCCTATGAGAACTTCCTGTCCGCCAGCCGCGCGCGGGGAGTGCGCACCGACCTGATCGCCCCTTTCCACACGTTGATGGAGCGGGCCCTGTCCGAAGGGGCGGACCCGTCGGACGACGTCTCGGCGCTGGTCGACACGGTCCGGGACGGCCGGGACCGAGACTAGAGCCCGCTCACCCCCGGCCGCAGTGGCCGCACCGGGGCCTTCCGGTGCGGTGGTAGGACACCGTGGCGACGCCCAGCCCAGCGCCCCACACCACATAGGCGGGGATCACCGCCCAGAAGAACCACGCCGGGTAGCCCAGGGCGCCCCATGCCCCCGCGCCATCGGCGATCAGCACGCCGAGGCTCATCAGGAAGTAGGACACCATCCCGGCCGAGGCGAGGACGCCGGGCACCAGCACGAGCGGCCGCGGCACCCTCCGCCCGGCCAGGGGGAGCACCCAGCGCGGCCACACCCTCCCCCACCGGTGCACCAGCGCCAGCGGCAGCACGATCCCGGCCAGGGCGAAGACGACGGTGAAGGCCCCGGCGGCGAAGGCGGACGACGCGTCGTCGACACCGTCGGGGAACAGCGGGTTCTCCCGGCCGCCCGCCAGGACCTCGGCCAGCGTCCGCACGGCGACGGCGGCGACGACCGTGTAGGCCGCCGCGAACGCCCACCCCGGCGCCCGTTCGGGGGCCGGGGCCGCACCCGGGGCGCGGCCGCAGGAGGGGCACCCGCCCCGCACCCGGCGGTGCTCGGCCACCAGTGCGGCCGCCAGCGCCACCGCGCCGAAGGCGCACGCGGCGCGGCTCGCCGCCGCCCCCGCGTGCAGCGGGATGCCCCCGGCTCCCAGGAGCAGCAGGCCGACGACGTCGAGGATGAGGAGGAAGGAGGAGAGCGCCGTCCCGGCGGCCACGGCGGCGCCCGCGGCCATCAGCGCCCGGTGCCCGCCCCGGCTGCGCGGCCGGAGGGCGGGCACCGCGACCGCCCCCGCGATCACCGCGGTGCCCGCGCACAGCAGCACGACCGGCCAGTCCGAGAACGGGCCCAGGTCGTCCCCGACCGGCGGCAGCCATGGGCGCCCGGCCAGCGTCCAGAAGAGGCGGAGCGCTCCGTAGGCCGCCGCCCACACCAGGGCGGCCGGTGCCGCCACCTCCGCCCAGCGCGGGACCGCGGCCCCCGTTTTCGGCTCGGTCGTCGTCTGCATGCCCCCGATCCTCACCCCCGGTGCGGCCCCCGGTTCACCCTCCGCAGAGGGATTCCGGCCTGAGGCCTCCCACGTGCGGGGGAGCCGACGGGCCTCCAGCGTGCCGCCATCCAGCCCACGACGTGCCGCCGTCCGGTCCAGGACATGCCGCCGTCCGGTCCAGGGGGAATGTGCCGCCGCCCAGCCCACGACGTGCCGCCGCCCAGCCCAGGACGTGCCACCGCCCAGCCCAGGACGTGCCGCCGCCCAGCCCACGACGTGCCACCGCCCAGCCCAGGAGTAAGGCAAGTGTCGCCGTCCGGTCCAGGGGGAATGTGCCGCCGCCGACGTCCTATGGAGACAGACGCGGAGTGAGGGGAAGGCGCGATGACGACACCGGCCGGAGGGGAAGGCGGTGGGATGCCCGAGCGCATCGGGCCCTACCGGATCACGGAGCAGATCGGACGCGGCGGACAGGGGACCGTGTACCTGGGGACCGGCCCCGACGGGGTCGAGGTGGCGGTCAAGGTCCTGTCCGGCGCCTGGGAGGGCGGTGAACTGCAGCGCGCGCGCTTCGCGCGGGAGCTGGAGTCGGTGCGGCGGGTGGCGCCGTTCTGCACCGCGGCCGTGGTGGAGGCCGACGTGGAGGGCGACCCGCCCTTCATCGCCAGCGAATTCGTGCGCGGCCCCACACTGCGCGCGGCGGTGCACAGGGAAGGGCCGCGCACCGGGGCCTCCCTGGACCGGCTCGCGGTGGCCACGGCGACCGCCCTGGTGGCCATCCACAGTGCGGGGGTCGTGCACCGGGACTTCAAACCGGCCAACGTGCTGCTGGGCCCGGACGGGCCGCGGGTCATCGACTTCGGGATCGCCCGGACCGGCGACGCGACCCTCACCCAGACCGGAGCGGTGACCGGCACACCCGCCTACATGGCGCCCGAGCAGATCCGGGGCGCGCGCGTGGGACCGGAGGCGGACGTGTTCGCGTGGGCGGCGGTGATCACCTTCGCCGCCTCGGGCCGGGGCCCCTTCGACGGGGACAGCGTGCACGAGGTACTGCACAAGGTCGTCTCGGACGAGCCGGACCTGGAGGAGGTGCCCGAGCGGCTGCGGCCGCTGCTGCGGGCCTGCCTGGACAAGGACCCGGCGCGCAGGCCCACTGCAGTGCGCGTCCTGGGGGCGCTGGTGGGACGGGACCCCGGGCCGGAGGCCGAGTCGCCCGACGCGGTGACGGAGGTCCTCCGGGAAGGGGCTTCGGCGGCGGCGGGCCGCACGGTGGTCGCGACGGCTCCCTTGGCGCCCGCCCCGTCGGCGCCCCCGTCGGCACCCCCGGTGGCGCCCCCGACAGCGGCGCCGCCACCGGCCGCACCGCCGCCGACCGTGCCCCCGGCGAAGGCGCCGCGCCCCCGCGGACGGCGCCGACGGCGGCCGAGCGGCGCGGCGCTCCTGGCCGTCCTGGCGGTGCTGCTCCTCGGCGGCACGGCCTGGCTGCTGGCCGACCGCATCCCGCGGGAGGAGTGGTGGACCCTCCCCGACGCGATCCCGGCCCGCCAGACCGCCCCGGCCGGGGAGGGCCCCGGGCCGGAGCCGGAGTCCACCGGTGGAGGAGGTGGGCCGGTCGGCGGGGCCGGTGATCCCGGGACCACGCCCGAGCAGGCGCCCGAGACATCGGAGCCCACTCCGGAGTACACGCCGGAGGAGGAGACACCGGGGGAGGAGACACCGGAGGAGGAGACACCGGACGGGGAACCGGACGACCCCACCCCGGAACCGACGGCGGATCCCGGCGAGTCCTGGTCCCCCTCCCCCGCCGACGCCGAGCCCACCGCGGCGTGGCCGAGCGAGGAGGGGACCGCCTAGAGTTCGGGGAGGGCGAGCCGCCCGGGACCGCCGAGCAGGAGGGGTGCGCACGTGACCGACCAGCCCGCCGCCGCTGGGCCTCCGCTGCCGCAGGGGCCGCCGAGTACCCGGATCGACAAGTGGCTCTGGGCGGTCCGCCTGGTCAAGACCCGGTCCGACGCGGCGCAGGCGTGCCGCGGCGGGCACGTGCGCGTCAACGACAAACCGGCCAAGCCCGCCGCGGGCGTCTCCCCCGGCGACGAGGTGCGGGTGCGGCTGCACGGCACCACCCGCGTCGTGGAGGTCGCGCACATCATCGACAAGCGGGTGGGCGCGCCGATCGCCCAGCGCTGCTACGTCGACAACACCCCCGAGCCGACCGTGGCCGCGCCGCCGCAGGCGTTCGCCCCGCCGCCGCGCCGCGACCGGGGCGCCGGGCGCCCCACCAAGCGGGACCGCCGCCAGATGGAGCGCCTGTGGCGCGAGGGCCCATGACCCCTCACCCGGCCGCCTCGGCCGCGAACGCGCGGATGTCGGCGGTGAGCAGGTCGGGTGCCTGCAGTGCGGCGAAGTGGCCGCCCCGGTCGTACTCGGTCCAGCGCACGACCCGGTTGGAGCGCTCGACCAGCCCGCGCACCGCGCCGTCGCCGGGGAAGACGGCCACGGCCGTGGGCACGCCCGACACCGCGCCGCCGAAGAACTCCTCGCCCGCCTCCTTGTAGTGGCGGGCGGCGGAGCCGGAGGTCGCGGTGAACCAGAACACCGAGGCGTCGGTGAGCAGCGCGTCCCGGTCGACCGGGGTCTGCACGCCCCGCGCCGGGTCGTAGTCGACGAACCATTCGAGGTTCCAGGCGAGCATCCCGACCGGGGAGTCGTTCAGGGCGTAGGCCAGTGTGTGCGGGCGGGTGGACTGGACGGCCGCGTAGCCGGAGCGGCGCTCCCACTCGTCCGCCCCCGCGTACACCGCGGCCGCGTCGTCCTCGGAGAGCCCGGCCAGCGGGTCCTCCGCGCTCCAGTCCGGCGGCGCCACGACCGCGTTGAGGTGCACGCCCAGCACCCGGTCCGGTGCGATCCGGCCCAGCTCGGGGGAGACGATCGCCCCGAGGTCCCCGCCGTGCGCGAGGAAGCGGTCATAGCCCAGGCGGCGCATCAGCTCCGCCCAGGCGTGGGCGACCCGCCGGGCGGACCAGCCGGTCTCGCGCGTGGGCCCGGAGAAGCCGAACCCCGGCACCGAGGGCACGACGACGTGGAAGGGCACCGCGCCCGCCGCGCCGTGCGCCGACGGCTCGGCCAACGGCGCGGCCATGTCCGCGAAGTCGGCGAAGGTGCTGGGCCAGCCGTGCGTGAGCAGCAGCGGAACCGCGTCCGCCTCGCTGGAGCGCAGGTGGACGAAGTGGACCCGCTGCCCGTCGATCCCGGTGGTGAACTGCGGCAGTGTGTTCAGCGCACGCTCGCGTGCGCGCCAGTCGAAGCCGTCGCGCCAGTGGGCGGCCAGCGCGCTCAGGTGGTCCTGTTCCACGCCGTACTCCCACCCGGCCCCCGGGAGCCCCGGGGGCCGGCGCCAGGCGTCGATGCGGCGGTGCAGGTCGTCCAGGTCGGCCTGGGGGACGTCGATGCGGAACGGTGTGATCTCGTCGCTCATGCGGGCGAACGTAGGAGGGATCGCGGACCTTTCGTGTCCGCGATTCCCTGCGACCGTCACCGGTAGCGTCACCGGTAGCCGGTGGTGTCGGCCTCCCGCCCGGCGTACTGGACCTCGGAGATGTACCGCCAGGCGTCGGGGCGGCTCCCGTCGGCGTCGGTCAGGCCGTACACCTTGGCCAGGTGGCCGCTGGACACCGTCTGCCCGGTCCACACCCCGGCCCGCGGGTCGGCCGCCAGGGCCGCCACGCCCCGCCCGACGAGGGCCGGCGACTCGGAGATGGCGAAGTGCGGCTCCTTGGCCACCGCGTCGCGCCAGTTCTCCTCCCCCACCCCGTAGATCTCCAGCATCGCCTCCGACCGCAGCCAGCCGGGGGTGACCGCGACCGCCGCGCCCCCGTGGTCGCGCAGCTCGTGCGCCTGGGCCTTGGCCAGACGCTGCACCGACGTCTTGACCAGGTCGTAGAACAGCCCGACGTCGGCGCGGTACCCGGCGTTGAACTCGGTGGTGCCGTCGGTCATCTCCACCACCAGCGCCCCCGGGCGGCGGATCATCAGCGGCAGCGCGAAGTGGCTGGTGGTCACGTGCGTGTCGATGCCCAGCCGGAGCATGCGCAGGCCCTGCCCCAGGTCGTGCTCCCACAGGCGGCGCCCGAATTCGGTGAGGTAGACGTCGCCGCCCCAGATGTCGTTCACCAGCACGTCGAGCCGCCCCTGCTCGCTGTCGATCCGCTCGACCAGCGCCTTCACCCGCTCCGGCTCCAAGTGGTCCACTTGGACGGCGATTCCGGTGCCTCCAGCGGCCTCCACCAGCGCGGCGGTCTCCTCGATCGTCTCCGGGCGCCCCATCTCCGAGCGCGACGTGCGCGTGGTCCGCCCGGTGGCGTACACCACCGCCCCCTTGCGGCCCAGCTCCACCGCGATCGCACGGCCCGCGCCGCGCGTGGCCCCGGCGACCAGCGCGACCCGGCCCTCCAGCGGTCGGTCGTCCCCCATGTCCCGCGCCTCCCTTCGTCGTCGTCCCCCCGTTCTACGGCGCTTTCCTGCCGTCTTCTGTCAGGAACGGAAGGGGAATGTCGCCGCTGGGCGACACGGCGGAGGGGGGTTCAAGCGCGTCCCATAGAGGGGAAGACGTGGAGGAGTCGGACGAACCGGACGGAGCGGAGGTGGTCCCCGTGGAGGACGCCGGTCCCGGGCCGGAGCGGATCGGCCCCTACCGTGTCACCGCGCGGGTCGGCCGGACCGTGTACCTGGCCGTCGCGCCGGACGGGACCGAGGCCGTGGTCGCCGTCCCCGGCACCCCGCCCGAGGCGCTGCGGGCCGCCTCCGGCCGCTGCGGCCCCGACCTGCTCGGCGCCGATCCGGACGGGGACCCGCCCTACACCGCCACCGCCCGCGTGCACGGCCCCGACCTGGCCTCCGCCGTCGCCCGGGACGGGCCGCTGCAGGGGGCCGCCCTGGCCCGGGTCGCCATCGCCGCCGCCACCGCGCTGGCCGCGCTGCACCGGGCGGGCGCCGCGCACGGCCGCCTCACCCCGGCCGACGTGGTGCTCGGGCCGGACGGCCCGCGGGTGGTGGGCGCCGGGGCGCCGGAGCGGTCCGGGCCCGCCTCCGACATGGACGCCGCCGACGTGTACGCCTGGGCCGAGGTGGTCGCCTTCGCCGCGCGCGGGCGCTACCCGGTCGACACCGACGACCTGCTGGCGGTGCCCGAACGGCTGCGCGGGCC
>NZ_ANBH01000056.1 GCF_000341185.1 Nocardiopsis chromatogenes YIM 90109
GGCGGCCGAGCGCCGCGGAGGTGCTGCGGGCGCTGCTCGGCCTCCCCTACTGCAGCGACGAAGAGCTGCTGGACGCGGGCGCGCGGGCGGCGGACGACCCGGACACGCGGATCGGCGGCCCGCCCCCCGACCGGACCGGGCGCGTCCGGGTCGTGGACTCCCCAGAGCGCCCGTACGTGCCCGACCCGCCGAGCGTGCCTCGCCGCCCGAGTGCGGAGGCACACGCGGAGGCGCACGCGGAAGAGGTCGGGCCGGACGCGGCCGCCGCGGGCACGGCGGCGGCAGCGGGCGCGGCGGCGGCACCGGCCGCAGAGGCCGCCCACCTGACCTCCCCGGAGCGCACGCGGCGACGGCAGCACATCCTTCTCGCCGTGGCCGCCGCCTGGCTCCTCGCCATGGCCGGCCTCGCCGGGTGGGCGGTCGTTAACGGGACGTTCGCCCCTGAGGCGGCCCCTGAGCGGGCGACACCGGCCGCCCCGGGCGGGTCACCCGACCCGTCGCCCGCCGAGGCGCGCCAGAGCGGCACAGCGACCACGCGGGGAGATCCCGTGGAGAACGAGGCCCCGGAACCGAGCACGTCCCCGAGCCCTTCCCCCAGCCCCTCGCCGAGCCCGTCCGAGACCACGACGCCGTCCCCGGACCCGACGCCCGACGACCCGCCGAGCGATCCGCCCACGGACCCTCCCGACCCGACCACCGATCCCCCGACGGATCCCCCGACCGACCCGACCACGGACCCTCCGACGGATCCGCCGACCCAGGGGCCGACCGGTACACCGGGACCACCGCCGGTCGAACTGCCGTCCCCGCTGCCCTCACTCACCTGACAGGGCCTCCGGGACGCGCCCCAGCTCTCCCGTGAGGTCGGAGAAGGCCACCTCGCCCTCGTAGGAGCGCGCCCCGTCCGTCTCCACCAGGTACACGGACGTCACCGACACCGGCTGCACGGCGTCGTCCGGAACCGTGAACTCCACGGGCCGCCACCCTGTCCAGGCGACCCGCGGCCCGTACAGGGCGTGGCGGATGCCCGCGCCGTCGACGACGGACACGGCCACGGTGGCGCCCTTGCCGTCGCCCTTCACCTGCAGGCCGAACCCGAAGGCCGCCGGGCGCGCGGGGATCGGCTCAGGCGGCCGCACCGTCGCCGCCCGGGTCCGCGCGGACCCGGTGAAGTCGTACCGGAGCGCGACGCCCGCGCCGTGCCTGCCCTCGACGGGCCGCAGCCCGGCCTGTGCCCGCGTGCCCCCGGCCGTCCACGCGCCGCCGTCCTCGAATGAGGACAGCCGCCCGGTCGTCGCCCCGATCGCGACGGGCACCTCGGCGCGCACCCCGCCCGCCTCGACGGCCACGGCGCCCGCGCCCTTCCCCGCCGCCGGGTGCACCTCGAACCGGCCGTCGCGGTGGTGCTCCACCTTCACCAGGTCCGGGTCGGCCTCGACCCGGACGTCGTCGGGCTCCACGGGGGCGCGCGTGCCGTCCGGCGCCACACCCGAGACGACGAACGGGGCCGAGCCCTCCTCGCCGGGGAAGAAGAGCCGCTCGGGTTCGGGCGCCAAACGCTCCGGACCGGGCAGGACCTGGAGTTCGACACCGCCCCGAACGCCGAACGCCGAGCCCGTCACCTCCACGCTCCCGGGCGGGCCGCCCCGGTACGCGTGCCCGTGCACCGACCCCTGGGGTGCGGACAGCCGCAGCCCGGGTACGCGCCCGCCGCCCCCGCCGACCCCCGCAGGCCCGAAGGCGGCGTCGTGCAGGTCGGCCTCCAAGGTGCGGCGCATCCCGGAGAACAGGAAGTACGGGTCGTCCTGGGCGGGCGCCTGCGCACCGTGGCCGGGGCGCGGGTCGAGCCGCGGGCGCAGCCACAGGCCGGACGGCGCGCCGTCCCCGGCGGGTGCGGTGACGAGCAGCCCGTTGGGGACCTCGCGCGGCCCCTCGCCGGTGCGGTTGCGTGCGATGAGGCCGCGGCCGCCGGGGTCGCGGGCGAGCAGCGCCGAGGAGCCGCCGCCGTCCAGCTCGATCGCGTCGGCGGCCCCGGCGTCCTTGGCCGCTTCGGCCGCCTCGCCCAGGGTTGCGCCGGGCGCGCCGGGCACCCGGCCGTCGACGGCCACCGCCACCATCCGGGTGCCGTCGGAGCCGAACCCCAGGACGGTGCGCGGCTGGCGGGCGCCGTCGGCGGCGCCGGTGGGGCGGCCGTCGCGGAGCAGCACGCGGCGGCCGCCGAGGACGGTCCGGGGCCGCACGCCCCCGGCGTCGATCCGGTAGTCGGCCTCCACCTCCGCGCCCTCACCCAGCTCGGCGAGGAGGTCGGCCCCGGCGCCCCGGCCCACCAGCACGCGCGTCCCCGGTCCGATGGGCCCCTTCCCGGCACGGTCGCGCACGGCGCGCACGGCGCCGTCGGCGAGCACCGCCTCGGCGACCCGGTCGGCGCCGTGCACGGCCCGCGCGCGCGAGGCGCTCCCCCAGTCGCGGGTGAACAGCCCGAGGCCGTCCTCGGGGATCTCCGGGGCGTTGAGCGCGTCCAGGCGGGTCGTACCGGACGGGGTGCGCACGGTCCCCTCGAAACGCACCCGCCGCACCGAGCCGCGGCCGTCCTCTCCGATCACGGCCGCGTAGGGGCGGTCGGGCGCGGGCGAGGAGAGGACCTCGCCGTCCCGCACGGCCGCGCCCAGGGGCGCGTAGGAGGCCCCGGCGTCGAAGAAGTCCCCGTTGACCGCGGCGACGGCGGCCCGTCCACCGGGCCGGGGATGCGCGGCGGCCATGTCGGCCACCTCGGCGGTGGAGGCGACCGAACCGCCGTCGATGTAGTCGACCTGCGCTCCGGAGCCCGTGTCCACGGTGAGCGAGGTGAGGGTGTGCCGCGGCTCGCCGGGCAGGGCGCGCACCGCCAGGTCGACGCCGGGGGCGACGGGTGCGGTGTGCGGGGGCGGGGCGGAGGCGGCTCCGGCGGGGGC
>NZ_ANBH01000057.1 GCF_000341185.1 Nocardiopsis chromatogenes YIM 90109
CGGATTCCTGCGGGGCGGCGGGAACGGACCCAATGCAACCACTCTCCGTAATTAAAACTGTGCATACCGTACCGCGGCCGCACCGGCGCCGCCCCGCACGGCCCTGTTGGTACGGTCAGGCGTCCACGGCAGAACGCAGGGGAACGAGGTCAGAGCCATGCGCAGTCCGCTGTTCGAGGCCGCACGGGAGAACGACGTCCCGGGCATGTCGCTGCAGAACGGAAAGATGCTCCGGGTCCGGTTCAACGGCGAGTTCCTCGCCCGGCAGGGGGCGATGGTCGCCTACCAGGGCAACGTCGACTTCGCCTACAAGGGCTCGGGCGGCCTGGGCAAGTTCCTGAAGAAGGCCGTGACCGGCGAGGGCGCCCCGCTGATGTCGGTCACCGGGCAGGGCGACGTGTTCCTCGCCCGGGACGCCTGGGACGTGCACCTGATCGACCTCGAAGGCGACTCACTGACCGTCAACGGGGAGAACATCCTCGCCTTCGAGCCCGGCCTGAACTGGGACATCCAGCGGGTCCAGGGGGCGGGCATGGCCGCCGGGGGGCTGTTCAACACCGTCTTCACCGGGCACGGGCGCATCGCGATCGCCTGCCACGGCTCCCCCGTGCTGCTCAACGTCGACCAGCCGACCTTCGCCGACACCGACGCCGCGGTGGCCTGGTCCACCTCGCTGCGGACCGGGGTGCGGCGCACCGCCAAGGCCGGGGCGCTCATCGGGCGCGGCAGCGGCGAGGCCTTCCAGCTCTCCTTCGAGGGGCAGGGGTTCGTCCTCGTGCAGGCCTCCGAGGGGGCGCCGGTGCCGCAGGCGGCCTCGGGCTGATCCGCCGCCGGGTGGCCGGATCCGGCCACCCGGCACGGCCCCGCGCGGGCACACGGGCACGTCATCCGGGGGCGCGCGAGACGACTGTTCAACGGTTGAACGGATTCCGTTCCCGATCGTTGACCCCCGTGCGCCTCCCCACCTCCAATTGACGGGTGGACTCCGCCGACGCATGTCCCCCACGCCCGTCAGGAGGCCCCGCACCATGCACGCGCGCAGACCCCTCGCGGTGGCCGCATCGGCCGCCCTCCTACTGACCACCGCCGCCGCCGGAACGGCGGGGGGCGCNNNCGCCCAGGCCCCGGGCCAGTACCTGGTCACCGGGCCGGACACGGCCGAGGAGCGCACCGAGCTCGCCGCCACCGGCGTCGCCGTCGACGAGGTCGGCGACGGCACCGTGGTGGTGACCGCCCTGCCCGGCCAGGCCGACGCCGTGGCCGACCTCGGGTACGAGGTCACACCGCTGCCCGGACCGGACCAGCAGGGGCCGGGCATCCTCGACTTCCCGCCCTCCGACTCCGACTACCACGACTACGGCGAGCTGACCCGGGTCGTCGACAAGGTCGTGGCCGACAACCCCGACCTCGCCGCCAAGGTCAGCGTCGGCTCCTCCTACGAGGGGCGCGACCTGATGGCCGTGAAGATCACCTCCGACGTGGGCACCGACCACGACCGGCCCGAGGTGCTGTTCACCCACTCCCAGCACGCCCGCGAGCACCTGACCGTGGAGATGGCGGTCTACCTGCTGCGCATGTTCACCGAGGACTACGGGAGCGACCCGCGGGTCACCGAGATGGTGGACACCCGGGAGATCTGGATCCTGCCCAACGTCAACCCCGACGGCAGCGAGTACGACATCTCCGACGGCTCCTACAAGAGCTGGCGCAAGAACCGCCAGCCCGCCCGCGGCGGATGGGCCGTGGGCACCGACCTGAACCGCAACTGGGACTACAACTGGGGCTGCTGCGGCGGCTCCTCGGGGAGCCCGTGGTCGCAGACCTACCGGGGCACCGCCCCGGAGTCGGCGCCCGAGGTGAGCCACGTGGCCGACTTCGTGCGCAGCCGCGTCGTCGGCGGCGAGCAGCAGATCACCGCCGCCATCGACTTCCACACCTACGGAGAGCTCGTGCTGTGGCCCTACGGCTACACCTATGACGAGACCGGCCCGGGGATGAGCCGGGACGAATACGACACCCACGCCGAGCTGGGCCGCCTGATGGCCGGGTCGAACGGGTACACGCCGCAGCAGTCGAGCGACCTGTACATCACCGACGGCACGATCAACGACTGGCTCTGGGGCGACCAGCGGATCTTCAACTACACGTTCGAGATGTACCCGTCGAGCGCCGGGGGCGGCGGCTTCTACCCCGGCGACGAGATCATCGACCGGGAGACCGACCGCAACCGCGAAGCCGTCCTGGACCTGCTCGGCTACGCCGACTGCCCGTACCGGGTGATCGACAAGGAGGACCAGTACTGCTGACCGGCCCCGTGAACCCTCCGTGAAAAGGGGGTGTTCCGCTCCTCTCCCCCCTCAGGTGCGGAACACCCCCGCCTCATGCGCGGTCCGGCCCGCGCGTCAGCAGGCGTTGTTCGCGCTGTCGTCCCACCTGATGCCGCGCAGGACCGTGTTCACGGCGCACGGCCTCTCGTTGAACTCGGTGTTCCGGAAGGTCAGGTTCTCGAAGGTGATGTCGGAGGTATTGGCGAACTCGCTCCGGGCGGCCAGGCGCACCGTCCCGGGACCGGCGATCGTGCCCCCGGCCGTTCCGACGGTGACGTTGTGGCAGTTCTCGATGAGGGCGGCGTTGTTGCCGGTGTCCGCGATGTCCACCCGCTCGATGACGGCGCCGCCGCTCTCCGACACGCAGAAGATCCCCCGGCCGCCCCCGCGCGCGCGGACCTCGCCCACACGCACGTTCACGGGGTAGCCGCCGTCGACCCGGCCGTTGCGGTTGGCCATCCGGAAGGCGGCGTAGCCGGTGCCCGTACCGGCGTCCACGGCGTCGACCCGGTCCACCGAGGCGTTGACCGTGTCGTTGAGCAGGAGACCGGAGTAGGCCGTGTCCCGGGCGGTGACGGTGCCGATGTCGATGCCGTCGACCCCGTAGGTCTCCACGCCGTGGTTGTCCGTCCCGGACACGTACACGTCGTCGATACCGATATCGCGGGCCTCGCGGACCGAGTCGTCGTCGCGGCTGTCGATGCGCATCCCCAGGCCGCCGGACAGGCGAAGGTCGACCTGGCCGAAGTGCACGTCCTGCGAGGTGCGGACCCACACGCCGAAGTAGGGGGTGCCGGTCACCGACAGGTGGGGGACGGAGACGTCCCGGGCGTGCCGGATGCGCACGGCGGCGTTGTTCCCGGACGGCGTCCCGACGACGTCGATGGTGCCGCAGGCCTCCAGGGAGGTGTGGCTGGGCAGGTCGAGGGAGGCGTCGGCGGGGATGGTCCCCGAGCCGCGCACGACGACCCGCTGCTGCTCGGTGCGGCCGGGGTCGAGGCTGTCCACGGCGGCGCGCATGGCCTGCAGCATGTCGCCGCCCTCGTAGACGACGCCGCCGCCGTTGCGGGACGTCCAGGTGCCGCCGTCGCGGACGGCCTCGGCGTGGAAGCCGCCGTCGCCGCAGGCGGCCGCCTGGGCTCCGTCGCCGGCACCGGTCGCGGCGCCGGTCGCGGCGCCGACAGCGGCGGTCGCCACGCCCGGCACGAGGAGCACGAGGGCCCCGACGACGGGGAGGAAGGCGCGCCGCAGCGGCCGCCGGTGGTCGGTGGTCATGGTGGTTCCTCCCGGTGAGCGGGGAAGGGGTGGAATCGCTCCCACCCCGGAGGGGGGACGGAACCTAACACGGAAAGCGCCTTCCCAAAAGTGCGGCCCACGGATCCGGGGCGGGGCGCCGCCCGGTCGGTAGGGTGCGGAGCCATGCACGATCCGGAGCCCGCGCTGTCGCTCTTCCCCGACGAGGGGGAGGAGCACTTGGCCGCCCGCCTGCACGGCAGACGGGCCGCCCTCGCCGGAGTGAACGCCACCGTGGGCGGGTCGGACGTCGTGCACGGCCTGGTGGACCTGCACCGCGGCGGCGTGCTGGTGGCGGTGCCCGCCTGCGGCGCCACCGCCGACCCGCTGCGCCTGGAGCGCGACACGGGGCCGGTGACCTGCCGGAGGTGCCTGCACCTGCAGGGTCCGCACCGCACCTGCGAGGGCCAGCTGCCGATCCCGGGCCTGGTGGTCCGGCCCGGATGAAGGACGGGAAACACGAAGAATCCCCATCGCCTTCTCAGGCGATGGGGATCTCACCGTTCGCTTCGAGTGGCCAGGGACGGGGTCGAACCGCCGACCTTCCGCTTTTCAGGCGGACGCTCGTACCAACTGAGCTACCTGGCCCCCGCCACCGACGTGGCGCGCGGTCCTGACGGGATTTGAACCCGCGGCCTCCACCTTGACAGGGTGGCGAGCACTCCTAACTGCTCCACAGGACCTTGTATCAAATTTTACGGCCGCCGGGGCGGCCGCTCTCCGTGTCCTCCATTGTGCCAGACCTTCGACACTGCTTCGACCGGAGCCGTACCCCCAACCGGATTCGAACCGGCGTTACCGCCTTGAAAGGGCGGCGTCCTAGGCCACTAGACGATGGGGGCCTCGACGACGAACGAGGTCGCCAACTGCCCGCTTCGCCTGTCGTCGGGGACGCGTCAAGCATAGGGGAGATTCACCCCCAGTGCCAAAGCGTTTGCCCCGCCCCCTCCCCCTAGGGCGTCGCCGCAGGTGAACCCGGCTCCCGGGTGGGTGTGGCGGGCGGGGACCCGCTGGGGTCCGGGGACGGGGACGGCGGCGAGGGGGACGGGGCGACCAGCGAGCGGTCCGGATCCTCCTCGATGTGCCGTTCGATCTGGGCCGACGTCAGCCCCAGCCCGCCCAGGGTGATGTCGTCCCACGCCTGCAGGCGCTTGGTCTCGGTGTCGATGTAGAGCACCGAGGCCTCATAGGGCTTGGGCCGGTCGACGCCGCCTTCCAGACCGCGCAGCCCGGCGCCGCCCGTCGAACCCTGCACGAGGTACCGGGTCCCCGACTCGGTCAGCTCGGTCCAGCGGCGGTGCCCGTGCCCGGACAGCACCAGCGGCACCCGCCCGTCGAACCCTTCGGCCTGTGCGGGGTCGTGCATCACGGCCACGTCCACCGGCGGGTCCTCCGCGGAGGCCTCCGCCGCCTGGGCCTCGCCGATCCGCTTCACCTCCTCGGTGCCGGGGTTGGCGGCGGTCTTGTCGGGTGTGAAGCGCGGGTCGCCCGCCCCGTAGAAGACGATGCCGCCCACCTCCTCGGCGCCTTCGTCCAGGACGACGGCGTTGGGCTGGGCCTCCACCGCGCGCTGGGTGCCCATGGAGTCGTGGTTGCCGCGCACCCACACGTACGGCACCTCCAGGTCGGCGATCTCGTCGGCGAACGCGTCCTCGGCGGCGCTCCCCCGGTCGGTCAGGTCGCCCGAGTCCACGATGAGGTCGACCTGGAACTGTTCCTGTATGGAGGAGATCACATTCCACGATGCGGGGTTGAGGTGGATGTCGGACACGTGGAGCACCCGGACGGTGGAGTCGTCCCCCTCGTAGACGGGGAGGGTGGAGGTCACCTCGTAGAGCCGGGAGACGTTGCCCACCAGGGAGGCCAGCTGCTCCCGGTACTGGTCGAAGCGGCTCACCACGGCCTCGGCACTGCCCACCGCCTGGGGGGCGCCCGCCAGCAGGCCCGAGTAGCGCGGCTCGGCGATCGCGGACGGATTGAACGTCGCGGCCGCGGCGCCTCCCGCGGTGAGGAAGGCGGCGAGGGCGGTGGCGCAGCTCAGCCCGGCGCGGCGCCAGCTCCGGAAGAGGGCCAGGCCCACCAGCCCGGCCCCGAGCGCGGCGGCGGCCGCCGACTGCGCCATGAGCCGGATGACCCCGGCCTTGACCTCGCCGCCGATGGTGCGGCCCATCCGGTCGATCGCCTCGGGGTCCTGGAACATCTCCTCGGCGGCCGCCAGCCGGATCTCGTCGATGGAGGCCTCGAAGCGCAGGGGCGCGGAGTGGGTGTCGAAGGCCAGGGTGCCCAGGGGGGCCACGTCCACCACGGTCTCGCCGCGCCAGCTCGGGCCGACCGACAGGCTCACGTCGGCCGGGCCGATCGGGGTGAGCACCTGGCCCCCGACCGCGAGGCCCAGCCATCCGCCGCCCAGCCCGGCGAGGACCACGGCGGCGACCCGCCCGGCCTTCAGCAGCCCTTCCCGCCTCGCGGCGAGGCGTTCTCGGACCGCCGCGAGGGCCCTTCCCAAGCGAGGCAACACGGTATCCATCATGCCCTCGCGTCCATGAGAGGCAACGCCCTGCGCGCGATGCGGCCGATGTCGCGCAGAATACGGGGTGTGGTCGAACTCAGCCGCCGCCGTTTCGAGGAACTCGTCGCCGACGCCCTGGACTCCATCCCCGAGGAGCTGACCAGCCTGATCGACAACGTGGTCGTGACCGTGGAGGACGAACCCCCCGAGCCCGGACTGCTCGGCCTCTACGAGGGCGTGCCGCTGACCGAGCGCGGCGAGTCCTACGCCGGGGTGCTCCCGGACCGGATCTCCATCTACTGGCGGGAGATCTGCGCCGTGTGCGAGACGCCCGAGCAGGTCGTCGCGGAGGTGCGGGTGACCGTGGTGCACGAGGTGGCCCACTACTTCGGCATCGACGACGCGCGCCTGCACGAGCTCGGCTGGGGGTGAGCGGGCCCGGCCGCGGCAACGAATACGCTACGAATTCCGGCGAACCGCTTGCGAGATCCGGCCCCGATCAGGGACTGTAGGTCATCGAATAGCGACCGAGAGTGACGCAGACAGCGCACCACGAGGGAGTCGCAGGTGGGTGATCCGCACACGGGCCGCGTCCGGCCCGACGGGCCGTCCGACTGGAAGAGCGCCTACGCCGAGGTCGTCAGAGTCCCCGAGTTCCGCACCCTGTGGCTCGCCCACGCCCTGTCCATGGCGGGCGGCTACCTGCTCAGCATCTCCGTCGTGCTGCTGGTCTACCAGCAGACCGCGTCCCCGCTGGCGGCGGGCGTCACCATCGCTCTGACCTTCGTCCCGCAGGTGCTGGCCGGACCGCTGCTGTCGGGCCTGTCCGACCTGCTGCCGCGCCGCCGCGTGATGCTCGCCGCGGACCTGGTCCGGGCGGGCCTGGTGTTCGGCATCGGGGTGCCGGGGCTGCCGCTGTGGGCGATCTGGGGGCTGCTGTTCTGCTCGATCCTGCCGGTGGTGCCGTTCGGCGCCGCGCGGGCCGCCCTGATGGCCGAGGTGCTGCAGGGGGAGCGGTTCGTGGCCGCCTCGGCGATCATCAACCTCACCTCGCACGTGGGCACCCTGGCCGGGCTGATCGCCGGCGGCTGGGTGGTGGCCGCAGTGGGGCCGAACGCGGCGGTGATGGTCAACGCCGGCACATTCCTGCTGTCGGCGCTGCTCATCCGGCTGGGGGTGCGGGCGCGCCCGGCCCCGGTGGCGGCGCCGGACGGGCCGGGTCCGGGGCTGTGGCGGACGACCCGGGACGGGGCGCGGCTGGTCTTCGGCGACCCGCGACTGCGCACGCTCGCGCTGTTCGCCTGGCTGGCCGGGTTCTACATGGTCCCCTACGGGCTGGCGGGCCCACTGGCCGACGCGGCCGGGGCGGGCGCCGGGGCCGCGGGGCTGCTGATGGCGGCGCCGTCGATGGGGGCGCTGGTCGGAGGGTTCGTGCTGACCCGGCTGATCGGGCCGCGCACCCGCATCCGGCTGATCGGCCCGCTGGCGGTGGGCGGGTCGCTGCCGCTGCTGGCCTGGTGGGCCGACCCGCCGCTGTGGCTGGGGGNCTGATGGCGGCGCTGCTGGTGGCCTCCGGCGCGCTGGCCGCCTACCAGCTGGTGGCCAACGCCGCGTTCGTGCTGTGCGTCCCCGACGAGGGCCGCGGACTGGCGTTCGGCCTGGTCGCGGCGGGGCTGCAGGCGGCCCAGGGCGTGGGCATCGCGGTGGCGAGCCTGCTGGTGGAGGTGGCCGACATGAACACCGTGATCACCGGCGCGGGCCTGCTGGGCGTGGCGGGGGCGGTGGCACTGGCCGCCCCGTGGGGACGGTTGTCGAAGGAGACGACCGCCCTGATGCGCGCCCCCGAGCCCACCGCCTGAGGGCCGCCTCCCCCGACCGCCCCTGCACCCGCGCCGTGCGGGTCACAGGTTCGACTGCTTGCCCTGGAAGTTGCGGATGACGTGCTCCAGCACGGAGGTGTCGGTGCCCTCGTCCGGCATGATGACCCAGGCGATGATGTAGAGCAGGATCCCGCTGCCGCCCAGCAGGGTGAAGACCGCGAATGCGAGCCGGACGATATTGGCGTCGATCCCGACGAACCGGCCGATGCCCCCGCAGACGCCCGTCAGCATGCGCTGGTCGGCACTCCGGCGGAGCTGCTTCTTCCCGAAGTCGTTGTTCATACTCCCAGCCTGCCCGCAACACGGGCCCGTGCACATCAGGTAGTCCCCTGGCCGTCCCCTGATCCGGCCCCCTGACCCCTGGGGACACCTCCCCGAGGGGGACACGCACGGCCGCCCATCCACACCGGCGCTCCCTCGGCGCAGATGCGAATCCTCCGCTGTGCGCCCGTCGCGCGGCTGAGGTAAAGTGAGCCGCGGTGACATATGCCCAGGTGAACCTGGCAATGTCCCGGGCCCTTAGCTCAACTGGCAGAGCAGCGGACTTTTAATCCGCGGGTTCAGGGTTCGATCCCCTGGGGGCCCACCCAAGAAACCGCAGGTCAGCGGGTTGTTGGGTGTCCGACAGACCCGGCGGGCACCCCCACCTTCGGCTCCCCGTTCGCTCTCCAGCTTGGACCGAGCTCGCCCCCGACCTAGCGGACCAGCTGAACTTGGCCCATGGTCGTCCCGCTACGCGCCCAGGGACACCCCCCACTGGTCCGTCCCTGAACGCCCACCGCTGCCCGGATGGGGCCGTTGGCCGCACCAGACCCCCTCTCCCCGCCCCAGGCCACCACGGGGCACAACCTCAAAAGACTCGATCCGCTGGCCGAGACGAACGAGCAACCGCACCACCCCCAGACGGTGACCAGGCAGCGCGCAAGGGCCTCCTCCCTCGCCCCTACAGAACAACGTGATGCCGCTCCCGACTGGGGTGTGGTCGCCCCACGTGTCCCGATCCGGACACCACCGCCGGATCCCGCGTGAACGCCTCCTGTGTGTGCTTCCATGGCCCACACCGCCCCATCCGACCGCGCAGGGAGGCCCAACCCCCTCATGCTGCCCGACCCCGCCCAGCTCGCCCAGGCCGGAGCCGCCGCCCTGGTCACCGCGACCGGAACCCAGCTGTGGGACACCGCCCGCACACCACAGGTGCGCCTGTTCGCCTCGATAATGGCGCCGTGGATGCGGTGGTACGGGCCGAATCGGGATCTCGGGCTTCGGTGGTCTCCACCCATGCCCAAGTCGCCCGCACCATAGACGCCACCAGTACGGCTACGGCCTCTGGCAAAGTGGTCGGACTGCTAGACGATCCTGCCCCGTCCCCACAGGACCCACGGGCGTTCATCCGTGGCCGTGGACACCCGATGATCAGGCAGCGAATTCCAGTCGAGCTGGGCGCTGCTCATAGATGAGCGGGCTGAGGTGCTCGTTCGTTGAACCCGCCTGCGGGTCGTACCGGCTGATCCAGGCGAACATCACCAGGGGGTGTGCCAGGGCTCGCCATCGCTTCAGGTCCTTCCCGTCCAACGTCTGGCGTTGAACGACTTCGCGGCGGCGTTGTCTGAGAGGCCCAGGGTCCCCACCGGCTGGACTATCCTGATGTAACAGGCTTTGGAGTTCCAGAGGAAGCGGCCTAAGTATCTGAAAACAGAGCGTCCATGGATAAGCTCCGCATTCGTCGCGTGGACGTGCCCCGTCTACCGCGACACTTCACCTAAGCCCGGCCTCTTTGCAGCCGAGTTTTTGGCGGCTTTTAATCTTGGGATCCCCAGGGACCGTCGTCTAGGGTGCCGAGCGTATCACTCGGCGTTCAGCAGGACCTCTCCCGCCCGAGGGGGGAGATCCATTTCTGTGGCGATATAGTAAGTCGTCGACACTCGCGCAACGGCATACAGGTCAGACTGTATTATTGACACACAGTCATGACTGCTGATCCGACTCCTCTTGGGGCAGGTCAGCGGCACAGCGTGGCTGCGGGGACCACACTCCGATGAAGCCCATGAACACACGACAGAGAACAGCCCTCTATCAAAGGTCAGGCCTCTGGGTCCTCCGGCTCGATTTCACTCTTGGAGGCGCCGCCCGCCTCCGGAAGCAGTCGATCAGTGACCGTTTCAGTGCTGGGCTGCAAGCCCATGGTCTTCATCACCACTGCCGCGCGCATGTTGTCGCGCTTCTCAGAATCTTCAAATTCGTCAACCAGCGTGAGAGCCGTCTGCAATTCGTGACTCTTCACAATCTGTTCCTCGACCCGATCAGCTCTAGCGATCGTGTCCGCCTTAGCCTTGCGCGCGTACAGCGCCAAACCAGCCCCGATCGCCGCAAACGGAACGCCGGGCAGGCTCGCTGTCGCCAGTGGCTGAAAGTTCCCCTGAGCCAGAGCCATGACACCACCGGCCAACAGGACAAGCCCACTGCTCAACATGAGCACCACAGCGGCCCAGAAGGCTACGTTGGCGTGTAACCGGTCCTGACTCCAGGAATCGAAATAACTCTTTTGCTGTTTTCTTAACAGGTCAAAGTAAAGTGCTTGTCGCTGCTCGGCCAGACTCTTCGCACGCCCACCCGAATGAACTTCACTCGGAAATTGGATAGCGTTATGAATTGTCCCCATCTGGAACACAGTTCCGCCGGATACATTACCGTGAGTAAAAATATCCCCCTGCTCACTCCCTCCTTCCCTCTCACTGTTCTTGAAATAGCCCAGCTCCTCGTCAGGGTTGTCTTCCGCTTTCGCCATTACTCTCCCCTGGCGCTGCTAGAGCTATACCAATGACCTTCAGAGTACCTCTGCCTGCCACTCCATGGAAGGTCGGCGGTCAGCGGGACGTGCATGGCTGACTGGGGGCGCAACGGAGTCCTCGCGGAGTCAGAGAGATGGAAGTCCCTGTTCTCCTACCGGGGCTCCGTGGTCGTGTGTCGGAGGTTCCCGTCCCCCGTCATCAGCTTGTGTCAGCTTGTGACCTGCAAAGCCCCTCCCCGGCCAGGACTTTGAATCAGCCGTGGGTCCGGTCCGCTTAGTAAGGGAGAATGAGGTCGTGGCCAGCAGTGGTGCGTCGCAAGGCTGGGCGGCCTTGCATCGGCCGCTGCGAGGCCGCCAATGAGGAGGAACGGCGCGTGCTATCCGGGAGTAGAGTTCCGCGACTTGCTCATCGGGATCATTGCGGCGGTGGCCTCCGCCGCTTCCCGCGCGACCTCGGGCAGCACGGTCTGGTAGGTGTCCTGGGTGAAGAACGTCGTCGAGTGCCCGAGCTCGGCCGAGACCACCTTCACGTCCACCCCCGCCGCCAGACTCAGCGACGCCGCCCCGTGACGCAGGCCGTGCAACCCGATCGGCGGCAACCCGGCCTCGGATGCGATGCGGTGGAACAGGTCGGTCACCCACGCCGGATGCAACCCCGCACCGTCCGGGCGGGTGAACACCCGCCCGCCATCGGCCCACTCCTCCCCCGCTTTGAGGCGCTCCTCGGATTGGCGGCGCCGCCAGGCCTTCAACACTTTCGCCGTCTTGGCATCCAGGGTGATGGTGCGCCTGCCGGCCTCGCTCTTTGGAATCGAGGTCACGGTCTCCCACCCGAGCTGGACGACCTGGGTACGGATGTCGACCTGCCCGTCCGCCAACCGCACGTTCTCCCACTCCAGCCCGACGGCTTCGCCGCGGCGCAGCCCCTTGTGCGCGATCAGGTGGAACAGCGGGTAGAGCCGGTCCCTGCGGGCGCGCAGTAGAAAGGCGGCGGTCTGCTCGGGGGTCCACACCATCACCGGCGAGGGAACCTTCCCCGTGGCCTGGTAGTGCTTGACGCGGTCGGCGGTCCACACCATCGGCCGCACCCGCGGCGCCGACTCCAGGGCCACATGCGAGGCCGCGTTCACCTGGAGGGGAAGGTCGGGACGGGCGATCGCCCCGTTCAGCGCCGAGCGCAGCGTGGCACGGATGCGCTGCTTGGTCGCCGCCGAGACGGTACGCCGACCCCGCACCGAGGCCCGCGTCTTCGGATCGTCGGATTCTCTGCAGGCGCAGATGTGGTCGTTGTGCTCCTCGACAGCGTCGAACATCGCCTGCACGTGCCCGACCTGGAGGCGGTCCAGGCGTACCCACCCGATATTGGGGGCGATGTGGTTGTCGATGTGCCCCTGGTAGGAGCGGCGCGTGCCCGGTGCGAGCTTCTTCTTTCCCTCCAGCCACTCGGCCAGCCACGCGGCCAGGGTGGGGATGTCCTCGCGCACCCCGGCCCCGGCGCCGATGTGCTGGCGGGCCTCGGCCTCAGTGGGCAGGTCGCGCCGGTTCCTGATGGCCTTCTGGACAAGGTCGGCGATGCGCACCACCGCCTCCTCGTCCTCGTCGGCCAGGTCGAGCAGGGCCTTGACGCGGTCCAGCCCGTCCAGCGCCTCGGTCTGGGAGTCCAGTCCGGTGCGGCGGGCCTGCCTGCGCACCCCGCTACTGGTGCGGGGCAGCTCGATCTGGAAGGCCCAGCTGCCGTGGGCCGAGTTCCAGGACCCGCTGGGCCGCTTGAGCCTGGGGCACTTGGCGCCGAGCAGCTTCCCGGACTGCTCGTCGCGGCAGGTGCACCGCTTGAAGGTGGTGCCTTCGGTGTTGGCCATCAGCTCTCCGAGTCGACGTCTCTCCATCCGGCGCCCCTCGCGCCCCACGGCCGCCGGGGTCGTGAATCCGACCTGGTGGCCGGGGCTGTGCGGGGGCTGCTATCCCGCCGGGTCGGCGGGCCGGTGCCAGCAGCGCTCTTCTCGGCGTGAGATCGCAAGCGGATCAGGCGAGGCGGCCAGCGGACCGGCCGAAGAACCTCGCCCGGCCGCCGCCGCTCGACGAGGCCCTCGGCGCGCGGGCGCGGGTGGGGGCGGCCCGGCCCCGGCGACGTACAGGTGGGCAGCCACGGTCCCCACTCCCGCCAGTCACGGCCCCGGCCACCAGCGGCCCACAGCGGCCCCACCGGCACGGCGGGCCGCGTAGGGGCCCGCCCCGGGGCGTCGGGGCGGTGTCGTCGCCGCTGTCGGCCCCACGCACGGCCCCAACGTCTGGGCCCACCCCATCCGGTGCATCCCGGGGCGGCGGGCAGGCGGCCCCGTCTTCGCCCGCTCCCCGGCACCGCCCGGCTGGGATTTGAGGCCAACGAGAAGCACGGCTCTACCCACAGGCCGAGCTCCAGGACGGGACCACCGGCCTTCGTCTTCGCGGCATCGCGTCGCGCCCGCCGCGTTCCTACTCCTACTCGCCCTCACACCCGGCTATAGAGCCCCCCGGGCCCCGGCGTTGGACACCAGCGCACCCTTCAGCCCTCCGCGAGGAGGCACGGGCGGCCCCGGCGCCGGTTCCATTCTCCTCGGGGCGCACGGGGCACCCCGTTTCTTCTCCGCCTGCCATTGGCAGCCTGCCCAGTGAACGCGGCCGCATGGCCCGAGTTGAATGGAGCGGTTTCTTGGGCACGGCGGGGAGGCGAG